>JAFVTF010000072.1 GCA_017503375.1 Lentisphaeria bacterium | reverse complement strand
TCACATGGTGAAAGTCGGTTCTTTGCGGCGCGGCAGCGGAAAAAAGATAACCTTCAAGGAGATCGCTCCCTCAAAAGAACATTGTCAGAAACTTCTCGCTCTGATTACTTCCGGAATTGCAAAACATTTCAAATGCAGTGACAAAGAGCTGTCCGGAAAACTGCTGGCGAAACCGTTACGGAACTTCAGCTCATTTCAATGCCTGCTGTCCGATGAATCATAAACAGTTATAGGCAATAACCGCCAAGTTCAAAATCAGCGCATTTGTTACAAATTTTCCACTTGGAAGACTTTCCAATCCCATATCCGTTTTGAACTTACTGTGAAATTGTTCACTGGTCCCGTGGTCGTGATACAGTTCAATGCAGACCGCCTCATCTTCACAAAGATTTGTCCACCAGGAGGATACTTCTATTTCCGGGAACAGTAGAATTTCTCCTTCCGGAGTTGTCAATCGTTCTGTTACGTCGACAATCAGAAACATCGGAATATCCTCGCATCCCTCCGGTTTGCGATGCGATAATGTACAGCGGTAAACGTTTTTACCATCCCGGTAAACGTATGGCTGCTTGTGCTGTTTGTTCTGGCCGTTACCAGAATAGCAACATCAACCTGCAATCCGTTCATTTATTTCAGATTCTGAGGACGGTATTCAGGGTGTTCCCCATTATACAGAAAAAGTATATAGTTCTGCTTGATTTTTCACTCAGACGGTGATAGAGTATCCGGAAACATCATAAAGAAAGGGTATCATCATGGGCGGAGACCATCGTTACTATTGCGATTTCAACTCTGAAACAATACTGGCAAACTGGGAAATTACTCAGCAGGAAGAAAATAAAGTTGTACTGACAAGCACCGTTACCGGATGGTCTGGGGATTTTGTTTTTCTCGCTCCCTGTCCGCCTGCACCTTATCCGCAGCCTCATCACCGGACGATGCCTGTCCTGAAGAAACTTATCGTCAATGGTGAATCCTTTCCCGCTTTGAAGTCTTCTGCCATGTATAATCATGAAGAATACAGCCGTTTCGGAATTGATATCACTCTGAAAGACGGAGACAATAAACTGGTTGCAGAAATGGTTCTTCCCGAAGGCGGGGCTGTTGATCTGGAAAAAATCGGTTTCACGATGATCCCCGCTGAAAAACCGCTCCCGAAACCGCAATTCAAACAGAAAAAGCACTGTTTCCCCACAGAAAAATATCAGAACGATCTCTCGACTCCTGATGTTGCCGGATGGCATTCCGGCGCAGGCAGAAAAAATTCTCCCGGAAGATTCGGTTTTTCCAAAGGCGACGGGCTGCTTGATTATGCTATGCCTGTACTCGGTATCGTGGATAAAATGTTCCTCTGCGGACAGCCGAAATATCAGAAACGTTACCGCTGGAGCTACTCTCTTCTGCCGGAAGGAATGGGACTGCATGGCTCCTACGAACCCTGTGACACAGGAATCGAAAACGATGATATCACCGTAAATCACCTGAGTGTACGCTGGGCGGCAAAGCATGAAGGAAAGAATTTCTCCTGTACCTATTCTCTGGCGTCTCCTGCCGTTTTGACAGAAAGTGAATTCAATTCCATGCGGATTTCCGGATTACAATTTGCAGGAAACTATCAATCCATTCTGATTCCCCGTACTGACGGAATTGAAGAAGTCTTTCTTGATGATGCAAATATCTGCGGAATGGCGGAAAACTGGGTCTTACTGTACGACAGCACAGAGTTCCCGGATGTTCCGCTGATGCTTGTCTTTGACCGCAACCCGGAAACGATGAAAGTCACAAGAGGAAAATCCGGAAGATTGGAATCAATTGAATTTTCCGGAGTTCCTCTGATGTTCAGCTGCACACCCTTCGGGATCGAACGGTTTGAGCCGGGAGAAATGCCGCTGGATGGAGCTGTCCGCCGCTGCCGTTTGTGGAGCCGCGCGCTCCTTGCCTATCCGGTAAAATGCTGTGATTATTTCCAGCTGGATGAAACTGCGCAAAAAGTGATTATCCGTCAGAAATTTGAATACCGTTACATTCAGGATTCCTGGGGAACAGAACCGTTGGAACTTGCACCTGTTCCGCCTCCGACGACCCTTTCCGGAACAGCAGAATTCAAAGATGTTTCAGATTTTGAATTTCCAACAAAATACGGTTATCTGAACGGACGGGTCGGAACATGGTCCGAATATACGCTTCCATTCATGCCGCTCGCACGGAAATTCCCGCTGCGGGATGTCAATTCCAAACTTCCGGAAAAACTGCGGGAAGGGTTTGCACCCTATCAGAAACTGGTCTCTTTCTTCGGTAAAAACCGCGTTTCTTATCCATACGCAGGAGCTTTGCTGGAACCATTCGCCCTGGCTTCATCCATGCTTTTCTTTATGGATGGAGAAGAAAAGAAATTCCTGAGGGAAAAACTGGATGAACGGATGCAGATCGTGCTGGATAAAGATGTTACTTCCGATTACACAGTAATCGACTGGGGTGTCATGATGAAAGGCATAGATCATGACGGTGTGATCGAACAATACGAAGATCCGGCGAAAAAACATATTTTCCTGAAGAACTGGTACGACCGGAAAGAGCCGTTCACAGGTGTTCAATTCAAGATTTGCTATCTGAACCTTTATTTCTTCTCCGACAATGTAATCAAGGAAGGGACACAGGAAGAAATCTTCAATCTGAAAGTGCCGCTGATCGAAAATGACTGGGGCGCAGGATTGACATTCTACTATATCTATCTCGGCGCACTGGCAACAGGTTCCTTCGCGGAAATCAGAAAAAATTGGAGTCTTGTAAAAGAGGTTTATTCCTTCTTTGATCTGATGCATGACTGGGCTTGTATGGGAACCGGTTACAGCGATAACGGAATCACCTGGGTGGAAGGGGCAAATTACGGTTTGTTCCCGTCTTATATCCGTATGGCAGAAGCTGCCGGAGATGAAGAAAGCCGTGCATTCGGTATTTACAACGCTGCAAAACAGCTCGCACTCCGTCTGGCAATCATGAAATCCTCTCTGAAATATTTTCCGGAATATTTTGAAGTGGAACCGTGGTTCAGCACCAAACATTTCCATGAAGAATCCAATCCGAATCTTGCATTCCAGAATGTACCGGAATTATCACCGGAACGGATCAGAGCTGAATTCATTTACAATTACACCACCGAAGGACTTTATCCGGAAGCATATATTGCCATGCGGAAATTCGGCGGAGAACAGTATCCCGGTATGTTCAAACTGTTTATGGATTACAGTCAGCAGGAAAAAGTCATGGGAACGAAACTCAGCCTCGCCTGGTGGGAACTGCAGCAATATTCCGCGCTGCTGATTGATAAAGCTCTCGATACAAACTGCTCTGAAGACGATTTCTATTCCGCTCTGAATTTCGGATTGAAGAAAAATACCATCATCCGTGATTGGCGCGGAATCCATATCTTCAGCCGTGCATTGCCGGAAAATTATTTCCTGACCCAGCTGCTCGCATGGATGGAAATGAGAAAACACAAACTCTGGCTGGAACACTGGGAGGAAACCAGAATCAACTCCGCTCTCTGGGTGGACGATCATGCAGAAATCGAATTCTGCTATTCCGGTTCCGGTACAATGAAACTTCAATGCGGTGTCACACAGCTGCCCGCAATGGTTCTGATGAATGGAAAAGAAATCTTCTTCCGTCAACTCCGGGATGGTCTGATCGAAATCACTCCCGCTGAAGCAGGAACTCTGGTAATCAAATTCTGAGTTTTTTCAAAACAAGATCTTTTGTAATTGGGGAAGAGGGAAAAAACTTTTAAGGAAAGTTGTTTTCCCTCTTCCCCAAACCCCATCATCCTTTTTCAAACCTTTTTGCGGCATATCAATTTTTGCATAAACAAAAATTGATATGCCATCATAAAAAAACTTCCGTGCTTTTTCCGTGAATTCCGTGGTTCCCAAAAAAATCAGCAGGGATATTCCAACAGGATTCCGGTTTTCCGGAGTTCTTCTGCAAGTTCCGGATAAGGAAGTTCGTGCGGTGTTGCATCCTTTCTGACAGCCAAAGTTGCAGCAATTCCGGCGACTTCACCAGTCATTGCGGCAACAGGGATTACACGGGTTGCTTCCCAGGCATCTCCGATAGCGGAAATACAGCGTCCGGCGGCAATAACACCTTTCAAATCTCTGGGCAGAAGGGAACGGTAGGGGATCTGCCATACCTTTTCCGAACGCCAGTCACCCAGAACACCGACAGAGTCTTCAAAACTCTGACTTTCCATGCCTGTATCCATGGTAAAAAGCCCCTGAATACAGCGTCCTTTGCGGATAGGCGGCTGTGTTTGCAGGGTCAGCGGATAATGAGTCTTCCGGTTGGAAATTCCTTCGGCGGCTTCTTTCTTCAGCAGATTGCGGTAACGGCGGCGGCCTTCCAGCACAAAGTCAGAGACCATCCAGCCGGAAAGATTTTCGCAGGTGTACGGATTCGCCAGCGGATCGGCATGGATCGCCAAATGGGAACAGTCATCGAAATCATGACCTGATTTGGCATGTTCATTGTGTTCAATCGTCCAGAGAACCATAGAGTTTTCAGAATAGTTGCACGGTTTTCCGGCAAGGAACAGCAGATCGGCATCGCCTGTTGCATCCACAAATGTCTTTGCTTTGACTTTTACAGTTCCGCTCTTGTTGAAAACAGAAATTCCGGTGAGACGGTCATTTTCCACTTCGCAATCAGTGATGATGGAATCCAGCCAGATTTCCACGCCTGCTTCTTCCAGCAGTTCATCCATGGCAAGTACCAGGGAACCGGGGGAGAAATCAACGACATAGCGTCCGTTCTTTTTCCAATCCGGATCCAGATCGCAGGGACCGTACTTGTTGGAGATCAGCAACAATTCTTCTGAGATCCCGTAAATCATCTGAGTTCCCCGTTTGTTGCAAAGTGGGAGATAGACGAGGACGAGACCGGAGGTGGCAAGACCTCCGGGAAGAATTGTTTTTTCGATCAGGACGGTTTTCATTCCGCGCCGTGCGGAAGCCAATGCAGCTGCAACTCCGGCAACCCCGCCGCCGCATACAGCAATATCGTAGTTCATTTCTTTCATTTGATCAGTCCACAAATTTCATTTTGATTTCTTTGATCTGCAGGTTTTCCGGAGTTGTGAAATAAACCCGGAAAGAACCGACTTTCTGTTTTTTTGCCATTTCCGGCAATTCAAAAACAGCTTCAAAGCTCTTGAGAGAATCGGCATTTGGGATGCGTTCCTGTGTTCCGCCGAGAATCACACCGGGCTTGGTATAATAGTAAAGTCCGATACTGGAACCTTTGCCCTGAACGGTGAAGTTCACCTGAACTTTCCGTTTTTCTCCGATCAGATATTTCTGTTTACTGTAAGAAATTCCTTTCTTCAAAACAACGCCGTCTTTGGCGGGAACCAGTGCACCGCTCCAGTTCGCCATTTTTCCATTGACAAGTTTCCAATCCAGATTCGGCATTTCCCCTGCACCGAACAGGGAAAATGTCAGAACTGTTGACAAGATAACGAATGTTTTTTTCATTTGCCGGCTCCTATGGTGATAACGGGGGCAGTGAGTTTGAAATCAATGGGTTTTGCAGTTGAGAAAACAACGCGGAATGAGGTCGCTTTTGCCGGAATGACGCAAGTGCTTTCAAAAGTGTTGTTCCCTTTGGCAACTGTCTTTGTGCTTTTGAACCCGGATTGTTTGCTGCCGTAGAACGGCTGAACATTGCAGGAGGGACGTGCGCCATCCGCTTTCCAGCGGATGGTCACAACATCGCCCTGAACCACGGGAATCTGTTCTGAACTGATCAGAAGATCTTTTGCTTTCATCTTGACCGCTGCCGTATTGGGGTCTGCGGTGAATGAAATAGTTCCATGATTCAGATACCATGTTCCGATCTCTTTGCGGATCCTGCTTTCTTTGAAAGAAAGAGTCTTTTCATTTGCGGAAAGAGTTCCGCCCTTGATGGCAACATATCCCATCTGGTTGGCACATTCTGCTGCAGAGGCAAAGAATTTGTTCCAGAGCAGTTTGTAGTCCGGAGAATAGCGGCGGAAGTTCATGTTGAACCGGCGGAGCTCCTTGCTTCCGAGAACGGAAATCGGGAAGGACATCTGCCAGTGCCAGCTCTTGTCTTTTTCCAGAACTTTGTACTGCAGCGGGAACGCAAAACCTTTGGTATGGAGAACATCGTTGATCATTTCAGTTTTATAGCTCAGGGGCTTCACGGTGTCGGGAGCCATAGCGATCTGAATGATCTGATTTTTGTCTTTGCCGGACATGAAGACTTCAAAGTAGTTCTTCCATAAGATGGGGTCTTTCTGAACTTTCTTTTCCACAAATTCAAAATAAAGATATTCATTGTCTGCGGCAAGTTTCAGGGAGAAGGCACCGGGAATAATGGTTCCGTCTTCTGTGGTATGACAATCACCGGCTGAAACCTGCTTGCTCCAATCGATCTTGGAAGGATCGCCCTTGACATCGGCAACGCGGTTGATCACGATACTCTTTTCCGGCATGGTATTGACTTTCATCCGATGAACATAATCCTGTCTGCCTTCCACAGCCTGATTCCAGTATCCCTTTCTGATCCATCCGATACGTTTCAAAGTCAGAGCATCACCTGCGGCTTTCTTTTCGGCAGCGGCAAGCAATCCGGAAAGTTTTGCCATGCGTTCTGCAGTTCCAATACTCCAGTTATTATTTGCATTCAACATTCCGGTTCCGAGAGAGTGACCGCGCAAACGTTCTGCGATGCTGTTTTTGCCGAACATGCTTGCAGGATAGTTCTTCCAGTTCCAGTAAATATTTTCCAGTTCTGTATAGAACGCTTTCATTTCCGGAGCTGCTTTTCCATAGAACTTGACAAAGAATTCATCAACGATCTGATCCGGATCAAGGCTGGGATCGTAGAAGATCTTGTTGACGACATAGGCTTCCAGCATACTGCAGAACCATTCACATTCGATGAAGTAGCCGCGCATACCATCCTGTGCCATCTCCTTGGCGATCTTTCCGGCATGTCTGGGATAAACTCCGGGGAAGAATTTGTGTTTGTAACGGGTCTTGGAATCCCAGCTGGGACTGAACAGATAAATCCAGCTGGTCATGACCTTTTTGCCTTTATTCTTCATCCATTTTTTATAGATTTCATCGTGCTGGATCTTGTAAAATTCCGGGTTCCACCATGCGTGGATTCCCAGACACATCTGCACACAGAGATTTTCCGGCAGTTTCACCTTTTCCGGATAAGCCAGAGATCTCTGATAAGCCAGGGTGGAAATTCCGATTCCCGGCTGTTTCTTCGCTGCGGCATTGGCAATATCAGCGATCCACTGCCACATGATGTGGTTCTGTCCATTCTTCGCCGCTTCAATACATTTTTTACAGCTGCAGGGTCCCTGAGTATCCTGATGCTGAACGGAAG
This sequence comes from Lentisphaeria bacterium, assembly GCA_017503375.1. Classification (GTDB taxonomy): domain Bacteria; phylum Verrucomicrobiota; class Lentisphaeria; order Victivallales; family UBA1829; genus SIG79. The sequence continues at coordinate 21,188 of JAFVTF010000072.1, read as the reverse complement.
AATAGAAGGGTTTTCCTTCCAGACGTTTCAGATAATGACCGTTGCTGGGAAGACCGACCATGGGTTTTCCCTGCCACTGTTCCACAGCCTGATTTGCAAAAAATTCCACGACTCCGGGTTCGGAGAAACAAACTCCCGGCGGAAGGTCCGCATCATTGGGATATTCCCGGCGGACAAATCCGTCGCTGGGTGCCATTCTTCCATCATATCCCTGAGCAAAATAATGTTTCCGGCGATCCTTGAACAATGCGGCATAAGCCGGTTTCTTTGCCTTGCCCCAATGAGTGAAATAAATACGGTAAACGTTATGATTTGTCTGTCCGAAGTAACTGACATTTCTCCAGCGCAGAAGCATCAATGCTTCATCGCGGGGTGTGTAGGGTTGAACCGCAAGCATTTTAGCTCTGCCGCCGGAGTTGTGATTGCTGCGGAACGCATCAGTGGGGGAGGAGTGATAGTTATCCTTCACCTGAACAGCCAATGTTTTCCGGGGCGTGAATGAAGTCGCATCATCGGTCAGACCGTACCAGCGGACTCCACAATATTTTTCCAGAAAGTCATAAACCCCGAACAATGTTCCGATGTACTGACGTTTCGGGAAAGATTCCCGGTATTTGTAGTTCACCTTTCCGAAATCGGGATCATCGCTTCCCATGATCTTGATTTTGTTACCGGAAAATTTGATGGATGAATACTCTTTTCCGGCGGGTTTGTTGTCACCGCCGAGTTCAATATGGATCTTTCCGGCAGAACCTTTTCCATATTTGACAGGAAATTCTGCACCGGTGATCATTTTGACATGATAATTCAGTTCCAATGCACCGAGCTGAGCGGACTTGGACGGTTTTGCTTCAAGGACGATTTCCGCCTGGGGAACACCGTCTTTGACAAGAATCATTTCTGCTGCGGCAACGTTCACCGCAAGTAATAATAAAAGGAAATATCTCATGTTTTTATACCTCACATTCCATTGAAAGCTGTCGGGGTTAAATCATTGAACCAGAAAAAGGAATCCTTCAAAACATCAGCTTTTGTGCCGGGATATCCCTGAAGGCAGGGAACTTTGAGTTTTCCCCGTGATTCAGAATGTCCGTCGATAAAAGCAAAGTTTGCTTTCTGATTATGACGGAATGCAGTATAAGCCTTTGTATACATATCCGGGCTTGTAATATTTGCAGTTGTTCCGTTATAATCCACGCGCCAGTGATTATAGTTGTCGCCTAACATGCCTGTTTTTGAGGCTGCTGTGAATTTTGTGATTTTTTTATGTTTGAGAACTGCATCTGCTGCCGGTGATTCCGCACCGAAAAATCCATAAACGTTGACCCCGTAACTGGTTCCAAACTGACCATCCTTATACCCCTTTGCATAGTTCGGACAACGGAAGATCGTGGTTGCAATCGTACTTCCCCATGAAACGTTGTACAGTTTTGCAAGTGTTTTGTAGAACTGCTTGTCTACGGCATTCTGCTTGATTGTCCATGGACTGGGCAGATAATCGTTGTTGTCATTGCTGTATGCAAGAAAGATCCTTGCAAGTTCTTTTGTGTTTCCGATGCACTGAGAAGACCTTGCAGAATCTCTTGCATTGTTCAAAGCCGGCAACAACATTCCTGCAAGAATTGCGATGATTGCAATTACCACGAGCAGTTCGATCAATGTAAAAGATCTCACCCTTGTTTTCATTTGTTTTCCTCCTTGGTCGATTATTGACTTTTCTGCCATGTTATTTCTCCTTCTGTTATAATATGCTTGAAATCATATATCTTGTTTTCTGTTTTTTCTGTCGTGAGAAGTTCTTCTGTCAATTCCTGAGAACATTCAAAAAATGCAGATCTGGAATAATACATATTTTTCCGGGAATCATTTCCGGTACCGAGCAGCTGGATCCCGCGGACATAAATCAGAACTTCTTCCGGAAGATTGCAGAGTTTCCGCAATGAAACCGGTCGTCCGGGAGTCGTTTCCGCGTCAAAGATCAATGCATCGAACGGTTCTTTTTCATAACATTCCTGAATCATGGCACACTGTTCCACGAAACTGTTTTCCTCCGGACAGATTTCAATTCTCAAATCCCCGTATTTCCGGATTTCATCTGTATGATCCAGAAGATTCCATTCCGGATGATCGTACAGCATGGAAAAACCATCCCGTCCGAATAAAAGGGGGACAGATTTTCCTTTCTGCTTCAAATCAGTCAGGACTTCCGGCAGATAGTTTGCCAGCATGGGGCGTTTGCAAATACGGTAATTCTTGATCTTTTTCAAAAGAATTTCCGTTTCCTCTTTCATTTCCGGCAGGATGGCTCCGATCCGGCAGCCGCGTTCCGCCAGCAGGGGCAGAAGCGTCTTGTACCAGTCTCCGACAAACAGAACAATATCATTTTTCCGGAGCATGGCAAGCTGATCCCAGTCGATCTTTTCCGGATCGTTGGAAGATGATACCGGAATCGTAACCACCTGTCCGCCGTGACAAATCGCTGATTTCATTGCTCCGCGAATACATTCCGCAGCAACCCTGTAAGAAAAATCCTCCGGTGCAGAGGAATAATCCGGACACGGCAGAAGCACGTAAACATTGTTGTTTATCTTCTGAGAGGTTGGAAGTTCTCCGGATTCCCGGTCCAGAACGAATGTGCCATTTTTCCTGCGGATGATCCTGCGTTCCTGTACCAGAATATTCAGTGTTTCCCGCAAAGTCATACGGGCAACGCCAAGCATTTGCGCAAGCTCACGCTCCGGCGGCAATTTTCTGCCCGGAGAATAATGCTCAAGCACTTCCAGAAGTTTTTTGTACAACTCTTTCTGTTTTGATGGAAACGGCATAGAATATTCCTTTCTGTAGAATATTTTACCCGTGGTCTATCTTCATGTCAATACTCTAAAAATTAAAAAATGAGAAAACTTCTGTTTTTTTTATAACTCGGTTTCCAATTCAGGCATTTTTTTGGTTGATTGCAAGAAATTGACAGCAACAGTCTGTCTTGAGAACGGCGCTTCTTAATTTAACTCCCTGATCATAACAGAACGGGAAAACTTTCTCAAAGCAATCCACAAGGCAATTCCCAGAACAGTGGAGGTAAGAATATAGGATACCGGGAAATTCATAATCAGGATCCAATAATTCTTTGAGAACAACGGAAAAATACAAAAGACCCAGAAGACGCGGAAACAGCATATCCCAAAAATTGATATGGCTGTGGGGGTAACAGAATATCCCAGACCGCGCAAGGTTCCGGAAAGAACATCAAGGATCATAAAAAGGAATCCTGGCAACAGCTGCAGAAATGCTCTGATGTGAGAATATTTCAAAAATTCTTCGCTGGGATTTTTAACGCAGGCGGGAAGCCAGTATTCCAAAGTAAAATAGGCACTCCAGCCAAGAGCAATCCCGATAAACAAGGCATATCCGATACTCCAATAAAGTCCCTTGATGATTCTTTCTTTTTTCTTTGCGCCCGCATTCTGTCCGGTGAATGTAATAATCGTTTGATGCTGGGCATTGGCGACACTGTTGATTAACCCGCTTGCAGCAAAACCTATGACAGATGTCGCCGCAATCGCCCCGGGGCCGAATTCGTTGTTCGCATGAACAACAAGGACATTGGAAAAAGAAAAACAAGCATTCTGAAGTCCCGCAGGAAAACCGTTGTAACAGACTTTTTTCATAATTGCAAAATCAATCCGGAACAGTTTCCCGAAGAAGAAGCGGTAAGCTCCATGAGACCGGTAAAGTGTACCTAATATGAGAATAAGAGAAAGAAATTGCGCCGTAATTGTGGCATAAGCCACCCCAAGGACGTCCATATCAAATACAGTCACAAGAATGATATTCAGCACCACATTGAGAATCCCTGAAGCTGTCAGGATCACCATAGGAAGATTGGGTTTACCGACAGAACGCAGAATACAGCAGCCGAAAGCATAGACTACAACTGCAGGAATCCCAAGAAGAACCACATAGAAATATGCCAGTGAATCCTCCATGATCTCTTCCGGAACCCGAAGCAGATGGAACCCTGTCCTGCCGAAAAGAAAGCCGAGAATCAGAACAGAAATACCGCAAACAAGACCAAGAAATATAGATGAATGTACTGTATGACTGACATTTTTATAATCTTTTGCCCCCATAAACTTGGCAACGACCGCACTGACGCCCGCCCCCATTCCAAGAAAAACAGTTGTCAGAATACTGGTCACCGGTGCAGAAGCTCCGACCGCTGCCACTGCATGTTCTGCATTTTTGGCAAAGCGTCCTACAACAATCACATCTGTGGCATGAAAAAGAATTTGTGTGATGAATGTAATTGCAAGAGGGGTCATAAATTTAATGATCTGGATCGGGATCACACCTTGCGTAAGATCCATTTTTTGAACCGAAGCCATAACTGTCTGCAGAAAAACGTCCTTTGATTTAGTATTAACACAGCAATAAATGTTTTATTTAATTTATCACCTGTCTTATAACTTTACAAGTCATTATTTATTCCTTCTCAAGAAAAAGCTTTTTTACTTCAAATCAAGAAGAGCCTGCTTAAAACCGAAAAAGCTTTCCGGAGCAAAAAAAGGATTCACCTGTTTTTGATGACCTATGGTATCCGTAGGTGCATGACCGTAATGGTGTCCGGAATAAATGATCATATCATCGGGTAACTGACGGAGCCGTTCCAGTGAGTGAAACATTTTATAGGCATTGCAAAAACCGATATAATCAACAAATAACGTATCTCCGGTAAAAACTCCGGAATCATCGGGAAGTTTCCAGCAGATGGAATCATCGGAGTGACCGGGTGTTTCGATCGCCTGAATCCCGCCGCCGTAAAACGGAAGTATCGTACCATCCTGAACCGTGATATCTGCTTTCAAGGGTGATTTTTCCGACACACAGACCTGAGCCGGGAAGACAGGAAGAATCTCTTCCAGAGCTGAAAAATGATCCCCGTGGGCATGTGTGATAAGTATATATTGAGGCAGAATCCCTTCACAGGAAAAGATTTCCTGTTTGAGCAGTCCGGGTTCCAAACACGGATCAACCAGAAAAGCGGTTTTGTCCGGAGCCGTCACAAGATAAGAAAAATTTCCATCGAACCCGCCGGGCCCCAGTTGTCTGATCTGAAAATCTGACATAATCTCCGCCTTTTCTCAGAAAAATTTTTTCTTTTTCCGGAAGCACATTTCATTGCATCGCGGACATCTTGTGATGTTTTCCTTTGCCAGAAACTTCTTATGGCATTTTGAACAGGAATAAAGCTGTTCCTTGGTGGTTGTCCAGTCCAGAGACTGCCGTTTGTATTCGTGTCTGATCCAAAGCCATGCGATCAAAGCCACCCACATAAAAGTGAACACTTCAAAGATTTGAGCCGGATAGATCTGGATCATTTCCCGACCTCATTGGACCATTCCACTTTGATAATGTCTTTGACTTTTTCATTGACAGCCGCATGGAAGAAAAGAGCACGCATGGCAGCATTGTCAAGCCGGCTGTCGCCGCAGGATCTTTGCACCGAAATTTCAGGAGGAAGATCTTTGGCTGTCTTCCGGACTGACAGAATTGTCGGAAGCAGTTCTTTGACATCTGAATCCGGCTGTTTGAATCCCGGAACCGGAAAAATCTCTCCGCTTTCCAGCAGAAATACAGGAGCTTTCACCAGCATCATTTTCATTTTTTCCACTCTGTATGCGTAATTGAGAGGAATTCTGATCTGTACAAGCAACTGTCCGGGTGTGCGCTCTTCAGGAAGCTCGATTTTACCGGGAGCCCACCCCTGCTGAGGAAATGCATTCACATCGGAACCTGCCGGTTTCAAATCTTTTATTTCCGGACCGGAAAATGCCGGATATCCGGTTTTTGCATCCGGTTTCGCAAACAGCTCCGGGTTTCCCGCTTTTTCCCAATAGGAAAGATTGTGCAAATCCTTTTCTGTCCGCGGAGTGTTCGTCATAAAAGTAAAACGTTTCTGTACATTCGGTACAGGTTCATTCTGTTTGACCGGACGGAAGATAAGCAGCGGCAAGGCAGAGAGAACGAAAACACCAAAAATAAGAAGAATAATCTTTTTACCGGAGAACTTTTTTGTATTGCTGTCTGCCATGGAAACCTCCAATTATTTATTCGTCAGCTCTGAAAACAGGGATGGGAAGAGATTCTCTGGTCGTCGGCAGAATCACATTGACATTCAACTCTTCCGCCACAGCCATGATCTCCGCAATCTTTCCGTAGCTTGCCTTGGAATCCCCCCGGAGAAGCAGTGTTCCCTGTTCACGGGATTTCATGGATGCAAGACGGTTTTTAAACTCATTGATACTGTCCAGCTCCGCATCATCAAAATAAATTTTGTTATCGGCCGTTACCGTAACGACCATCTTCTTCACATCGTACATTTTCGTATTCCCGGGCGGCAGATCCACTGCAATGCCGGAAATCTGAATGAAGGAACTGCTCATCATGAAAAAGAAGACCAGAAGGAAGAACACGCTGATAAACGGAGTGAAATCCGTCAGTGAATCCCTTCTCTGCAGTCTGCTTTTTATCCGGATCGGCGCAGAATCAATCATTTCTTCAACTCCTCTTTCCGGTGAGCAAAGAAATAAAGAATTTCCGAGGAAGCCTTTTCCATATCAGCACAGAGACTCTGCACCTTTGTGACCAGATAATTATAGGCAAGATGAGCAGGAATTGCCACACAAAGCCCCATTGCAGTCGTAATCAACGCTTCTTTCACCCCTCCGGACAATGCGGCAACACTCATACCGCTGGAAACAGTAATTCCGTTGAATGTATGATACATTCCAACAACAGTTCCGAGGAGACCCAGCAGCGGCGCAACGTTGGCAATGGTGGAAAGAATGCCCAGACGGCTCTCCAAACGGTTCAGCTCTGTCTTCGCAATATCTTCTATCGCAGGTTTGATATCATCCTCATTCTGATAAGCCTGAATCGCTGCGTTCAAAAGTTTTGCCACAGGACCGGGTGTGGTGTCACACAAAGTGATCGCTTCAATCATGGAATCCCGTTTCAAATTATTTACCAATCCCGTAACCAGCTCGCGGACATCAACCTGATTTCTCCGCAGCTGAAAAAACTTCTCCAGAAAAACATAAATTCCGATCAAACCGAAAAATATGATCAGCCAAAGCATCGGACCGCCGGCCCGCAAAAATTCCAACATCGTCTTTCCTCCATTGTCAAGTTTTTCTGAAAAATTCCGTAATGCTGTAAATTTACATCATCTTTTGCACTTTTTCCAGTCCGGAACAGAAAAAAAGAACATCTTTCAGCAGTTGACACAGCATTTTTCCGCCAAAAAAGGAGATTTTTCTTTTATGAAGACTGTAATCTATTACAATGTTACCACCGGAGAAGCCTTTGATCAGGAAGGAACTCTGAGAACTCAGAACAATCCTTTTTCAGCCTCATACGGCGAACAACGGACCTTTGAATGGCATTTGATGGCAGATACAGATTCCGCAAAACCCGTTTCCGAATGGCTTCCGTGGACAGAATGGGATATCACTCCGCAAAGCGCATTCTCTGCCGCTGATGATAATTTCCTGGCTGCATATCCGGCAACGCTGAAAGAATCTGCATCTGCAGGTGCAGGTGCAATTTCCGTTACTGCGAATTCCGCACCGCAGGATATCGCGCCTTCCGGAATGCTCAGAATTTTCCGCCAGGACCATTCTGTTCTGATGCTGCCGTATACCGCTTTCAATACAACCTCTGACGGAATGGTATTTGCGGTGGAAATTCCGGAAGATGAAGAATTCCCGGAAGGGACACGTTTGGATATTATGGAAGAACCTCTGGTTAAGACTCCGGAAATTTCTGCGGAACGGTCTCAACCGGAACAGGGGATTTTCTCTTTTGATATGCAGATGAACAGCTGGCGTCTTTCTGAAAAAATGGAATATTCCGATATTGACTCTCTGACTGCGAAAGGATTGGAACTTTGTGTTTCCGGAGAACAAACTGTCCTTCTGCGCTGCCGGGTGCCTTTCCTTATAAAGAATGTGATTTCCATTTATTCTGTGTGAATCTTTACACAGGAATCATTGTAAACGGCGGTGGTCTCTGAAAAAAAAAATGGCGGATATTTCTATCCGCCATTGAGAATCAGTAACTAACTGAGAATCAGATTAGTCGACGATTTTGGGACCGTTTTTGTTTGCAGCAACATTTCCGGTTTTCCAAGTAGCATCTGCACCAGCGGGAACAGAATACCAGTTGGCTTCATTAATCCAGTACTTGTTAGCAGTACCAACGGAAGCTCTGACAGAGCCATCGCCGAACATGATGTTACCGAATTCGGTGTGGTTGTAAGTTCCAGATGTTGTCCAACCGTCAGCTGCGATACCGGATCCGGATCCTGCAGCGGAGTCAATGCCGGGGATGTAAGCATAGGAAACGTGACCAATAAGTTTGTCAGCAACATCAGGCATCTTCTGGAGATCTGTGGGAGCCGTTCCGGCTGCTGTTGTGGAGGAGGGGCAAACGAAGACTTTGTAGTCTGTCAGTTCGCCGGACTGGATCAACAGTGCGAGAGAGCTGGTACCATGGGAGGTTCCATCTGCACCATAGACGGGGAGCAGGTTTTCGCTGATGGAGTAGCTCTTGAGAGCGGTACCGATCTGTTTGAGGTTACCCTGGCAGTTTGCACGACGGGCTTTTTCACGGGCAGAGTTCAATGCGGGGAGGAGCATACCTGCGAGGATCGCGATGATAGCGATAACGACGAGCAGCTCGATGAGTGTGAACTCACGATTTTTTCTTGTTGCTTTCATTGTTTTTCTCCTTGAAAGTTTAATTTTTTGGGATTCTATCCCGATTCCTGTGTTTATTATAGCACAAAAAAACGTTTTTGTCTAGCCCTTTTTCTAAAAAATTTTCAAAAAAAATAAAAAAAAATGCATTTTGAGTGTAATATTTATCTGGAAAAGACCTTTACAGTCCCATGATTTATCAACTTTTCTCTTTTTCCGGTAAAATAACAAACCGCAATGCCTTGAATCTTATGTCTGTTTTTTTCGCAAAAATATTTTCTGAACCGAATCGACCATTCCGGCATCCATTTTCTGTTTGACTGCTTTACTCTGAGAAGAGAAAAAACACCCGCCACTGTATGAAATTCTACGGTTTGATCATAGATTACGGCTTTCAGGTCAGTCCATTTCAGGAATTCTTCATACATCTCATGAGTTATCTTTCTCTCTATAATTTGCTGAATGTAACATGTTAAGACTGTCTGTAAATCATTCTCCAGAACATCACTGCTGTTATATTCCATTTTCTGGATTTTCGTCATAATACGACATGCTTGAGTTTTCGTTAAATAGCCTTTTTGAAAAAAAACTGTTATTTCGTGAATATATTTCCCATTAATAAATTCACGTCTGAATACGCCTTTGTTATATTTTTCCATTAATCCGAAAATCAAGAGAGGTATTACGGCATCGTACAAAGCATTTTCACCGTAAGCACCCGTCTCAAAACGGATCCGGCTTTCAGAACAGTTTTTATAAGCAGGATCAAATTTCTGCTTATTGCAAGTATAATAAACTTTCCCATGATCGATCCGGCAAACGAGTCTGCTGCCGCAAATCCCGCAAAAAACTCTGCCCGACAATGGAAGCCAATGAGAAACGGTATCTCCTTTTTTTCCGTGTCTTCCATTCATGATCTTTTGGACAGCGCTCCAATCTCCGATAGAAATAAGTTCCTGTCCGGTTATTTGGGTATTTCTGATCAATTCTCCTTCTGTATTATACTGAAATCCGGCATAAAGAGGCTGCCGTGCAATACTGTACAGAAGACTGGGGTACATCAAATAACATCCGGCGTTTTGATTACATTCCCTTACGATACTGTTCAAAGGAGCATGTTCCAGGATTCTCTTGTAAATTTTTTTTACGATCTCTGCTTTTTCGTGGTCTACGGATATTTTGTCATTTCCCTCATACCGGATTGCAAAAATCCGGGAACCGCAGCAAAGCTTTCCACTGTTTCTTTTTATTTTAAATGCATGAATGCTGTTTTCACGTTTTTTTCTGAGATCTTCATATAAAATTCTGTTTTTCAACGTCAGAACCAACTGCTGATCAAATTTGCTGAGATCAATTTCTCCACCCTGTACCTGAATAACTGTGATGTTGTTGATCTGCAAAAGATTATGAATATAGTTTTCCAGAAAGCTATGGTTTACCGGACGATAAAGTCTTGTAATTTCATTGACCAGAAGGATATCAGATTCCGGCAGTATTTTTATAAGTTCCCCCAACCCATGGCGATTGTTTTTATTCCCTGATTGACCTTCCAGCCATTTGTTATATGCTGCATCATGTTCTGCAATATTTTCAGCACCTTCCGGATAAAGTTCGCCGCTGGAATTTAAATCTCTGAAAATTCCAATGACATCGAACCCCTCCTGAACTGCCAGTGATACGCAATTTTCGATCTGAGCCTCAACAGATTCGGAAATATCCTCTTTGCCGCTGCTTTGTCTTGCATAAATAACTGCTTTCATTTTTTTCTCCTGATATTATTTTTTTCCAGACAGGTCAGACAAGTCGGATTTTGTCCGGCACTGTAATGGTACAATATATCTGAAAAGCACAAACGCAGTATCAGGATTTGAAAAGATTGATGATTTTGCGGTTATATTTTTGCTCGTCGTCATCGCTATCATCGCGATCCTCGCAGGTATGCTCCTCCCCGCTTTGAACTCTGCCCGTGAAAAAGCCCGTCGTGCAAACTGCCAGGGTAACCTCAAACAGATCGGTACCGCTCTCAAGAGCTACTCCATCAGCGAAAACCTGCTCCCCATCTTCGGATCCGGTGATGCAGCTTACTCCGATGGTACCTCCGCTCTCGCTCTGTTGATCCAGTCCGGCGAACTGACAGACTACAAAGTCTTCGTTTGCCCCTCCTCCACAACAGCAGCCGGTACAGCTCCCTCCGACCTCAAAGTCCACACCGACGTTGCTAACGCTCTCGTTGGCCATGTCTCCTATGCTTACATCCCCGGTATTGACTCCGCAGCAGGTTCCGGCTCCGGTATCGCAGCTGACGGTTACTACACCAACACCACACTCAACCACACCGACTTCGGTAACATCATGTTCGGCGATGGTTCTGTCAGAGCTTCCGTTGGTACAGCTAACAAGAACTGGATCAAAGAAGCTGGCTGGCTCAAAGCTGCTCCTGGTGTCGCAACCGGTGATTCCTGGTTGAACACCGATCCCAAGAAACAGTATGGTCCTCAGATCCTCGACTAATCTGATTCTCAGTTAGTTACTGATTCTCAATGGCGGATAAAAATATCCGCCATTTTTTATTTTAAAGCTCTGTTCCCAATAAAGGTTGATTTGTGATCGGGGAAGGAGGGGAAAAAGGACCTTTACTCAAAAGGGCTTTTTCCCCTCCTCAAGTAACAACCTTTATTGGGAACAGAGCCATTTTCTTTTCATGGAACAATCCCATTCCAAACGCTGTATAATAAAAGGCATTCAAAATATGGGAGGCAGGAAATGGGGGGATATATGGATCGGCGGAAAATTTCACGGCCTGTGAAAATTTTGATTGGGATGGGTGCCGGAATTGCAATCGGGATGCTGTGCAGCCTGCTTCCGGAGTCCGGAATTCTGATCCGGGTGTTTGAGATCGGCGGAAACCTGTTTCTGAATCTGTTCAAAATGATTGTTGTTCCTGTGGTATTGGTCTCCATGATTCTTGGCGTGGTCTCCATGAACAATCCGGAATTGCTGGGCAGAATCGGCGGCAAAACCTTGTTCTGGTTTGCCTCTACAACACTGGTATCCTCAGCCATGGGAATCTTTTTTTCTTTGAGATTCAAGATCGGCGAGGGAACAACTCTGCAGCAGCCGCAGAATGCCGGAGTAAACCTTTCCGGCAAAGTTCATTCCATATCGGAAACACTGATCAACATGGTTCCTTCCAATATGTTTCAATCAGTAGTTGAATCGAACATGCTTCAAATTATCGTGATTGCTCTGATTCTGGGAATTGCATTGGCAAAAATTTCCTCCAAAGCTCCGTCATTATTAGCGTTTCTTAAGGAGGTTGACACATTGAATCTGAGCATTGTAAATCTGATTCTTGACCTTGCTCCCATCGGAGTATTCTGTCTTCTTGCGCATACTTTTGCCTGCTTCGGATTCAAGGTGTTATTGCCATTGAGCAAGTATCTTCTCTGTTTTCTCGGAGTTTCGGCTCTGCTGATGTTTGTGATCTATCCGGTGCTGCTTATTCTCATTGCAAAAGTTTCCCCGTTCCGGTTCTACAAAAGGATGTTTCCGGTCATGCTGCTTGCATTTTCCACCAGCAGCAGTAATGCAGTCCTGCCGACAAATATCAATACTCTAAACGAAAAGATCGGGGTATCGAAAAACATATCGACCTTTATCCTTTCGCTGGGAGCAACGATCAATATGAACGGGACAGCGATCATGCAATGCTGTGCTGCGATCCTGATTGCCCAGCTCTATCAGATCCCGCTTTCTCTGGTGCAAATCATCGAGATCATCAGCATGACACTGGTGGCATCCATCGGGACCGCCGGGATGCCGAGTGCGGGCGTTCTGATGCTGGGACTGGTCCTGCAAAGTGTCGGACTTCCGGTCTCGGGGATCGCATTGATTCTTGGTGTTGACAGAATCGTGGATATGTTCCGGACCGTTGTCAACGTGACTGGCGATGCAGTGACAGCGGTACTTGTCAGTGCATCAGAAAAGAAGCTGGACCGCTCTATCCTGGAAAGTTAAGAACGCCTTGAAACTATTCTTAAAACCGAATAATAAGTGTTTTTTTTATTAGAAGAATTCAAATCTTCCAATATATTTTCTGCCATAGCGGCGATACCGGAATCATCGGAGAATTCTTTATAAATATCCAACACTTCTGAAAAGAAGCCCCGTCCGGACTCTGCGATGGTAAATAAAACAGTATAAAAGTCCATGTGAGTCACAATTTCTCCGCAGATGAATCCGGATTCCATCAAAACTTCAGCAAGACATCTTTTATAATTATCATCTTTTTCAGAGAGTTCTCTATACAAAGACGTCAATTGTTTTAAGATGTTGTTCATATTTTCTGTTTCTTCCAGTATTCTGTATATAAAATATTTCTGTTTCAGAATGTTTGCCAAAAATGTCTTGTAATAAAAGCAGTTGTCCCCATTCTGACAAAGTGGAACGATCAGTTTTTCTGCCTGAGAAACGGCATAAAGAGCATTTGAATATTGTAAAATACTGCTGTAAAATTCAGATGCCAAAAGCAATCTGTCTGCCTGATAACCAGCCTGACTGTTATTTAGTTTATTTTTATAAAAGATTTTCCAAAACAAGTAGCCGATATAATTTACTAATCTACTGAAGATCGAGTCATCTCTGAAACAGGACGAACGCATTTGTCTTTCAAGTTGACATGCTTCAAATGTGAGATGATATGCGTAATCGCGGTATGATTCGATCCGTTTTTCAAAAAACATTGAAATATATGCCCGTCCCAAAAAAATTTTTGAAAAATGAAGATGTACACAATATTTTTCAAAATTAACTTCAACCAGTTTGTTGTACATGATTTCAGCCCATGCCAGATATTCCTTAATTGCATACACATTTACCTGCTGTCCCGATAGTTTCTGATTAAGCATATAATTTCCGCGGGTCAGATAGGCATAGGCGAGAGCGTCATATTCCTGAGGTTCAAACTGAAGAATGGCTGAATATTCATTCATGGCTAGAGACCAGTAGTAATCTCTTTCTCCGAAATCTCCTTTCATTCCATAAAGATTGGAAAGATAAACTCTTGTATTGGCAAGATGTACCAATTCCGGAGTATATGAAATTCCTATATAAGTAAAAATGTTTTCTTTCGCATCTTTCTTTCTGAGAACTGATTCTTGATATATTTCTTTCCGGAGCTCCAATGCCCGCAACAGTTCTTTTTCTGCTTTTTCGTAATCCCCGGAATCAATATATACAACAGCTGAATATTCGCTGATTTCAGCTGACATTTCTTTTTCAGATGGGCCGCAAAGCTGTAAAGCTTCCTGCAGAAGCTCAATTACATCATTGCGGTCAGACGGTTTGACCGTTCCTCTCAGATCGTACCATTTGGTAAAAGAGTATTTCCGTTTTGAATCACAGCGGATTCTGGCAGAAAATAACAACGCATCTGCGAGCTGTTTCTCTGCCGAACCGGGATGATCTTTTACAATTCTTCTGAAAATTTCCAATGCAACATTGAGTTCTTTTTTGATAAGAGATTTTGTTTCATGGCAGGTATACATGAATTTTGCAGTGGACAAATGACTATCAGCCAAGGCCAATGAAAAAGTAAGCAGCTTGTTCTGATCATTTTCTTTTTCTGCGATTTTGCAGAGTTGCGTATAATGTTCTTTGATCAAAGGAATCAGAACTTTTTTTTCTTTATCAAATTTTTCATCCAAGGTTGAATAATTACCGCAGAATACAATAAATTTTCTGCGGATATCTGCAAGAATTTCAAGGAAATCGTCATCACGTTCCAATTCTTTACAAAGAGAACAATACAGCTCAAACACTGTATTAACGTCCTGCATATAAGAAATTGATTTTTCAGAAATAAGATATGCATTAATCCGGATCATTTCCATTTCAGCATAAAAACGGACTTCCCGGATTGCCGATTCCCGGAGTTCTTTTTTCTTTTGTTCGTAAGAATCAATTGTATGAGATAATTGGATTTGATTATCAGCCAGGAGTTGTTTCAATTCTTCGGTGTTTCCGGAATCCAGAAGCCGTTCCAGTTCAAAGAGTTTGATATTCTGATATTCATCTTTCAGAGAGGCTATGCTCCGGGAAAGAGAGAAGATATCGTCCATAAGATTTTTCACAGATTCTTCATTTTCCGATTGTTTTTTTCTGAGCTGATACAGTTCGGAAAACAGTTCTTTATTGCCCGGGTCAGTTTCATACTCTTTCTGTTTCTGCACTATCTGTTCAGAGAGTTCCATACTCCTTTTTTGCAAATTTACAAACTCGACATTATTTGAGACCATTGTCAGTTTGTTCAATCTGGCAATGGGGTAATCTCCAAGTCTGACATCTCCGGAAGATTTATCGTAAGAAAGAAGTGACGGCATGATATGTATTGCAAATTTATAACGGATCGTATCGACATCCCGGAATGAAGAGGTGAATTGTCCCAGTTTTTCAGTAAAACTGTTTTTGAATTCCAGAAAATCTTTCGTTGGGATCTCTTCAATATCCTGAAAAAAGACATAGAATTTTCCACTGAATTTTTCATAAGCTTTATGAACCATATCGCTATCAAAAGAACCGATTTTACTGCGGTAGATAATCAGAGCAAGATCAGCTTCCTGCAAAAGTTTTTCTTTTTTGTCCGGCGTATAGAAGCGGAGATTCAGTTTCAGATTACGTTTATTCCATTTTTCATTCAATTCCAAAGACATATCTGCCAGCATATTTCTGATTTCACAGATTTCATCATCTGCTGCCAGGTAAACGGTCATTGTTTTATCCGGGAAAGATTGCATTGGTACGTCAGGAAGATGGAAACGTTCCGGAGAAGGATTTTTGATTTTCAACAGCAGATCTTCCGGACAATCATCAATTCCGGCAACTGTGAAATCATCACACTTTATCAGATTGTCCTGAATCCGGAGCAGAGGTTCGCCATGATGTTCATAAGAATCAATAATATGGAGGAATTGGACTCCAAGAGCCGGAAGAGAGGAAAATGTGCCGGAATCTTCTTCCGGATGATTCTGTTTCCACTCCTGCAATTCCGGAGAAATCTGTTCGTCATGCTCAAAATATTCTTTATAAAGTACAATTCTTCTGTTCAAACGGCATTCCGTATTGCTTAATGCCTGATGTGCAGTATCAGATTCCAGAGCAGTCCATTTCCCGAAGAATTTCCAATAAAGAATCAAGGCAAGATCTGAATTGAGCATTTCTTCCAGATAACGGCTTTCCGTTTGAACATGAGACAACGCCGGGTCTACATATTCCCATTTGGAAAGAGCAACACTCAGACCTCTGCGTTCCAGATGTTCTTCAAGTGCAACTGTCAGATAAGAAAGAAAATTACGTTCTTTTTCCAATTCTTTGGATGATCCAATAAAAATTCGCAAATGCTTCATAAAAATCACCATTTGATTCGTTAATCATTTTTTTTACTGTTTTGCAATTTTCCGGGCAACAAGCTCCAGTTCATAATTGATCATGGCAAGACTCGGTGCGGTGCAGCTGCCGTGTGTTCCGCCGGGAATGGAATAAAACGAGACATTCTGATTTCCGTAAACCCGGCACATCCGCATAACAAGCAGCTGGTTTTCCTCCACCCGTGCGGGCCAGTCACAAAGAGAATCTCCGCAATAGAATTTCATGTAAGGAGTCTCTTTCGCTGCATGATAGATCGGCGCATACTCATCTATGGCAAAATCGCGGACGGACGGATCTTTTTTCCGGCGTTCCGTAAGGATTTGAAAATGCGTGGACATCTGTCCGGTAACCGGAAAAAATCCTGCAAAATCAAACGGCTGAACTTTGAATGCATTGAGATATTTTTTATCCAGGCCGAGCATTGCGGTAAGGTATCCTCCGGCAGATTGACCGGAAATATAAACATGCTTCGGACTGCCGCCGTACTTTTCAATATTTTTCAAGACCCATGCTGCTGCAGCCGCTGCATCATAAAGATAATCCGGACAAGACGCTTTCTCTCCGGAAAGACGGTAATTGACGATTGCCACTGCGATTTGATTTGTATCAATGCAAGGCGGATAATATTTGTTTCCTTTACTCAATCCTCCGCCGTGAAACCAGACGATCGTCGGAAAATTTTTCTTATTATCCGGAATTCTCAAATCAAGATTGCAGCGTTCATTCCGGTAAGCAATATTTCCGACAGCCGGAGCATTTTTTTCATAGTAGGAGATATTTTTATAATCTTTTGCCTGAATGATTCCGGAAAAAGCCAATACAAAAAGTGAATATAACATTTTTTTCAGCATAATCTTTTCTCCTCAGAAAAACTATTTTTTATTTTCTGACAGCTGCAGAGATAAATACGCCCGGCAGTGTTTCCAGACGCATTCCATCCACTCTGCGTTCAAAATTCTTGATAAAACGCTGTATTTTGCTTAAGAAACGCATGATTCTGATTTTGAATTTTTTCGGAAACATTACGTTTGTTTCAAAAATTTCAATGTCTTGAAAACCGCTTAAGAGAAGCATTTGCCGTAAACTCATCATGGTATAGCCCATAACGTGAGTGAAGTCATTGTAACGCATCAATAATCCGTCAATGGATGCCATATTCGGAGTTTCAATCAGAAGAACTCCGCCCGGAGCAAGAGCTTTCCTGCAATCTTCAATAAAAGAGATAATCCCGTTCTGAGGAATATGTTCAATGACATGAAACAGCGTGATAACGGCATATTTCCCCGGATTGTTATTCAGAAATTCAGAAGTATTTTGCACAAGGGTGCAATGATATCCCAATTCTTTGCATGCCTTAACGGCTGATTCAGAAATATCAATTCCCTCATAATTGGAAAATCCCCATTCCTGCATATTTTTCAGCATTTCACCGCTGCCGATTCCAATGTCAAGAACATGAGCTGTTTTATCTTCCGGAAAAAATCTGCGGTAGTTTACTTCCAGCTGCTTTATTTTCCATTCACATTGACCGCCGCCGACAAGGGAGGTTTCCAAGTAGTTATCATAGAGTTGGTTCATCCGGCATTCCCTGTTGATTGTTAAGGTTCAAACACCGCTTCCATCGAAAGCGGGAATAAATTCCTGACTGGCAGAGGGTTCTTCCTGCAGGAAACCATCTTCTATACCGGAATCCATCAGAGCATCCTCCACCCGCTGATATTCCGCATGGGTGATCCTGCGGTTCAATTCCGGAAACTCCGTTGCAGAAACTCTGCCGTAGGGAATATACTGATGCATCAGGCTGAACATGACCTGTCCGGGCTTGAAGTTGGATTCAATCCATTTCAGGACCCGCAGGGAGTTCGTCACGTGTCCGGGCAGAATCAAATGCCGGATGATGACTCCCCGCTGCATGATTCCATCGTCATCTATCTCAAACGAACCGGTTTGCCGGAACATTTCTTTGATAGCGGCGGTTGCGACTTCAAAATAATTTTCCGCTCCGCTGTATTTTTTCGCCATAACAGAATCAGCATACTTCAAATCGGGCAGATAAATCTGGACTTTCCCTTCAAATTGCCGCAGGGTTTCCACAGAATCATAGCCGTTTGTATTGTAAACAACAGGCACAGGAAGCGGCTTTTCCAACGTCTGAAGAATCGCATGCGTATAGTGAGAAGGCGTTACCAGATTGATATTGTGGGCACCTTTTTCAATGAGTTCTTCATAGATTTCGCGCAGACGCTCCACGGTCACAGGCTTTCCCTGATGCAGGGTGCTGATCCCGTAATTCTGGCAATAGACGCAATGCAGATTGCATCCGGAAAAAAAGACGGTCCCGGAGCCCCGGGTCCCGCTGATAACAGGTTCTTCCCAGAAATGGAGTCCGGCACGGGCAAGTACAGGCTCCAGCGGACTTCCGCAGAACCCTTTCTTTCCATCCGCAGAACCAGACTCCAGACGGTTGATTCCGCATTTTCTGGGACAAATCGAACAGATCATTCCGGATCAGACGCGTTCAACGACGATTTCCGGATCGACTTCAGAGCGGAGAACCTGTTCCACCCCTTCTTTCAAAGTCTGCTGAGCATGAGGACAGCAGCCGCAAGCACCCTTCAGGGTGACTTTCACGGTTTTGCCTTCGATTGCGATCAGTTCCAAATCTCCGCCGTCTGCCTGCAGATAGGCTCGCAGCTGTTCCAATACTTCTTTAATCTTGTCTTCCATAATCATATTCCTTTCAAGTTTGATTCCGGTAATGTACAACTGTTTCAGTAATTTTTCAACAGCTCATGCAAGGTATTTGCAAAAAATAATACTTCATCGGCTGTTGTATCGTCAAAAAACGAGATTCTCAATGCGCTGTAAGCCTCTGCCGCAGAATATCCCATCGCCCGCAGGACCGCCGAAGGTTCCGGAGTTTCCGAACTGCACGCCGACCCCGCCGCAACTGTAATGTTCTGTTCCTGAAACATCCGGACAAGGATCCCGCCCTGATAACCGGGCAGCATCAGATGGGTGATCCAGGGCGAAACAGGAACATTCTCTGCGGTAAAACGGATTTTCAAATCAGCAAGAGAGTTCTTTAAAAGTTTTTGCAGTTTTTCTGCATGTTCCATCCGTTTGGATAAATTTGAAATTCCTTTTTCCACTGCTTCTGCCAGCACAACTGCCGCAGCGGGAACGCATCTTCCCACACCGTGTTTTTCCAGCCGCAATGCTTTCACCTGTTTTTCAAACTGTTTCCGGTAAAGCAGAGCCGCACCGCAAGGCGCACCGATCTTGCAGCCGGAAACCGTCATAAAATCCGCAATATTTCCCGGAACAGGAATTTTACAGACAGATTGCGTTGTATCAAGAAGAAAAACCGTTTTTTCCGGCAACTGTTTTTTCAAAAGTTCCGGTTCCTGAATGATTCCGGTTTCCGCATTGACATGATGAACCGCAAACAAATCCGGACTGTCTTCAGATGGGATTTGAACTCTTCCGTTTTTTTCTATTTTGCAGAAGTTGACCTGCGGATAACAGCTCAACGCATGAAGCAGAGCCGGATGTTCCGCTTTTGTGGTCAGAACACGCTGCAGTTTCAGTCCGTTCAACACAGCCGCAGCTGCCCGCAGTGCATCAGTACCGGTATTGCAGAAAAGAACTCCATAACCGGGCGCAAGAGCAGCACTCAACTGTTCTCCGGCAGATTCCACCGCTTTTGCAGCAGCTGTTCCCAAAGCGCCGGCAGATTCCTGATTTGCAAACAGTTCCATACTTTTTTCAGCAAACAGTTCCACAGCCCACAGGTATGGACGGCATGCCGCCGCATTATCCAGCATATTGTTCATTTTCCGAGTTCCTTTTGAGAAAAGTTCCGTAACAGGAGTAATATATCTCCGATTTTTCCTCTTTCAAGAGTAGTTTTCCGGTATATTTTTACAGTGGAACTGCGCAACGGTGTGAAATTGTTATTGAAAAATGATTGTATGGAAGTATATTATTCCGAAGGAACTGAATCAACATATAACAGGGGATAGAAAAATGAGAAGTTCATGGGAAGATTTTATTATTCCGAACAAAGATGTATTTGAACCTTATCAGATTCTGAGTTATGCAAAAGATGATGATCCGTTTCATCGGTTATGGCTGAGTTTGCCAAAAGGAAAAAAGAATGTTCCGCTGATGATCTTCTTTCACGGCGGCGGAATGACTGATGATCTCCGGGAATCTCCGGATTATATTTATGATGGAGATTTCGCAGTTGTTGAACCGAAATACCGTCTTTCTCCTGATACCAAAGCTCCTGCACAAATCGAAGATACAGCCATGGCAATCGCATGGTGCTTTGAACATGCCGATGAATATGGCTTTGACAAAACCAAAATCTTTGTAGGCGGGATGTCTGCAGGAGCTTATCTTGCCGCAATTACTGTTATGAATCCGAAATTCCTTGCACCTTACGGGCTGCACTACAAAAATATCGCAGGTCTTGTAATTCTCAGCGGACAGATGACCAAACATTTCAAGATAAAAGAGGAAATGGGAGATACCCGCGGCCAGTTTGTTCCGAACTTTGATGAATATGCTCCAATGGCAAATCTTGCGGCAGACTTACCGCCCATGCTTCTGGTTACAGGACAATCCGGACTCGATATGCCGGCACGACCGGAAGAAAACTCTTTTGTCGCAGCCTCACTGAAATCCATGGGACATCCCTTTGTCCGCTGTTTTAATCTGCAGGGACATCATCACGGAATGGTTCTGGAAGGCAGTAATGAATTGATCCGTCAATTTCTGCCTGCAGTTCTCCGGAATAAACCGGAAGAATGTTTTGAATAAGGCTCCGGAGGAGGATTCAAACCTTTTTGCGGCATCCTTCTGCTATTTCAACTTTAAGATGGCATTTCGATTTTTACATCGTAAAAATCGGAATGCCGCAAAAAGGTTTGAAAAAGGATGATGGGGTTCGGGGAAGAAGGGAAGAACTTTCCTCAAAAGTTTTTCCCTTCTTCCCCG
>JAFVTF010000071.1 GCA_017503375.1 Lentisphaeria bacterium | reverse complement strand
GCAAGCAAGCAAGCAAGCAAGCAAGCCTTTATTTATAATAAAGGCTTGCTTCTATCCGACCGAAGTTTTTCCGGCCGCCAATTTCCCATTTTTTCTGATTTTCAAGGCATGGGTTCTTTGTGTCTTGAAAAACTGTATCAATTCAATTTTACAGCCGCGAAGTCCAGTAATGGATTGTCGCGGCTGTTTTTTGCAAAAAAAATGTTTTTTTTGGCATTTCGTCTGTTACAAAACGGTCAATGCTACGATATAATTGTTGAATAATTACTTTTGAAGGAAGATTGCATGTTAATTGAAGGATGTAAGAAAGGCTATGAAGATAGTTGGAGACAGCTGTTTGAAGCCTATTATCCACTGGCGAAGTGGATAGTTGTACATACTATATATCAGCTTGATCCTCAAGAGGTAAATGCTTTGGCGCAAGAAGGAATGATTGCAGTTGCTGAAAATATCAATAGAATTAAGGACGAACAACATCTAAAACGCTATCTGAAAATGGTAACGCGAAATAAATGTATCGACTTCATAAGAAAAAACGAGCATAGTTTTGACGAACTTGATGTTGAGCTTATGAGTGTTCATGAAAATAATTTCAATGAAACAGTGATTATTGCGTTAGAAGATGCTATGGAAAATTTACAAGAACCATGTAATTCTATGGTAAAAGGACGCTTTTTAGACGGGATGAGTTATAATGACATCGCACTTAAGGTCAACATAAAAAAAGAACAAATAGGAACGCGTCTTGGAAGATGTTTACGTTTTTTGAGGACATACCTTGAAAGCAAAGGAGTTTCCTGGGAGGATGTCCTATGAAGTATAAGAGTATATTTGATATGAGTTATTTGAGAGAAGAACAAAAATATCCGGACACAGAAAAAGGCAATGCTGAAAAATTTACTCGCCTTTTGCGGACCTTTGGTACAGATATTGTAAATCCGCCATTATCTGAATTACCAGAGGTAAGCTCCGAAGAAATCAATTCTCTTATGATGCATACTCCTCGGCCCTCCCGAAAGCACTTTTTCTCAAAAGTTTTCCTCGGAGGCATCGCTGCATCATTATTCATTATCGCTTCTCTCATTTTTATAATGGATTCTTTTGCTCCGAATGACCAACAAGATGCTGATAGAAAAAACGATTTTCTGATTATGGCGTTTAAGCACCGTAATAGCGAAGATATGTTGAAATTTGCAGATACCATGAAATCTGAACAGATAAAAGAAACCACTTCTGCAGCGATTGATCGCAAGACAATCATATCTGCTGCTGCCTATTTGGCACTACAGCAGAAAAATCAAAAGACGTTGAGGATGATTGCGGCAAACTATCCTGAAACAGTAAAAAATATCAACCTGAACTTAACTCGAGGCATGGCACAAAATAACCAAGCAAGATTGCCGGAACTCGTGAAAATCACAAAAGAGGATACTGTAAAATTAATGCCACACCAGTATCCATTGTGGAATGCTGAAATTATTAAATCAGTTTTCACTTTGTCTGAAACAGAAGCGACACGATTGGCGGGACAGATAAATTCTGCTCTGTACAATATGAATTCTCTCGAACTTGCTCAATGTTCAATTCTTCTTGCTCAATATAAATCTGATGCAGGAACATGTCAATATTTCACTGCGGATGCATTGTTTAGCGAGGCGTGGAACTTGGCCGCAGCAGGAGGAAATATCTCGCATCTGCGTGAAATCTTAAATATGTACAAAACATCCAAATTGTATAATAGCAAGCAATTTAAGATTCTTGAATCAGAGTTGAAATATATTTCGCAACAAAAAGAGTCTAAAAATCCTCTCGAATCAGAATATCAAAAAGTAAAAAAATATGTGGAGACACATAAATGAAAAGACAATTTAAACAAATTCTCCCTCTTTTGATATTGGGATGCAATCTTCTTGCCGGGTCTGGGACAACCGAAATGCAGCAAGGTGTTGATTTACTCAATCGCGGAGAACTTGTTGCTGCTGGAAAGGTATTCTCCCGTATTATTGCTGCAGAAACTACAACAGATTTGGAGCGTGGCATTGCCCATAAACATTTAGGAACAGTGTTTTTCCGGCAGGGACTCGATGCCATTGCCGAATATGATAATGCAGAAAATTGCATTTTGAAAGAATTAGGAAAAAATTCAAGTAAAAATGTGGCAGAAGAATATGGTAAACTTTGTTACCAACGAGCAAACTGTCGTTTGACAATACTGGAAAATGAAATTGCCAACACCAGATTTAATGGAGGAGTTTCGGCATTCTCTTTGATACAAAAATATGTATTCCCCTTGCGTAAAGATATAAATTTGACAAAAAAATATTATCCTTCCAACGAAATTGCAGATATTTATCTCCTTGATGCTGAAGCTGATATTTCTGAAGCTCGTATTTGGGCAGCTACAAATCAAAAGAAGTCGTCTCAGCGTTTGTATAAACAGTCTTTGACTAAGTTAAAAAAAGCTCTTGAGAAAAAAAATATTGCTTCTGATGCAATGAAAAAAATATTGTTACGACAAGCAATTGTTGTAATGGAAATAAACTCCGATGCCAAAGCATCTTATTCGGAAATTATTCCCATTTTGCAAAAGGCTGTTACTGTCAAATCTGAGAATATTGAACTTGATAATGCTGCGGTAACATTGTTTGCAACTTTTGTACTCCGGTATTCATCCAATCCAGAAAAAGATTTTCCTGATATAAAAAATGCCTTGCTTACAGCAACAGAAGATTTGGAAAAGTTGCGGGAGAAAAATATAGCCAGTGCCGATTTCAACGCAAAAAAGAAATATTTTGCATCTCGGACTGCTGTTTATGAAACCTTGTTGGAATATTATGCTCAAAAGAATGATCCGCGATCGATGCTTTGTGTTATTGAGGCTGTAAAAAATCGAGCTATTCAGGATGCAATGAATAACAAAGCATTATTTTCATCTGCTGATATTGACAAGATTCAAAAAGTATTGCATGCAAAGAAAGCGATGTTGGTATCATATTTTATCGGCAATTCCAATCTATGGATTATTTCTATGACGGGGGGGAATATTGTTTTTCGCAAGCTTGTTAATAGTAGCGATATAGCTAAAAACATTGTATTTGTAACAAAAAAGTTTAATCAACCCGCAGGTCGTTACAAGGTTCCTTTTGCAGAAAAAGAACACGCCGTATCGCTCTCAAACGGTCTTTTTATCCATTTGCTTTCTCCGGAAATAAATATTCTTAAAAATGAAAATATTGAAGTTTTGTATATTGCCCCCCATTCGGTTTTGAATTATTTTCCCTTTGGAGCTTTAGTCGAACAGGTAAACAAGGATGATTATGAAAAATCCATCTTCTTTGCAGAACGTGGCATCCCTATGTTGAACATTCCATCTTTACATATTTTGAGCAGCGATGCAAAATGTTCCGGTCGAGGTAAATTTATATTTTATCGTTCAGATTTTTCATATTTACCAAATAAAGGATACAATCCCTCTACAAAAAAATATGACGGGGCTTATGGCAATTTGCCTGGCACTAAGCAAGAAGCCAATAATGTTCAGAAAGCCTTAAATATTTCTGCCCCCAATGTGTTCGCTGAAAAGATGGCAACAGAGGAAAATCTTTTGGAGGTTACATCCACAGGAGCGGCCATAGTACATTGTGCCACGCATGGTGATTTAAATCCTGATACTCCTCTTGATTCATTCTTGCTTTTGGCGGCAACAACAAGGGAAGATGGTAAGCTTCAAGTCAGAGAATTACTTAATCGGTATCGGGGAAAAATAAAATGTAATTTATTTGTAATGAGCGCGTGTAATACGAATCGCGGTGAACGGAATATTTTACCTGGAGATGATGTTGCGGCTTTGTCTGCTGGCATATTGCTTTCCGGAGCAAACAATGTCATTGCAACCCACTGGGAAGCCAGCGATGATACATTTCCCCAAATCATGACTACTTTTTATTCGAAAAAAGAATGTATTTCAAACCCCGCTTGGGCAATGGCAAAAGCTGTTCAGGAGTTTCTGAAATCAAGTGAATACCGAGATCCATTCTATTGGGCAAACATAACTATTCAAGGGAGAAATTGAATATGAAAAAAATATTATCAAGCCTCTATGTATTAGTCTGTATCGGATTGTCGGCAGCTGATCCTGTAGCGTTTCTTTCGGATATTCAAGGTGAAATCAAAATCAAACGACAGGGAAAAGAGTTTTCTATCGAAAGTTCCTGCGAAGCACTTTATAAGGATGATGTCGTTATTCCATCTAAAAGAGCAGAAGGAAAAATCGTTTTTCCAGAAGCTATTTATGATGTAAAACATCCATCTGTATTTAAGGTGATGCTTGCCGGAATTAATCGAATCAGCGGAAACAATTCAAGCGAAGCTCAACCAATAACTCGCAGCATTCGTTCCGCCTATGGACCGGAAGATGAAAATGTTTCTGCACTTGTATTACCCAAAGATCTGGTAGCAAATGTTATTCCGGCAATAACAAGAGCGACAGAAGAAGTGATTGTCTATTCTCCCAAAGGACAATTGTTCAGTGATGTTCCTGATTTGTTGATAAAAGGTATTGCTAACAGACCTTACGAGGCAAGTCTTGTGAAAGATGGAAAAATTCTTGGCAAAACTGTAACTGTTAAATCTGGTGAGATCATTCCATTCTCCGCCTTTTCTGCGGGAAAGCTCAAGGGAGATGAAATGTATGAAATTCGTATAAAATTTAATGGAAAAATTGTTAACGCCCCCGCTGGAGGAAGTTTCTATCTTATGGACGATGCTGAACGCAAGGCTGTTTCACATGCCAACAAAAGTTTTGGGTCGTTAAAAAATGGAAATTCGGTAATGTTTTTTGCAGCTAATATACTTTACAAAAAAGAATGTTATTCGGAAGTGCGAGTTATGGCAGAAAAACTGGTGAAGTCTGAACCACAGAATATTCTTTATCAAAATCTTCTGAAATTAGCAAATAAGGCATTAGGCTATAAAGATTAAAAAGTCCCCCGATAGGGTTATTAACAACAAACAAAACAGAAAGAGGTAAAAATGAACAAACTTTCCCTCACGATGTGTGTTGCTGCAGCATCTGCGGCAATGGTCGTCAGTGCAGCAGGTGCGCCCAAGGCGGTTGTTGCAACTCAAGTAGCTCCTGGGCAAACAGCTATTACATCTGGCCCCGGAGTAACAAGAATCACCTTTGGTTCAGAAGGAATCACCAGCCTCGTGCATGAAACTAAGTTGCCCGAAGCGATGGTGAATCATGATGCGGCTGCTACTTTTGCTGCTGCTCAAAAAATGGCTAAGTATGAAGCCAAAGCTAAGGCTGCTGAAAAAGTCTTTAACAGCCAGAATGTCTATAAACACGCCGCAATTTTTGCTGCAGGTCAGGGAAAGGTTCAGTTGATGCAGCAAATTGTAACTGCCGCTCCTGCAACCAAGGTTTATATGCAGCAGATGACTGTTACCCGTGGTGCCAATAAGAAGGCCCCGGCAGCAATCCCCCAGATGGTTGAGGTATCTTTTGGAGGATGGGCGAAGTTGACTCCTGCACAGGCTCCGATTTGGGGAGATTATATCATGGCGTTCTATCCCCAGATGAATCGTGCTGCAGCAGAAATCATTGCAAACAAGGTTAATTCTTCCCGCAGTATGATGGCTCCGGCTCTGCTCGCCGAAGTCGCTGTGGATCTCGGCAAATTTGCCGGTAAAGCTGTCCCTGCTGCATTCCAGGCTAAAAATGTGTTCAACAATGCTGTTGATATGGCAATCTTCCTGAATGACAAAGCTGCTATGGAAAAAATCGTAGCCCTTTACAACAAAGCCAGTTTCAAAGATGCCAAAACTGCTAAGACTATTGCATCTGAACTGAAAGCAATGGGTAAAAAACGCGGATTCACTGAAATAAAATCCCGTGGTACTACCCGCATGGCCTTCGGTCCCGGCGGTCTTTGTGGATTTGAAAATCAGGGAACCGCTAGTACGAGAACCTATACTGGCAAATCTGCTCAGGCTCGTGTCATGATGATGGCCTACGAAGACAATTGGTGATTTTCGGACAGATCATTGATACCCAATAACAAATAAGATGAACTAAAACAATATGAGGGATGAAGAATGAAGAACAAAAACATTTCTGTTATCGCACTGGCACTCGGTACAGTTGTATTGACAGGCTGTATATCTGATCAAACAGCACAAGTCAATGAGAAAGACATTCAGAAAGTTTTTGCAGAAATGCAAAACTCGCCGTCCGCTAAATTTATTGCAGCAGAAAATTTGCGTGATGCAAAAGCTATGTTTACCATTGCACAGGATGTTGCGAAGAAAAATCCTGAAGCAGGCAAGAAGATGTATAAACGCTGTGCTTTTGTTGCTGCTATGCAACAGAACAAGACTTTGCTCAATGAAGTTATTGCTCTTGATAGCAGTTTAAAAAATTATAACACCTTGATTCAAAGACGAAAAGTACCGTCTCTTCTTCCTCAATTAGTAAAAGTTGGATCTATAGCAGAAGTCTCAAAACTTGCCAAAGGGCAACAGCCTGTTTGGGGTAGTTTCATCACAGATTGCTACGCTGATTTGAGCAAAGAAGATGCAGAAGTCATTGCCTTAAATGTAAATTCCGCACGTGAAAGTTTTTCCGCAGACTATCTTTTAGCTACAGCAAAAGATTTGGTAAAATATAAGGCAAAAGCAAATACTCCTGCATGTTTTACCGTTAAACAGCTTGTAACAGAAGCTCTCAATCTTGCAGAAGTTTCTCAAAGCAAAACCACTTTGACTGGAATTGCTGATTTTACAAAACAAAATAAAATATTTTCTGCTCGCGAACAGAAAGAACTTGAGGCGACAGTGCAAGCTGCCAGCAAAACTCGTGCTTCCTATGTAAATTTCAACACAAGGCAGGCGACTCGGACAAGAACATACAGACAAGGTCGCTACAATGTTACAAATGTTCGTCTCGCAGATGGGACATCAATGAGTTATCGCAGCGACAGCGTCGAAGATGCTATAGTCGGCGCTCTGAAGAGTTCACCAAAACTTCGCCGTGGCTTTAATCGTGCAATGACTGGACGAAACTCAAGTCATATGTCTTCCGGTACAATGCAACAGGTCGCAAGTACAGCAGCACTTATGATTAAACAGAAAGGCATATCCGCTGATCAGGCATTGACTGAAATTGCAAATGCAATGTCTGATTTTTAAGCTGCCGAATAAGCATCTGTGATGATACAACAAGCATTTTTATTCCTGAAACATAGAAGGAAGATATGGATAAAGAAAAAAAGAAAAAACTTATCATCGCAGCAAGTGCCGTTTTAGCGGCACTTGTTGTGGGAGGCGTGTTGATGGCAATTCCGGCAACACGGGAAATCCTTGTAAAACCTGTTGTTTTGAAAGAAGCCCCGATTCGTCCTGTAGATGTGGCTTTTGATAAATTCAAAAAGGCGGAAAATGCCAGAAAATCTTCAGCTATGCTTTCAGCAGCAAAAGAAGTATATGCCGAAGATAAGACTCTTGGCAAAGATTTGCTGAAACGTACCGCTTTTTTTGCTGCTGTGCAGCAGCAGAAAGAAGTTTTTGCTGAAATTCATGCCATTTTGCCGGAAGTAAAAGAGTATGAGATTTTTTTGAGCAATGACCAAAAAAGTTCGCGCTCTATGCTTCCCGAGCTGGTAGAAGTCAATTCCAATGCCACCTTGGCTTCATTAACTGAAAATCAACAGCCGGTGTGGTCAGAGCAGATTGTTCAATTTTATGACAAGATGTCTGTCGAAGATGCGAAAAAGATTTGTATTCAAGTCAATGATTCCAGAACAAAACTTGATGAATCCGGTTTGCTCTCTGCCGCACAAACCTTGACAAAGTACACAGCCAAGCAGAATATTCCTGTGCAATATACTGTAAAAGAATTGTTGCAGGAGTGCGCAGATCTTGCTGAACTTCATAACAATAAAACTGAAATGGAAAAGTTAGTTGCCTTGTGCAAAGAACACAACTTGCTTGAAAGCAAAACTGTTTCAGAATACGAAAAAATTGCCCGGGGACTCGGCAAGACCAGAGGGTATGACTCTTCATGGGATAATGACTATGAAAGTTCATACAGCAAAACGAAATCAAAAGGCGTTGGCATTGCCATTGGTGTGATTATTGCTGCAATTTTTATCCTCATCATTTTGTACTATATTTTGAAGATTCTTTTTGGAATTGCATTGATTTGTGGCATCATAGCCATAATTTGTGCATTGTGTGCCTGACGGCAAACTCCCGATTGCTGATTGGAAATCAGTAATCGGGGAATTTTTTATTAGAAAGGTTTAATATGTGTTACACATTAAAAGGAAAATTAGAGTCTATAACATATTCATCTGATGGGAAAGTTTCTGGTATCAAACTTGTTCCAGTTGGTGAATATACCTTGAAGTTAGATGGAGAAAAATATTGCATTCTCCCTAATAGCGATAAAAATGCTGCAAAGATATTAAAGTTCAATGAGTTTATATGTTTGAATTTTCCCGACAAAAATAGCGGACAACATTGGATGATTGGAAAAATATCAGTTGTTAATTTTTTAGATAATGAATTATTGTCAATAAATTCAGATTGCGAAAAAGTAGAAATTAAAGTTGGCGAGATTCAAAGCGTAGAAGTCTTTGCGTGATAC
Organism: Lentisphaeria bacterium; assembly: GCA_017503375.1. Lineage (GTDB taxonomy): Bacteria > Verrucomicrobiota > Lentisphaeria > Victivallales > UBA1829 > SIG79. Next base: position 83,792 of record JAFVTF010000071.1, on the reverse strand, counting down.
TATGGAAAAACATTCGATCATATGGCCTGAAACAACAATTTTTCTCGGAGCTGGAGCTACGGCTAAATTAAATATGCCCCCCAGTGATGAGCAAGGAAAATTATTGTTTAAATTAGCTCATACGAATGATGTTCTTTTCGAGTTGCAACAGTCTCCATCGGTTCAATGTCAAGCTTCGGCAACAGAAAAACTATTGAAGTGTCTTGATTACGAACAACGCAACATTGCTTTTTTTTCTGATGAACAAAAACAAATAGTGCAAGAGCTGCTCTCTTCGATTCCCATGGACAGAAGAGAAAGCAGAATGATAGAGTTGCGACAGGATTATGATTGGCCAGCCCTGAAGATTGCGATTCGTACTTTGAACGGTGGCTGCGAAAAAAATAACGTGCCATCGCAGTTTATTCAATCGTTGTTTAATTTTCTTGATGTTCATATTATTGGGAAGCGGGGAATTAAAACATGGGATAGGGAGACTGAAGTATTCTTAAGTCCTGAACGACTGACTGCGGCCAGACAATGTCTGATCATGTTTATCAACCATATGTTTGCCTGCGCATGGTATAATATTGTCAGGAATAAACCGGACGTATTAACCCCATATCAGAAATTTAGCGATGTCCTTGCTGATTTAATGCAGGAGGAAGGAGTAAATTTTTGGAATGAATCCAATCATGATTGCACCGTATTGAACAAACGGAAGTTTTACCTTTTTTCGTATTCTATTTTAACTACCAACTTTGAGCCGGTATTCTTATGGCTGCTTTACAACGCCCATCTGCGGAGGAATAAAAGTTCGGAGCATGTGGGAAGTCCAGCACTTCCAGTAAAATTATTTTATGATTTTCCCAACAATCTTGCGATGCGTGAACCGGCAGAAGTCCCCGGAGAAGTTACTCCTAATATCTGGTACCCGGCAAACGAGGGCAGTGTTCAACGTTTGAATGACTGTCGGCATACACAGGATCGAATATTAAGGATAGGAAAATATTACAGTGTACATGGCTTTTCCAATACCAGACTTTGCCCGTATTGTAAAAAATTAAATATTCACATAGGGGATTGCTGGGTCAACACTTCCCCCTCCTTATTTCCTCCCGGAATTATTCCAGATTTTTCATGGGGGGTACAAGCACGAAGTGAAGAGGAAGAATCTGCCCGAAAAAATGGTGTCAGTGATGCACTGCAGTGTGCTTTCTGTGGACATATAACAGAAGCCAAAGATAACTATATGGTTATGCAAACCAGTTTTAAGGGAAATAATCCTCCCTTTATTGAGGAAATAACCGCAGAGGCCTTGGCAATGCTGCAGGGGACACGCCATATTGTTCTTTTGGGATATTCCCTGCCCCCGGATGATGCCATTTGGCGGAGTATTCTTTCTGCAATGAAAGAACGCAAAAACAAAAAATTGTACTGTACTGTCGTCTGCGGTTATGGCGGACCAGACCGTTGGCTATCCGGCAGTGAGTTGCAAAAACATGTCAATATGTATAAAACGGAAGATAAACAGGGGGCCTCGGCAATTCAAAATGCCATTGATGTTTTTGGCCTCGATCAAGTTCGTGCATATACCGCAGGCATTCCGGATGTCTTTAAGAATGGGGACAAAACAGCTGTAAAGGATATTCTATACCCGCAATATCCGGGGTGGGATCTGGATTGCTTTGAAAACGGAAATGTAAAACGCAAATAAAGGGAGTGCTGGTTATGAAATTGACATATCATAAAAACATATTTACTTGTGTGATCATACTCATTTCCCTTTGCTCGATCAGTATTTTTGCATCTGACATAAATTCAATTCAACAGAGCATTGCTAATACACCCGCTGGTTCGGACCAATGGCAAAAACTTTATAAAAAATATTTTTCTCTGGTAAAAAATGATCCTCCTGCATTAAAGCAGGCATTAGCATTTTGCAAAAATGAATTAGAAAAGAAATATTCCGATGACATTAATGCGTTGCTTTGGGAATATCGGGGGGAACTTGAACAGGTTGCTGGAAATCACACAGCGGCAGTATGGTCTTTTACCAATGCATTGAATATTTATGACTCATTGCGTCTTCAAACAAAAAACAAAACATGGCCTAAAGAATATGTAACTCGAATTACCCCGTTGTCTGTAAAAAGGCAACAAAGTTTTAAACGTATATCAAGATCTTCCAAAGCAGAAGAAAATCTTATTCTTGAGGCAAAAAAAAGTGAATCAAAAGCCGGTTCAAATATTTTGCAGGCATATGCATCTTATATTACTTCGGGTAATAACAGAAAATTTGAAACTGCCAAAAAATGTCTCTCCGACGCAATAATTCTGATCGAAAAAAACAATATTGAAAACAGTGCGGAAAGAATGGCAAGTATATACAATACGCTTGCTTTCATAGAAAGACGCTCCGGAAATATTGACAGAGCAGAACAATATCTTTTCAAAGCATTGACTGCTTATGAAAAGATGTACGGAAAAAATCATCTGCGAGTGGGGAGCCAGTATGGCAGGATTGGAGACCATTATTCGGTGATTAAAGACTATAAAAACGCTGAAATTTACAAATTAAGAGAAATAGAATATTATGAGCGAACATATGGCAGTATTCACAGGTCTACCGGGATTGTTTACTCCAATATGGGCATTTTTTATTCCAATTTTGATCATAATAAAGCACTGTTTTACTTCCAGAAGGCTGTCGAAACATTTAAGCAATTATATAGCGATTCACATCCGGATACGATAGAACGCAAATTATCGTTTGTCAGACAATGTATTGAAAGCAAAGAGTATGCGCCCGTCAAAGATATGTTAGACGACTGCCTTGATGCAGCGAAGCTCATCAAGAATGTAAAAAAAAGAGCCAGATTGGAAAATATTATATATCGATATTATTCTGATTATTATTTCTCCATTTCAGATTTTGAAAAATCGTTATCACATTTGATTAAAGCAGAAGCTGCACTTGATGACAACGATAATTTTTTACGCGCCCACATTTATAAAAGACGAGCCGTAATTTTTATTAGACAAAAAAAGTTTACAGAGGCATTGGAATGGGCAAAAAAAGCAACTGAAATTTTTGAAAAGTACGTTGGGCGAGAAAGCTCATATACGAAGGATACTTATAAACATCTTGCCGAGATTCACTACAATCTCAATAATAGTGTGGAAGCAGAAATATATGAGCGATTAGCAGCAAAAAACACCTCAAAAAACCAAACCGATATTTATGCAAAACTGGGGAATGATGCAAGAAATAACAGTACAGACAATGAATCAATTGAAAAAAATATCTCTCTATTGAAGCAGGAGCTTTCAAATGGTAATCAGGAGCGTACCGCCAAATTGATGTTCGGGCTTATTTCTCATGCGGTAAATTCAGCAGAACGTGCAGAAAAAATAACAATAAAGTTTGATTTTTTGGAAAATGAGTTGCGACAGAAAAAGCAATTTCAAGAACAAATTATATTCTTAAAGACATTTTCTCATACTGGTTTTTCCGAATTGTTCCCGGAACACAGAAAAAATTACTTCGGCAATCTGGAGGATATTCTTTATGAAGAAAAACTCTCCATAAAAAAACAACTGCAAGCCTTAACTGTTTTAGCATCAGATTACTTACGTAATGAAGCATTTTTTGCAGATGGTAAGGAACATTCATCTGACGCCATTACTCTGGCTGTCAAACACAAACATTTTTCTGTTGCATTGAAGCTTTATCAAATGACACTCCGCCGTTTGATGCAATTTGATGATGACAAGTTTGCAAGTATATATAGCTCGGCTCAAAAAACAGCTGATACTGTATCGGATGCAAAATTCAAGTCAATTTTCAATGTCATTGCTTTACTTGAACAATTAAAATCTGGGAATGGATCCCTTGCAATAGAATCATTGAAAAGGCTCTATTCTGAACACCCACAGGAGGTTTCAGAAGAAATTATATCCTTCCTTGAATACAATCCGCAATTTCTCTCTGAAAACAAGGTTGATGTTCTTTCTATTCTCGGCTGTGTTTCCAAGGAAACTATTGCTCAAACCAATCCCATGCTCAAACGCAAGATTGCAGCAGTGTTGCTGCATCAAAACAAAATCACTGAAGCAAAGCAATGGTATGCTCAAACCGAATCTGCTTTTGAGCGTCTATTGTACTTGAATACCTCTGCAGATGATGTTGACCACTCTCAACTGTCCGAAAATTTCAAGCTTCTGGAGAAATTGAAGCCGGAAGCGTTTGAGCTGAATAATAAAAAATATTCAGCATCTGATATGTCTTTTCTTATTTGGCTCACAAAATGCAAATATGCAAAATCCCTCTCTGATAATGCATTACTTTTGGAATCGGCAAAACAGGTTGATGTCATACTCAATAGCGAAAAATGCAGCAAAGATTTTATTTCGTTATTACAAATAGACACTTTGACAGCGTTGTTTGATTACAATTATCTGCTCGGCGATTTTCAGCAAGCAAAGGAACAGATTGAAAAAATCTTGGCGATGAAAGGATACGATGCGATTACCCGGGCGCATTACCTGATGCGTCATGGTATGTGCTGTCTGGCGCTTAAAGAAAATAAAAATGCGGCAAATCATTGCAGGATGCAGGTAAAATTTTTCATAACAGTATTAAATACAAGCATATGGCAGTAATCTGTTATCGCAATATGGCATGCGCAGAATATCGTGCTGGGGAGTATCCTGCAGCACTCAAAGCCCTGCGCAGCAGTTGTGCCATTAACGCTATTACCGACAATAAAGATGATTCATCTGTCACAGAAGCAATTCTTATTGCGGAATTGATCACACTTTACAATGACAAAAATCTTACCAGAAAACAAAAGGCTCTTGAATTTGAACAACTCAGATTGAGGGCAAAACATCTGATTTCTCCCGTAAACGTTGCTGATTTTGCCTTGGCAGAGGCTTTTTTCAGGCGCGATATTGTACGACGTCCTGTTTTAGATGATCAAATTCTGGCTTTGGAAAAATATTTCAACTATTCTCAAACTATCTCTCCGGAAGAATATCTCCGTTATCCGTCATTTTTACCAGAAAAGGATGATGTCGCACAAAAAATGCTTTTGCTGGCACTTCAAAAAAACGGCAATATTGCCAAATTGGACTTTTGGAACAAAAAGTTCGAAAAAAATCGGGTGCGGTCACTTACCATACCAGCGTCAAGTGCAAAAGATCGTACAACAGAAGATATTGCTGATATGACAATATTGGAAATCATTGCTCAGTGCAGTGATGCGAAGGCAATCATCGAGACGGAAAAAATCAAACCACAAGAGAAACGGGATGAAAAGCTCATTCAAACAGCAACATCAACCTTAAGACGATTGGAAAATCTTTTTGAAATAAAGAAAATGCGTTTGTCAAAAGAAAAAGCTGATAAATTTAATGCTCTCATGGCAGATAACTTTGTGATCCATCCCGATTCTATGAATCAGCTTGCGGCAGTATTGCCAACAGATACGGCATGTTTACAATTTATTCCCGTTGATGATGAAATTATTGTTTATATTATTTCTAAGAATGCCCCTCCAATCATCCATCAGATCGACTTGAAAAAACACAATAAGAATGCAAAAAGTTTCTTTAATCAGGTCAAACGGTTGCGTGTTCTGCTTCAACGTTCAGGCTCTATAAAAAGAGTGCAGCGTGAACTGAACTCTGTATATAAAATCATTTTTGCAGATCTTGAGGGTCCATTGGCAAAGATGCAAACAGAAAATCTTTTAGTGAACAGTTCTGGGATACTGAGATACATCCCGTTTGCTGCATTGTATGACGGGAAAAAATTTCTTGTTGAAAAATATCAGATCACCAATGCAACAGGCTTGGATCTTGTTCGTTTGAGCCGAGCATCTGTAAAACGCAAGTATGACAATATAAATATCACGGTTTTTGCCGATCCAGACGGTTCTCTGCCGTCTGGTCGCAAAGAAGGGGCTGTGATTGCCAATTTGTTTAAGCAGAAGAAGATATATAACGGCCATGAGGCAAGTTTGTCCAAACTGGAAAGTCTCAGCGGCAGTGTTAATCTTATTCATTTTGCGACTCATGGTGTTATTGATACATCCTCCCCCCGTAATTCTTATATTATGATGGCCAATGGGCGTAATTGGCGTTATTGCGACATGATGGGTTTTAGTGTCGAGGATGTCGATTCTATTGTTTTGAGTGCGTGTAATTCAGCAATGAGCGAAAGCTGTTCCGGAGGAGAAATAGAGGGGATGGCTTATCAATTATTGAAAAAATCTCCATCGGGGAGTGTTGTTGCAAGTTTTTGGAAAGTTGATGACAAAGCGACCTCTCAACTGATGGCAGCTTATTACCATAATATTGCCGAGTCTTTGAAAGAAAGTCAATCTCTTAACAGAGGCAGAGCCTTGCGAAATGCACAGCTTGAATTACTGAGAAATCCGGCAACAAATAATCCATACTATTGGGCAGCTTTTACTCTTTTCGGAGATTTCAGATAAGAAAAATCTAGAGTTCTCTTTTTCTTTGTTTGGTGCGTTAAGCACTATTTTTCTTAAAAAAAACAAAAATAATTCATCATAGCTGTTACAAAGCTGTAATTTCTACGATACTATAAGTAAATTCAATACACTTATAGGAGCTTGTAACAGTATGTCCGCAAATTTTGAAAGTATAATCCTTTCGCAGGGTGAAAAATACACTGCCGATGAAAACATTTCCAATTGGCAGCTTTTTTACAAAATGATTGCCGAAAAAGCCTGGCAGGATTTACATCGCTCTGATCTTGTTTACTCCAGGCGTTTGGGGCAATGCCCTGAAATTGTTTTCTCTGATATGGATGACGATATCCCTGGGGTTGCTCACAAACACTATATTGAGTTGAATCAAAAATATTTGAATGATACCCAAAGAGAAATCCTGATAAAAACGCTGCTGCATAATATTATTCACATTGCAGAATACCGCATATCCGGTATTATGGGGCACGGACCTTTGTGGAAAGTACTTCTACCATCAGTAAATAGCAAAAAAATACTCAGTCAAGATATTGAAACGAATAAAAACGAGAATGACGTGCTGTTTGCACTGCCCGCACTTATTGCTCTTGCAGGGGCGTTATTTTTCTTTATGTATGTGTCGTTTCATTGTTTTGGAGTAAGAAATGTTTTTTTAAGCGGTGCAATTGGAATTACAGGAATTGTTCTATCTGTTGTTTTGTGGGCTGCATTATGCCAAACATTTGAACAACTTGAAACTGCAGTATGCATACAGGCGCTCTTGTCTGTTATTTTTGTTTTAACTGTCTTTTTCTAAAGCATATAAGGAGGATAAAATGACAAGTAATATGATGCAACCAAACTTTTCGACCCCTGTGGCAGTTGATCCGGCAAAGATAAATCATTTTTTCAGCCGGTTTGAACTTGCTCAACTGACTTTTTCTGAGTTGGAACCCATTTCGCTTGATAAAGGGAACGGACATACTTTTTCTGGTATACGAGTGGGAAATGATGCCTTCTTCATTTCTCCGCGATTTCTTAAAAGCCTAATGACAATGTTTGAATTTACGGAAAATATTTTTAGATATTTTTCCCCCGGCGAATTGTTCGAAAGGATTATACAACGTCATAAAAATCAACCAGTGCAACTTTGCTTTGATCAAAAGGAAAAAATTGCAATGGCTGTAACCAAGGGCAATAATCAAGAGTTTCCTCTTGCTCGTGTCGTTAATGCAGTACAGCAAAATGATAATTTAATTGCAGCAAATTATAAACCTAAAAGTGGCTTACTTGAGGTAATCATTGATCAACCCAACGAATGGGAAAGTTCAAATGACAGCGAATATCGTGGGCGTTTGCGCTTCTCTACACCTGTGGATTGTTGGGGCGACAGTAGAATCGCCCTGGGAACATTAAGACAAATCTGTGCAAACGGTGCTATGATTTCCAAGGATGTATATTCCAGCAAAGTAATCCTTGAAAAAAATCATGGAACCCATTTGCAACATTTATTGACAACATTTCGCAATGACCGTGCTTTTGCGGCAATGCAGAAACGTTTGTCTGATGCACGTAATATCCAAGTCAGTGCGGCAGAATATTGGAAAGTTAATCAGCTTTTTATGCTTTATGGAGGAGATAACGCTCAACAGATTGTTGCTCGTCTGGAAGAATTTGCAGGCTATCCCGAACAATATTATCAGTGCGATTCCATTGAACGGCTCTCTCCTGTAAGACGAAAGGATTTACCCGTAAATTTAAGTCTGCTGAATTTGCTTAATATGGTCAGCGAAGTAATAACACATCATCAGCAGGAAGATGTGTCTGATTTGGAAAAATTTTACTCTTCTTTAATGACTCAACCATCTGATTTAGAAGGCGTGTACAGTATTCGTCAACCAGTAAAAAAGAAATTCTTTGATGCTTTACCGCTGGAGGCTTAACGTGAATATTGAATACAGAGAATATCAACAACGCAGTGTTGATAAAACAATTAAATATTTTCAGGAAGGACGAACATCTGTATTGCTGGAAGCTCCCGTTGGTTCTGGTAAAACAATAATGGGCTTGAAAATATTACAGTCATTAATGCATAATTCAGAAGATAATTTGTCTTGTGCATGGGTCGCACCAAGACATTATCTTCTCCAGCAATTACTTGAAAGCAATATAGAGTTTCAGCTTCCGATAAAACCGATATCTATGTTCATGAAACCTGAAAAGGTTGGTCATTATGACATTGTTGTTATTGATGAGGCACATCACGAAGCAACTTCGAGTTTTATTCATCTTTTTATTCAGATGCGCCCCAAATATTTACTTGGCCTTTCTGCTACGCCGCTTAGAACGGACAAAATGAAACTTGCGTTTTCTGCAACAGTAAATGAATGTAATATCCATCAGTTGATCCAGGAAGGATACTTGACCAAATTCAATTCGTATATTATTGAAAATTTTTCTCCGGAAAATGTTGCAACGCATTACTTGAAAAACGAGGATTTATGGGGAAAAACTTTAGTTTTTATGCCGACAATTTCAGATTGCATTCAATTTCAAAAGCTGATATCGGAGGCAGGGCGAAATTGCATTTTTGTTAAAAGTGGCGATGATCTCTCAAGAAAAAAATTTGAACAGCATGAGGCGCGATTAGCTGTAAACTGCCAAATGCTTACAGAAGGTTTTGATATGCCTGAACTGCAAACTGTTTTTGTCAGAGGTTCTTCACGACTTCCTATGATGCAAATGAGTGGGCGGGTATTGCGTAAACATCCGAAGAAAAAAGTTGCCAATATAGTCCAACCGAGAGACACCCGTTTTCAAGCGAAGAGAATGGCAGAACCTGAACACATTTTTCATTGGCGTAAGGATCGTTTTGTTACTTTATCAGCACAGTCTGATATTCTAACCAGAACATTGCGTCATACATTGGAGTTGCGCAATAAAATACATGAACAGCCCAAGGTCCATGTAAAAGATTATGATAAAATATTTTATGTTGAAGTATAGAACGGAGTGAAGATGTCATGAAAAAATTATTTGCACTTGCAGTTTTTACGGTGTTCGCCGCCGTATATGGAGCTGATATTTACAGAGGATCTTCAATCTCTGGGACAGTTATTTATAATTATTCTGCAAAAGAAAAAAGACTTTACAGGGGTGCCTCAACTTCCGGGATTGCAATTTTTACCTACGAATTTGGCGACATTCCAAAAGTTTACCGGGGGGCATCAACGTCAGGCTCAACGGCATATGTTTTTGAATATTATAATTCTTTGATACGCATGTATCAGGGATCTTCGACTTCTGGAACGGTCGCATATCTTTGGGAACACGGAGCAACGCCCAAAATCTACCGTGGCAGCAGCACATCCTCAAATGTTGCATATACATTGGAATATTATAATTCCTTGATACGCATTTATCGTGGAAATGGCACTTCGGGAACCCCAATAGCAGTTATTGAAAAATGGGATGAGCTTCCCAAGCCAATGCTTATGTTTATCACCATTTTACTTGGAGAATAAATGATGTCCGACTTAACTTCTGTAGAAAAAACAAACATCTGTCTAATATCGAAAGAAGATCATATTTCAGATATTGCTGAAGTAATTTCACACACAGAACATTACCAAAGTGATAAACATAAAAATAACTCTTTTTCAGATTATAAATCAATCGTTTGCTGCCTTATATTTCGGGAGATTACCGTTGAATATCAACTTCCGGAAAATCACATATCTGCAGCAGGAACTCTTTGCACGAATTTGCCCACAGAAGAAAAGTCTTTCCCAATAATATCTTCAGAAGAAAAAAACAAGAGGAATTTTTGGAATGAGACATTCGTGGATATTGAGGCAATTACGATATTATTGCTATTAACGGCTACAGGTGTTGCTGTTATTTGTAAATCTACAGTTTTTTGGGGATATTTTACTGGTATTATCCTATGTGCAATAGGAGTTATATGTTTAGGTATTGGTGCATGTGCTTTGATTGAACAGATTATAATTAAAATAAAGAAGAATGGATAAACTATGAAAATATTAGTGGGTTCCCTATTGCTATTGTCCGCACTCATAGTTGATGCACAGGACCTTATCAGCTTTTCTGAATTCGTTGATGAAAATGGGCATGGATTGGAAATTTTGTCAAAGTTGGAAGAGGAGAAAATAAAAAACAAAAAGTTTTATACAACCCATGATTGCGTGGATGATGCGTATGAAAAGGTTCGATTAATTACGGTCTTACTAAATGAAGCTGTTATCAGGCATGTAAGAAAACTTCCAGTAAAAGATGGACTCATTGTTTTGAAAAGTCACCAGCAATGGTGGAAATATTTTGCGGCAACTCCATCTTTGCCAAACATCAATGGTTCGGCAAGAGGTATATATTCTCTTTTAACAGATTTTCTGCGTATAAAAGCCAGATGGGAAGCATTGAAACTTCCTTTCGAACAGTATTTGATTTATGCCAAAATTGCCAACTTATGCCAGGTTCGCTTGGGTCATGGCACTTATAAAATGCGTTTCGGTGAAATATGCCTAAAAAAAGAAGCTTGCTGGGCATATGATGAAGGTGCGGTCAAAACACATGGAAAATATTACCACGATTTCCCTGTGGGATTATTGCCAGAAACCTGCTATAAAACATCTAAAAATTATATCGCGGTTATGTCATCAGGTCGTCAATTTTATTTGTGCATTTGGGATAGATGTGGAATAGTGCTTGCAGTGTATCCGCTTGTTGATGCCACAAAGATCATTAAGGTATCTATCATAAATGAAAATGGTGTTGAAATTGTTTTCCAAAGCAATACCAAAAAAAATAAAATCAAAACATTCAGCATCAACAAGAATAATCAAATAAAAATACAACCGAGAGGAAATTAAAATGAAAAAATTTTTTTCGATACTTGCTATTGCTTGTACTGTAAATATCTTCGCAGCTCCGACATTAGCAAATAAAACTTTTACATGGGCTACGGATTTAAAATATCCATTTTTCCCAAAACAGAAAATGTCTTTTGTTAATGGGATAGTGAAAAATACAGAGGCTACTGCATTGCCAGATATTGATGCTGCATACAGTAATAAAATCAGAGTCGATAATTTGATCTTTACTTTGCCCAATGAACTTTGTGAAACAATGTCTGCCTGCTACAAAGCAGATCTTAACAGAGATAAGATTCCTGATTACATTTTTATCAACATCAAGGTATGGAACGGTCGCTTTGCCGGACAATCTGATGTTGGTATTTTTGTTTCCAATCCTCAAAAAAAATACACATTCAATGCTTTTGAGGCCAGGCATTTGGAAGCGGAAGTCATAAACGGCAAAGTAATGTTGATAAAATATGCCTATTCTGATGACAATGAGAACTTCATCCGGCAAATCTATACTTTCGATAAAGCCGGTTACATCCGACTTTATCAAGCGGCGGCATTGATGGTCAACAGAAAATAAATATTTATGCTATGAATGGGTTTATTACCTTTTTCATATTTATTGATATTACCGAAAAACGCAAGCTGGGGCGAACTGAAACTTGCTGACTTTCATGCTCTTGTCAAAGTGAAAAAAAGCAGTGTATGTATCGTGGAAGATGACAGTAATGTTTCTGAAATTTTTCCTAAGCGTGAAAGTGAGATTTATGCAGATGCAAGTCGTGACAAAAAAGAATTAAAAGAATAATCGGGACTTTGGTCATTTTTCACACTGGAACAAAGTGAAACACATCAAGAAAATAAAAGACGAAAAGCTCACAACGCAGAAGTTGAAGCGCGCAAAGAAAGACATTTGAAAGATTTGAGAGACGAGAAAGACACTCATTGGTATCGCACAATGGAAAAATTGCACAATGTTTTATCTTACGGGAATATAAAAGACTTATTACTACTCGATGGTGTGACATTATTTTGCAACTTTGCCGGGGGGTATTGTACGGGAAAGAGAAAAAAAAGAAAGAAAAGTAAAGATTTTTCTTGAAAATACATTTGAAAAACATACAAAATGAGTTTATACTTTACCCCATGAATAAAACTCTGGAAAAAGAGATTTCAGGAAAGAGAGTATTTTGATATTATGGAAGGACAGATATACAGTCTGGTGCTGCGGGTTCGCGACATGCAGAAATGCCGTGCATTTTACAGAGACACTTTAGGATTGGGCGCGCCTCTGCTGGACAGTCCATTCTGGGTTGAGTTTCAGATAAGTGACGGAGGCAAACTCTGCCTGGAGGCGATTGATCCCAAAACAGTCATTGCAAGACAGGAAAGTTCCCCGGTCTGGATGCTGGAGGCAGAGGAAGAACTTTCCGTTCAACTTGCAGCATACCGTCTGCCGGAACAGAAAACGCCGACAATCATCGGATATGCGGTAACGGCATACAGGGATCCGGAAGGGAATGTTTTCTATCTGTCCGTGAAAAACAAAGAGGAATAAGGGTATTTTTATGGCATATCAGGTTATCGCAAGAAAATGGCGTCCGCAGAAGTTTTCCGACATGGTCGGACAGGAACATATTGCCCGCACCTTGAAAAACGCGATTATCAGCGACAGAATCGCGCAGGCTTATCTGTTTGTAGGTCCCAGAGGGATCGGAAAAACCACCTCTGCCCGTATTTTTGCAAAAGCTCTGAACTGTGAACATCCGGAAGATGGCGAACCCTGCTGCAAGTGCAGTTCCTGTCTGGCTATCGCTGAAGAACGCAGCGTGAACGTGATTGAAATTGACGCCGCAACTCATACGCAGGTGGATAAAGCGCGTGAAATCTGCGAAGAAGTCATCCATCTTCCGATCGGTGCAAAATATAAAATCTATATTATTGACGAAGTCCACATGCTTTCCAAGAGTGCATGGAACGCTTTATTGAAAACCATTGAAGAGCCGCCGGCTCATGCAAAATTCATCTTTGCAACAACGGAAGTCAATAAAGTTCTGCCGACAGTTATCTCCCGGTGTCAGAGATTCGATTTGCGGAGAATTCCAACCAATCTGATCGCTGACCGTCTGGAGCTGATTGCAAAAACTGAAAATGTTGCGATTTCACGCGCCGCGATTGATGTGATTGCACGTGCGGCAGACGGGGGAATGCGTGACGCCCAGTCCTTGCTGGACCAGATGATCTCTTTCTTCTGTACAGGCTGCGGAAATACGGGAAGTATCACAGAAGAACAGGCTTTATCGCTTTTCGGTCTGACGGCTCCGGCTGATATGTATTCTCTGGTTCAGGCGCTGCTGATGAATATTCCCAGAAATGTTATTGCCTCTATCCATAATTTCAGTATTGCTGGTAAGAATTTGGAAATTCTCTTTGATGAAATTCTCTCCTGGCTGCGCGGTGTTATGATGTGTGCCATTCTGAAAAATCCGGAATCGGTGATCGAAGAAAATCCGGACCGGATTGAATTATTCCGGAAACTGGCAGCAGAAGCAGCTCCGGGCGTTCCCCAGAGATTGCTGGAACAGTATTCCTCAACAGGATATCTGCTCCGGGAATCCATTAACAAACAAATCTTTATAGAAACGCTTCTGCTGAAAGGAATGAGACTGGCGCATGCCCCGCAAGTCAGTGATTTGATCGCAAGACTTAATTATATCCGGAAAACCGGAGAACTTGCACCATTGGAGGCGGTTCCTTCTTTTGAACAAGTCCCGGCAGTTCCGATCGTCAATATCCAGCCGGTTTCTGTTCAAACAGCACCGATGCCCCCGCCCCCTGTCCCGGTACAGCCTGAAGAGAAACAGCCTGCACCCGCAGCAGAAGTTCCTGTTCCGCAGGAGGAAATCCCCGTGGAAGAGGTTCCGGTTCCGCAGGAGGAAATCCCGGTGGAAGATGTTCCGGTTCCGCAGGAGGAAATTCCGGTGGAAGACATTCCGGTTCCGCAGGAGGAAGTTCCGGTGGAAGACATTCCGGTTCCGCAGGAGGAAATCCCGGTGGAAGATATTCCGGTTTCGCAGGAAGAAATCCCCGTAGAAGATATTCCGGTTCCGCAGGAAGAAATCCCGGTGGAAGATATTCCGGTTCCGCAGGAGGAAATCCCGGTGGAAGATGTTCCGGTTCCGCAGGAGGAAATCCCGGTGGAAGATATTCCAGTTCCGCAGGAGGAATCAGCCCCGGAAAATGAAGCATCCAATGCGGAAGATGATTCTGAAGACAGCGGAGATGATAACGGTGACGATGAATTCGGCGAACCGGATTTTGACGTTCCGCCGCCGGTCCGGGAAAAGTCTGTACGGGAACTGATGGATGAAGTCAAAGACAATCCAATGGTTCAGGAAGCCGTGGATCTGTTTGGCGGCAAATTGACAGATGTGTATGTAAATAACTGAGGCATGTGAATCTGAACGAATCGAAGGAGTTCTGAGAGATGGCGAACTATTACGATTTATTGGAAATTGATCCGCAAAGCAGCTTTGAGACGCTGAAAAAAGCGTATTACCGCAAAGCCAAGACATGCCATCCTGATCTTTTCGGAAATTCACCGGAAAAGAATCGAGAGTTTCAGCTGCTTGTTGAAGCATTCAATGTTCTTTCCAACGCAGAACGGCGCAGAGCTTATGATGAGGCTCTGCAAGTCAAGAATTCTGTAGTGGAACAGGCTGTTGAGATTGAACCGACAATCATGGATTCCGACGTTGATGATACGCTGGAAGAATTGATTGTCGGGAATGATATTCCGGAAAATGCAAATCTGTTGACATTGTTCCTTGATTTGGAGCGGACAAAGGTTTTTATGACCTGGCGGGAAGCAAAATATTTCTATTCCATCAAGCGTTACCGGACAGCCATGCAAATATTCACCCGTCTGGTCCGGATGACTCCGACGAATATTCTCTACCGGGTTTATCTGGCAAGATGCCACGTTCATCTGAAGCATTGGGGAAAAGCGAAATATCACTATAAAACGGCGATTGCCCTGGGAAAACAGCGGCGTCCGCCGCAGCGATTGATCCGGGTCCGGAAAGAATTGGATAATGCAGACCGGAAACAGCATCCGATTCTTTACAAAATCAAGCAGTTTTTCAATCCGACGGAGATCAAGGAATACTTGACTCCGGAAGAACAGGTGATCCGGGAAACGAACCGTTCCATAGCCAGAATTTTGAGAGAACAGGCTCTGGAAGAAAAATACAATCCACAAAATCAACATAACAATAAGCTGTTGAAATAAGGAGCAGGAAAAATGAAAAAGTTATTATTCATTTTATGTGCCGCAATCTCCGTGAGTTCATATTGCGGAAAATTGGAAAATTTTGCAGATGAATTCAATGAAGTTGTCAAAAAAGCCCGTATTGTTGAAAATCTTGATTCAAAAGCAAAATACCGGGATGACTTCAAATTGAAGTTATTCCGTCTCCAGGCGGAAGCCTCTGATATTCAGGCTGTTGCGACACAGATCGGAATCCGGGAGATCACGATAGGTTCTGATATCAAAGAATACATCAGCACAATCAATCTTGATAAACGGGGCAAATACAAACGGGAACGCCACGAAACAAGATCTTTTGCCATCAGAGATATCAATCGGCAGATAACATACTTGAAGAATCTCCGTTTTTCAGTAGAAAGACGCTCCTTTGTTCCCAACAAATATTATCTGGATGATTTGAATGTTCAGATCCGTTTCTCCCGGCGCTGGGAACAATGCAAACGGATTGCATTTTCCAAGAATATTCTGTCACCTTATGCTGTCAATGAATATCAGAAACGCTATTTCGGAGAAATACAGAGGCTGGCAAGATTGATCGACCAGAAAGTTAAAAAAGATAAAATCGAAATTTCCGACAGATATCAGCTGACTCATAATGTCAATCGTTTTGTCACGGCATGGAAGATCACAACAAATCATTATGAAACAACAAGAAAGCGTTATAACGACAATAATCATTCCGGAAATTACCGGAGCTCTCCCGAAGTTGATGCACGTCTGGAAGAGATGAAACTTCTGGCTGATGAAATTGAAAAAGATCTCAATTATCTGGCGGAAAGCGGATTCAGTATGTATCTGAAAGACAACAAATTTTCGCCGGAACAAATTGAGAAAATGAAAAAGCTCCATGCAAAGGATCTGAAAAAAGAACGCGCTCTTCCCAGCCGGAAAAAGACATACGATGAAGAGGAACCTGCTGCAACGAAAGTGAAAGTAGACAGCAGAAAACTCAACCGGATGTACACCGAAAAGAAAAATCAGATTTACAATTCCGAATCAAAAATGAATGGTGTTTCCCAGCAATACTACAACCGTTACAGAGCATTGCTCCCTGCCGGACAGAGAGCTGAAATGGATGCGGAAGTCAAGAATTATGTAAAAGCCTCTTATCCTCCTGCCCTGGCCCGTTCCTCTGCTGTAAAAAAAATCCATTTGAAGTACAGCGGAAACAATCATGGATGTTCTGATGAAGAAGTTATGAAACTGATGAAAATAACCCCCGGAGATATAAAATGAGTGAAACAGAAAAGATTACCGTACCTGTCTGTTCAAATCAGGATTTTCTGCAGGATGAACCCTGGAGAGTATTCCGCATCATGGCGGAACTGGTTGAAGCAATTGAAGATATGTCAAAACAGGGACCTCTGGTTTCCATATTCGGTTCAGCCAGAACGAAGCCGGAAAATGCGGATTATCAATCAGCGGAAAAACTGGCAAAGCTGCTTACAGATTTTGGTTATGGCGTTCTGACAGGAGGCGGCCCCGGTATCATGGAAGCCGGAAATAAAGGTGCTTTTGAAAACGGTGGAAATTCCGTCGGTTTGAATATTAAACTTCCCATGGAACAGCAGCCGAATCCTTACCAGAAAGCATCTCTGGATTTCCGGTACTTTTTCATCCGGAAATTGTGTTTTCTGAAATATTCCTCTGCGGTCGTCATTTATCCCGGCGGATTCGGAACACTGGATGAAATGAGTGAAACGCTGACCCTGATCCAGACAAACAAGATCAATCCGGTTCCACTTGTGCTGGTTGATAAAAAATTCTGGGGACCTCTCCTGGATTGGTTCAAAAACACATTGCTCGCAGAAGGAATGATCTCTGAAGAGGATTTGGACCTTTTTGTTGTCGTTGATACTCCGGAAGAAGCGATGGAGTATATCCGGGAATGTCATTCCCGCGTGGTTTCCGCTTCCAGTGTACACGAATAATTTTTTATCACAGGACTTTTGATTTATGTACGGTTTTATCAGATGTGCCGCATGCGTTCCCGCCGGAAAAGTCGGGAATGTTTCCTGGAATTTGAACAAACTTCTGACTCATGCAGAAGCTGCCGCAAAACAGGGAAGCGCAGTTGTTTTATTTCCCGAATTATCATTGACGTCCGCTTCATGCGGAGATCTTTTCCGGGATAGAATTCTGCTGAAACAGGCAGAAAAAGCAGTTGCAGAATTTGCAGAAAAAACTGCGGAGTTTTCCACATTGTTCGTTCTCGGAGCACCGGTGGAAGAAAAAAACAGAATTTATGATTGCAGTATTCTTGTACAGAACGGAATGATCTGCGGAATCGTCCCGAAAAGCTGCCGTTCCGCCAATGCTGTTTTTGCAGCAGGAAACGGAGTGGAAGGCCGCGATATTTTCTATGCCGGAATGACCGTTCCGTTCGGAACAGAACTTCTCTTTGAATCGGAAAACGGTGTCAGGATCGGGCTGGAAATCGGAGATGATGCAGAATGTCTGATCGCGCCGGGTGCAGCTCTTGCCCTTTCCGGTGCAAATCTGATTCTCAACCCGGCAGCCGACATTGAATTTGCAGATCAGGCACGGAAACGGTTGCAGAGACTTGCCGTGCAGTCCCGTCAGAGTTTTACAGGCAGAATTTATGCTTCAGCCGGAGTTTCAGAATCCACAACCGATGGAGTTTGCAGCGGACATTGTGCTGCATTTTCGCTGGGAAAAGAACTCCTGAACTCCCCGCGTTTTGAACGGGATGATATGCTCTATTTCTTCGATGTTGATATGGAGCAGATTGATACCGCACGGCTTTCCGACAGACAGTATCTCGCCCATTCAGAAATGTTTGCACAGGAACATTTCCGGAAAGTCGAGCTGAACCTTCTTCCGGAATCCGATGGGGAGCTGTCCCCCGTCGAAAGAACGCCGTTTATTCCCGCAGATGAAACGGAAAGAGCAGAACGCTGTGATGAGATTTTTGAAATTCAGACAGCCGGGCTTGCCAAACGGATGGAACACACCGGAGCAAAAAAACTGGTTCTCGGAATTTCCGGCGGTCTTGATTCCACGCTGGCTCTGCTGGTTTGCAATAACGTCATGAAAAAATTGAATTTTCCGGCTTCTGATATCATAGCTGTCACAATGCCCGGATTCGGTACAACAGACAGAACATACGATAATGCGGTCGGGCTTTGCAAGGGTTTGGGAACTGAATTGCGGGAAATCAATATCAGCAAAGCATGTTTGCAGCACTTTGAAGATATCGGACATGATCCGGAAAACCGGAATGTGGTTTATGAAAACACACAGGCACGGGAACGCACCCAGATCCTGCATGATATTGCCAATGGCGTGGGTGGGCTCTGTATCGGAACAGGCGACCTTTCCGAAGCGGCTATGGGATGGTGTACATTCAATGGTGACCATATTGCCATGTACTCCGTCAATTGCGATGTGCCGAAAACATTGATCCGTCCGATTATTTCCAGAGCAAGCAGAAATATGCCGGAAAATATCCGGAATATTCTGCAGGACATTATGGAAACCCCGGTCAGTCCGGAATTGCTCCCGGCATCATCCGGCGGAGAGATCAAGCAGAAAACGGAAGATATCATCGGACCATACGAAATGCACGATTTCTTCCTGTACCACTTTATAAAGTATCATACGTCTCCGGATAAACTGCTGTTCCTTGCCGGTAAGGCGTTCGGGGCAGATTACCCGGAAGAAAATATCCGGAAGTTCCTCGGTTTATTCTTCCGCAGATTCTTCAGTCAGCAGTTCAAACGCAGCTGCTGTCAGGATGGTCCGAAAGTCGGTTCCATTGCCCTTTCACCGCGAACTGATTGGAAGATGCCCTCGGATGCTTCCGCTGAAGAATGGCTTGCTGAATTGGAAAAATGATTCAGCGGACTTCCGCATACATACACTTCAGATAAGAGGATTCTGCAAACAGTGCAGGATGATCAAACGCATGGGCTGTCCGTTTCCATTCCCGGAGCGGACGCCCTGCGGCTGAAGCTACACTCTTTACCCGTTCAAACAATTCATCAGCATAGACCCGGCTGGAACAGGATGCAAAGATCAACATTCCTCCGGGAACACAGAGTTTCACTGCCAAAGAAGCCAGACGGCTGTATGTATTCAATGCTGTCGGCACTTCCGCTTTTGACTTTGCAAAGGAAGGAGGGTCCACGATCACGATATCGAATTTTTCTTTCTTTTCGATGAGCCCTCGCATAATATCAAAAGCATCCCCTTTCAATTCAAAGTGAACACAATCCGGAATATTCCCGGACTCCCTGTTGATTCTGAAATGAAGATCGCACGCATCCAGAGCATGACCATCGGCATCTACACTGACGACTTTGGAGGCACCGCCTTTCGCCGCTGAAAGAGAAAATCCGCCGGAAAACGAAAACACATTCAGGACTTTTTTCCCTTTGGAAAGAGTCCGCACTTCATACCGGTTATCACGCTGATCCAGAAAGAATCCGGTCTTTTGTCCGCGCAGCAAATCTGCCTGAAAACGGATTCCGTTTTCAAGGAATTCCACAGGTTCGGAATTTCCCTCTTCAACACATTCCTTATATTTTGCCAGTTCTCTGGAAAAACGCAAAACGGTTGCCGTAACACCGGGAACTTCTTCTGTCAAAAGTTCCCGGAGGACAGTTGTATATGGAATCCATGCTGCAGAATAAATTTTCAAGACGGCATGATCAGCATATTTATCGGCCACCAAACCGGAAAAGGAATCGGATTCCCCGTTAATAATTCTCCAGGCATTTGTTTCAGCGGGAATATGCTCCAAACGGCGTTCCAAAGCCCGTTTCAACAAGGTTCGGAACAGCTCTTTTCCCACAGGCGGATCATTGCGTCTGATAGTAAGGATTCTGACCCGCACCGGAGATTCCGGATCATAGAGCCCTGCCCCGAGCCAGTTTTTTCCGCTTTGATCAAAAGCGATTGCAACATCGCCGCGGGTTCCTTCTCTGGAGATTTTTACAATAGAATCAGAGAAAACCCACGGGTGTCCCTTCCGGACAGCCAACGCAGCTTTCGGGTTCAAACGGACTGCCAGATTTGCCATAAATCACACTCCCCGGGGAAGAGCCGCCGCATAAGCAACAACTTTGAGGTCGATTCCATTTCCAGCGGCTTCTTCCTGCCGGATAAAATCGTTCAACTGTTCCGGTTCGATCAGAATGGTTTCTATATCTTCCGCCTCATCAAAGTCTGTTTGCAAATCCGTCTGATTTTCTTCGGGAATACTCATTTTGACAAGATAAGCGGTTTCTCCGATCATACCGGGAGAAGAATAACCCATAGCGGAAACAGAATCCACGGTTCCGATGTATCCGGTTTCTTCCCGGAGTTCCCGTAAAGCTGTCAATTCCGGAGCTTCGTTATTTTCCATCAAGCCTGCCGGAAATTCCAATACTGTCCTTCCTGCAGGCGGACGGTATTGCCGGATCATTACGAGTTTTCCGGAAGGGATGAGTGTTGCGATAATGACAACTGCTCCGCAATTTCTTCTGCGGGAAGCGCGTTCCCATTTCCGTTTCACACCATGACGGTCTTCATATTCCAATTCATGCAGAGCAAGGAATTTTCCCTCACCCAGCAATGTTTCTTTGCAAATTCTCATAAAAAAATACTCCTTACGATTTGACTTTTTTCAAAATGCGTGTATAATATAGCATCGTTTAACGAAACTGTCCTGTCAGTTTGCAGTTTTTTTTAGATATTTTTCCGTTTTTTTTCGGTTTTTACTTATCTACCTTTGCAATTCACTTGCTGAAAGTCCTGACGGGCAAACAGATTTTCATTAAAATTGATGGAGCTGCCGACCATGAGAGTTTATGGATTGACAGGTGCTCCCGGATGCGGAAAATCAACAGTTCTGAAACTTTTTTCCGATTTGGGACGCTATACGCTGGATGCAGATTCGTTATGTGCATCCATACACAACACACCCGGAGGTGTCTTTCATGAGAAGCTCCGGGAACGTTGGGGAAATTCTGCTCTGAAATCTGATGGAACTACAGATAAACAGAAAATCGCTGAAATCGTTTTTTCTGATCCGTCAGAATTGAGCTGGCTGGAAGGTCAATTGTATCCGGCCATGACAGAACAGGCTGACTTATTTTTCAGACAACTGCCGGAAAATTCTGTGGCAGTCTTTGAAATCCCCTTGCTCTTTGAACGGAAATGGAACATCGGATTAACCGGAACAATCGCAGTATGGAGTCCACCTGAAATTCAGATGAGACGCCTTTCTGAACGGGGATGGTCCCCGGAAGAATCTGCCCGGAGATGTACCGCTCAATTTTCTGCTGATAAAAAACTGGAACTCGCAGATTACGGTATCATCAACGATGAATCCATGGAAAAATTGGAACAACAATGTAAATATATAAACAACAAGGTATTCCTGTTCAGTTGACATCCTTTCAGAAAATTCCATTATTTTCTTTATGACACAACGGAACAGTATCACCCCCCTTTTCTAAATGAAAATGGAGAGACGAATGGCTAACGAAGAAAACGAACTCAACCAGAACATCATCCCCGAAGAAAACGCTGCGCCTGCTGAAACAGCGATGCCAGCCGCCCCCGAAAAACCTAAACGCGGCAGACCACGCAGAACACCAGCAGCTGATGTGCAGGCTCTTCCCGCTGAAGAAGAAAAAACAGTCCCTCAGAGACGTAAGAGAACCGCTCCCGCTGAAGATATCAATGATATATCAATCCCGGAAGATATCCGCCCGGATCAGCTGGTCGTTTCTGTTGAAGATTCCGTCCCGGCAACGGCTCCGGCACACAGACGCCAGACAATTCCCGACAGACTTCCCGAACTCTCAGCCAATCTCAACAGCGAAGAACGGGCTGAAATTCTCGAACAGAGAGAACAGCAGATCATGCTGAAAGAAGCTCAGGAACAACAGGAAATTCTGCGCTACGAAGCGGAAAAGCAACAGCAGCAGGAACAAATCTCCGTCTACCACTCCGATGATGCCGAAAATGATTTTGATGATTCCCCTGCCCCGGCGGCGCCGGCAGCTCAGCAGCAGAAACCTCAAATGATTGATGATTCTGCGGCCATCCTTTTCAGAGAATATTCCGAAAGACCCCCGCAGCGGCAGAATCAGAACAACCGGAACGGTCACTTCCAGAATAACCGGAACAATAACAACAACCGGAATAATAACCGCAATAATAACAATAACGGGCGTTTCAATAATGGAGGAAACAATAACCGTTACCGTCAGATGAACCAGAATCCTGACCGGATGATGCAGCATTACAACAACATGCAGCCCCGTCAGATGCAGCCGCAAATGCCTCCGCAGATGGTTCCCGCTGATGGAACGGTGCCGGTCGATCCCGAACAGCCGCAGGTCTTTGAAAAAGCTCCGGATATTGATATCACTGAACTCCAGGAAAAATCCATGATGGAATTGAGTGATATGGCGCGCAATCTGGGAATCGAAGGACTGGGCGCATTGGAAAAATCCCGTCTTGTCTTTGAAATCCTGCGGGTAACAACCGAACGCAGCGGAGCCGTTTACGGCAGCGGTTTTCTGGAAATTCTTCCCGATGGCTACGGATTTCTCCGTTCCGCAGCTTACAGCTATATGCCGTCCTCTGAAGATATTTATGTCCATCAGGCTCAAATCCGTAAATTCTCTCTGAAAACAGGCGACTTTGTCCGCGGTCAGATCCGTCCTCCCAGAGAAAAAGAACGGTTCTTTGCCATCATGAAAATTGATACGATCAACAACGAACCGCCGGAAAAGAAACGCAATATCATTCCGTTTGCCAGCTTGACACCGTATTTCCCCACTGAACGGCTCATGATGGAACACGCTCCCGATGAAATTTCCATGCGTGTCGTAGATTTGGTCACTCCCATCGGAAAAGGACAACGCGGTTTGATCGTTGCTCCTCCCAGAACCGGGAAAACGGTTCTCATGCAGAAGATGGCAAATGCCATCCGCAAGAATAATCCGGAAGTTCATTTGATCGTTCTTCTTATTGACGAACGCCCCGAAGAAGTTACCGATATGAAACGGGTCGTCGATGCCGAAGTTGTCAGTTCAACTTTTGACGAACCGCCCGAACGCCACGTTCAGGTTGCTGAAATGGTCATCGAAAAAGCAAAACGCATGGTGGAATACGGAAAAGATGTTGTGATTCTTCTGGACTCCATCACCCGTCTGGCAAGAGCCTATAACACACTGGCTCCCCACAGCGGGAAAATTCTCTCCGGCGGTGTGGATTCCAATGCACTCCATAAACCGAAACGTTTCTTCGGTGCCGCAAGAAATATTGAGGGGCATGGAAGTCTGACCATTCTTGCAACAGCTCTGATCGATACCGGAAGCCGTATGGATGAAGTTATCTTTGAAGAATTCAAAGGTACCGGAAACATGGAACTGCATCTTGACAGACGTCTCGTTGACAAGCGTGTTTATCCTGCAATTGATATTGAAAGTTCCGGTACCAGAAAAGAAGAATTGCTGCTGCATCCGGACGAATTACAGCGGATTTGGACTCTCCGGAAAGCCATGAACGGAGTGCCTCCGGTGGAAGCAATGGAACTCATTGTTGGAAAACTCAAGAAGATCAAGACAAACATCGAATTTCTTCTGACACTTCAACAGTAAGAATTCTGATACAAAAAACTGCTGCAACGAAAAATTTGCAGCAGTTTTTTTTTGTATAAAAAAACAAAAAAGGGACTGTGCTGATAACAGTCCCTTGAGGCAGATTTTTGAAATCCGGAAATTATCCTCTCAAATATTCCAGGACTCTGCGAATTCCTTCATCTGCAGGATATTTGTTGTTTTCATACTCAATATTGATGAAACCTTGATATCCCAGTTCTTCCAGGGCAGAAAGAGTTGCTTTGCTGTCGATATCCCCTTCACCGATCAAAGCAGGAGTGTAATAACGGCCGTCGCGCATTTGCCGCCATCCTTCTTTTGCTTCAGTGGAAATATCCCAATCTTTGAAGTGAACGTGAACGATATCTTTGAAACAGCGTTTCAAACTTTCGATCTGATCTTCACCGCTTGCGGCATTCCCGTTGTCAAAGGTCAATTTGAGAGACGGAATGATTTTTTTTGCTTCGTAGAAATCATCGGCGGTCACGAAACAGCTTGCTGCTCCGGGGAAGTTTTCCACGGTCAGAATCAGATTCCGTTTTTCTGCAAGCGGAGCGACTTCGACCAGGATCTCAATCCAGCGTTTGCGGTTTTCTTCCGGTTCCGGGACATCTGCGAACGGACAGGGCGGAATCATTACCAGAGGTGCGCCTAAAACACAGGCATCATCAAGAGATTTTTCTGCATTGCTGATTTTTTCCGCAAGATTATTGCCGGGAACAAAGAACGTATGAGCAGCGACAACCAAACCGGCATCATCACTCATTTTCTTCAAAAGTTCGGGGTCTTCGCCATAGGTCGTAACCCAGTCGATTCCATCCATTTTCAATTCAGCTGCAACTCTGACACAATCAGCGGGAGTATATCCCGGCTGACGCA
Organism: Lentisphaeria bacterium; assembly: GCA_017503375.1. Taxonomy (GTDB): domain Bacteria; phylum Verrucomicrobiota; class Lentisphaeria; order Victivallales; family UBA1829; genus SIG79. The sequence continues at coordinate 58,597 of JAFVTF010000071.1, read as the reverse complement.
TCATAGTATAAGTCATCATGGAAAATTTCATTATTCTTTTACCTCGTTAAGGATTTTCAACGTTTCTTCCACCAGTTCCTGCCCGCCTTTCGGGGAAACCTGATTGCAGTACGGAGATGCGCTGTACCCTTTATTCTTTTCCCCGCGTTCCGTTGCCAGATAACTGCCGATACCATTGGGTCCGGTCACAAGCTGAACGATAAAGGTCTGTTCAAAGGGACTGCGTGCCTGAATCCTGTGCTGATAATCCATGTAAAGTTCAAACCGGTTGGTTGCGAACGCAATATCTCCGATCCGGACGACATGGATATCAGAAGTGATCGTCGGCTGTTTTTCCTGGATTTCATAACGGGAAACAACACCGCCGCAGCGGAACCGTTTACTGTGAAGAATAGAGTTGTTATAAAGGACATCCCACTTATCGCCCTCTGTAAGATACTCTTCAGCCATGAAGGTTTCGAGATTCCGTTTTTCCTCTTCCATCATTTCTTTCGGGAACATGCGGCGTGAAAGTTCAGCAGTGCGGACTTCATGCTTGAGAACGGGTGCAGAGAATTTTTCCTGATCAGCCCAACTCAGCACTTCATCGAATGCTGCAACAATACGGCTGGAAATATCTTCAGCACGCATTTGTTCAATCGCTTCATATTCACTCTGTACACGACGCTGTTCCGGGGTCCAGTTTTCAGCACCGGGCAAAGACATCGGGTTCTTCATATAAGCATCGATCTTATCTTTATACTTCAAACGGTAACGGCGGGCTTCAGCTTCTCTGTAATGAAGCTGACGGGGAGAGAGGTCCCCTGCAGCCGCAGCCTGTCCGACAACTCCGATATCACCATACTTGGCAGTAAGTTTTTCCCGGACATTGTGCCAGAAACTTGCATGGAACACCCACGCATGTTCGTTTGTTTGGGAGGGACACGGCACGTTGACGATCGCTCCGGAAAGTTTTCCGTTGGCATCGAAGGTATAAAGCAGGTTGATGAAAGCATCGGTTCCGGCTTCATAGCTTTCAAACTTGTCATCATTGGTATTGCCGTACATTACGCCATGACCATTGATGGCAAGACCGGGCTTTCCATTTCCGCGCAGACCGTAGTCATCGCTGTAAATTACCCGGCGGCTGTGTCCGGTAACGGCAAATCCGTAGCCGTAGGAAATTGCACCGGGGGCACGTTTTTCCCATGCCTCTTTGACCGCATCAGCAATCTGACGTCCGATGAAATTTTTTACATCTTCCGGACCGAGAACATCTATGCTGTGGGGATACGGAGACATATCTCTGTCACCCGGTCCGGCATGGGTATGAGTGGAGTTCAGAATGATCTTGTCCACGGGGAATCCGGGAATATCTTCTGCCAGAAAAGCCTGCGCTTTCTTGAGAATTTCAACAGAAATTGAAACAGCATCGCAGGAAACAAAGATCACTGCATCATCGCCATTTTCCAGCACAAGAGCGTTTGCAAGCACCGGCGTGAAACTGCCCAGAGATACCCGCATATTGAACTGTCCGGGAATGGGCGTGGCTGCATCCGGTGCGATGGAACGTTTTCCCCATCCGATTTTCAATTGATTTGCCATTTTTTACTCCTTTATTTTTTGAGGTTTTATACCATCAAGAGCCTTCAAAGTTTCTTCTACAAGTTCCTGTCCGCCTTTGGGAGAAACCTGGTTGCAGTAAGGTGTGGCACTGTAACCTTTATTGGCAACACCTTTTTCAGTGGCGAGATAACTTCCGACACCATTGACATCGGTCACGAGCTGAACGATAAAAGTCTGTTCAAAAGGACTGCGCGCCTGAATCCGGTGCTGATAATCCAGGAACAGTTCAAAACGGTTGGTCGCAAACGCAATATTTCCAAGTCTGACCACATGGATATCTGTAGTAAGAGTCGGATTCTTTGCCTGATTTTCGTAGCGGGTGAGAATTCCGCCGATTCTTCTTCTGCGGCTGTTGAGACGGCTGTTGTGGACAAGACGTTCCCATTCATTTCCGTCAGTCTTGAATTTCAGTTTCATGACTTCGGCATGTTTCTGTTTTTCTTCATCAACAAGAACTTTCGGGAACAATCTGCGGGAAAGCTTGACTGTCTTGATTTCGTGTTTCAATTCAGGATTACTGAACTTTTCCTGACCTGCCCAGCTCAGCACTTCATCAAAGGCAGCCACGATACGGTTTGCAATATCTTCCGCCCGCATCAGTTCCACGGCATCAGATTCTGCCTGGGCGCGGACTTCTTCTTTCGTCCAGTTCCGGGCAAAAGGATTCTTCATCGGATTTTTGCAATACGCTTCGATCTTATCCTTATACTTCAGCTTGTAACGGCGGAGTTCCGCTTTGTTATAGTGAAGCTGACGCGGAGAAAGATCCCCGGCTGCTGCGGATTGACCGATTACACCGATATTCCCATACTTGGCTGTAAGTTTTTCACGGACATTATGCCAGAAACTTGCATGAAGCATCCAGACACTTTCGTTTGTCTGGGATGGACACGGTACATTAATGATTGCACCTGTCAGTTTTCCTTTTTTATCAAAAGTATAAAGCAAGTTGATGAACGCATCGGTTCCGGCTTCATAACCGTCAAACAATTCATAGTTCGTTCTGCCGTACATAACAGCTTTACCGTTCATTGCCATTCCGGAAGTTCCGCCGAAAATTCTGCCGACATCTTTCAGGTAAACAGCACGGCGGCTGTGTCCGGTGGTTGCAAAACCGTAACCATAGGAAATGGAACCGGAAGCCCGGTTTTTCCATGCGTCTTTAATCGCATCAGAAACCTGACGAACCTGAAACTTCCGTACATCTTCAGACGGAATGACTTTGACATCAATGGGGAATCCTTTGAAATGACCGGCAGCAGAAGGTCCAGCATGAGTATGAGTGGAATTGATAATGATTTTTTCCACAGGAATCTCCGGAGCTTCTTTTTTCAGGGTTTCCTGAATTTCTTTCAGAGCAACAGCAGAAAAAGAAACAACATCCAAAGTTACAAAGATCACAGAATCTTTTTCATTGGATATCGCAAGAGCACTTGCAATCACCGGAGTGAACTCCCCTTGGGAAACCCTTAAATGGAACTGACCAGTAATGGGAACAGGCCCCTTTTGAGCAATCGAACGCTTGCCCCAGCCTATTTTAAGTCCGGCATCTGATGCCTGCTTGTCACAGGCATCAAATGATTTACACGCACTTAAAAAACAAGCTGCTGCAATTGTTAAAAACAATGCAACTGATTTTTTCATTATTTTTTTCTCCGGGCTTCCACAATTGCCTGAATCTTTTCAGGATCAATCTTGTCAAGGTTGTTGAAGACTTTTGCGATACCCTGACGAACCTGTTCAGCAATGTCAAGCCCGTTGGGAGCGCGCAGAGTGTGAACGATGGAAATATGTTTCCGGCTGTATTCCAGAGCATTCGGGAATTTTTCAAGACTGTAATCAACACCTTCATCTGCGCCGGGAATGCTCCAGGGATAACCCATACCGTAAGCATTCTTGGCAGCGAACACTGTCATTTCAGGAAGAATGAACCGCTGCCAGACACTTGCAACGATACCTTCATCGCAAAGAGCCGCCGCAACTGCATCACGGAATTTGACCTGTTCAGCAGGATCCGTCACGCCCATCTTGGCGAAATCAACACGGAGGTTGAAGTTATACCAGTTATGAGTTGCCCATTCCGGTTCATAGGGAAGCATCAGATTCGGGGTTCCGGCAAGATTCTTCAGCAGATATTCGCCATTGTTGCGAAGTGTGTTGAAATAGAAATCATATTTGGAAAGCTGAGCGCGTCCGTAAGCTGCAGTGATTTCATTGTTGCGGTACATCCAGCCGAGTGCATAAGCGTGATAGTCACGGCGCTGTTCCGGACGTGCAGTTTCTCCGAAACTCCAGAGTTTTGCAGCCTGATCAAAAATTTCCTGGCTGTTGGTTACAAACATACCGCCTTCGCCGCAGCTCAAGCACTTGTTCTGATTGAAACTGAATGCTGCACAGTCACCGAGAGTACCGGCTTTTTTGCCTTTGTACATTGCACCGTGTGCCTGACATGCATCTTCGATGACTTTCAGATTGTGTTTCTTTGCAATCGCATTGATCTTGTCCATATCGTTGCAGAGACCATGGAGCTGAACAACGATGATCGCTTTGGTACGCGGGGTGATTGCTGCTTCGATCTTATCCGGATCCATCAGGAAGGTTTCGGGATCAATATCAACAAAAATCGGAATAGCATCATGGTGAAGAATACAGGTTGCACTGGAACTCCAGCTGTATGCTGTCACCAGAACATGGTCCCCTGCCCCGATTCCGCAGCCGACGAGACACATGTGCAGAGCTGCTGTTCCGGAGTTTGTGAAAAGGGCAAAATCATTCCCATTCCATTCACGGAATTCTTTTTCAAATGCAAGGTTCTGTTCACCACGGGTCTGAACTCTTCCGCGAAGAGTTTCAAGAACAAGTTTTTCATCAATTTCGTTGACAGGCGGCCAGGGAGCGACTTTGCTGACATCAACGGACGGGGTTCCACCATAAATTGCGAGTTGTTCGGACATTTTGAAATTCCTTTTCTTTTTGGTTTTTATGAAAGGGTTAATTCATTCTCTGCGTTTAATATATCTGCTGTTTTATGAAAATCAACATTCAAACAATAACATTTTTTTGACAATTATATAACTTTTATGACCTTTACTGTTTTTTTTCAGAAAAAACGTTTTATAAAAAATCCATTTGCAAAAATTCATAATGAGATTACATTACCAGAAGAATACTCAATCATGGAAAGGCGATCAGTGAACGGAGAAAAAAAAGAAAAATTCTGGACCATACAACCGGAACTGAGTTCATTTCGTGTCATAGACTACGAAAATGTCTGGCGGGAAAAACATATATCCGCGAATAATGAACTTTTGTATGTTCTTGATGGAAAATGCACGTTGGAAATCGGAGAAGGATTGGCGTATCCGGCTGTAGCGGGGGATTTTCTGCTCATTCCGCGTCACGTTCTTCACAGAGATGTGTTTGAACCGCTGCGCGGATTGCGGATCATGATGATCTCTTTCACCTGGCAGGAGGCTGATCTCTTTTTCAATACCGTCAACAATGTGGAACTTCACCGGCTGGATTTTGCAACACGCTCAGAAGTTCGCAGACGGCTGGATTTTCTTTATGAACTATGGTCAAAAAAGCTGATCAGTACTCCGAATGCACAGGTTCAGCTGCATGCACTTCTGCTGCTGTTTTACTGTTCGATCGTTCATGCGGCGAAGGCAAAAGAACAGATAAATACAAATCTGGGACATTCCAAACTGATTCAGCAGGCGAAATTTTTTATCACGCAAAATTATGCTTCGGAAATCACGCTGGAACAAACGTCCGTGAAACTGGGAATCAGTCCCTCTTATCTGAGCAGATTGTTCCAACGGGAATTCGGGGTGAGTTTTTCCACATATCTGACCACAATCCGGCTGGAAAATGCAGTTTCTCTGCTGCATCACACTGCATTGCAGATTGCAGAAATCGCATACCGATGCGGATTCAAAGACAGCAGTTATTTTATAAAAATATTCCGGCAGCACTATGGAAAAACACCCGGTAATTTCCGGACATAAGAGGTGTTGCCATGCTTATCCTGAAAAATGAACCGAAAGCGGAAACAAAAGTCAAAAATTCCCGGTTTGTTGCTGAACTTCATACCGTTCATACCCCCGAAGAAGCAAAGGCTTTGTGGAAACATAAAAAGGAAACTTACGATAATGGAGGTCATATCGTCTATGCCTTTACACTTGGCCCCCAGCAGAATATCTGCGGCTGTTCTGATGATGGAGAACCTTCCGGAACCGCAGGACGTCCGGTTCTGGCGGTACTGAAAGGCAGCGGTTTGACAAATACCCTTATCACAATTGCCCGTTATTTCGGTGGAACAAAACTCGGCACGGGAGGTTTGGTTCATGCGTACAGCGATGCCGCAAAAGCTGTAATTGAACTCGCTGAAACCAAAGAACTGATACCGATGCGGAATGTCAGCATCACAATTCCATATCCGCTTTACAATACAGTTCTGAACAGAATGGCTCCGCTTGGATTTGAGCGTACCGGAGAGGATTTTTCCGATGACATCACAATCACCGGAACATTGCCGGAGGAACAATTTCCTCTTCTGGAAAAAATCCTTCAGGAAGCTGGAAACGGAAAAATCATTTTGAAATAATGTTCGGGGATTTTTACCCTGAATACAAAATTTTCCGATAAAAAAGACTTTGAACAGAAACATATATCCATTCAAAGTCTGTTATTCCACGGGACTGCTTTTTCACAGTCCCTTCTGAAAGATACGGTTTACTTTTTCAGCTCAAAGGTATCGCAAACGGAACCATCTGCATTCAAAGCTTTCATCGTGATCTTTCCGGGCTGAACATCGAACAACAATGCCAGACCGGGGCGTTTTTCGGCATTGGGGCCACCGCCGCCGACAACGATCACTGGGAAGTTCCATTCCGGATGAGCCGGTATCCGCTTGTAAACATGAGTATGTCCCGCAAGCCAGAGATCAAGAGGATATTTGGAATTTTTGAATACATCCTGAACCATTTTCTGAGTCCGGGGAACCATGTGCTTGAAACTGTCGGACTGACCATGCGGTGCTACGTGAGCGATGGCGATCCGGAACTTGGCTGTTTGAAATTCCGGACTTTTTACAGCTTCTTTCAGCCATGCGGTCTGCTCTTCCAAAAGGGTATCAAGGTAATTCAATCCCATATGTACATTGTGGGAATTTCTGGAATATTTTCCCAGATGATGTCCGGTATCAAGCACAATATAGCAGACTTCTCCGGCACGGAACATACCGTAACTCTTTCCGGTGCTGTAGCTGAAATGATCGACCCACTGCTGAGCTTCCGCTCCTTCAAATTCATGATTTCCTCTGGCAGCAACGATATACATTTCGCTGGGAATCGTTTTCAGGACACTGTCAAATACATCGTTGCGGAAGTGATTGATCACTCCATGAAAATCTCCCACATGAACAAAAAAACTGCATTTTTTCACTTCGGGAAACGCTTTCTGTACGATTCTCATCCGGGCAAGATTTTTCTTTTTGCTGGTATCCTGAGTATCGCCCATGAGGAAGAATGTATAGCTCTGGCTCTTTCCGGACCATGTTCTGAAGGTATGGATTTTTTCACGGGATCCCCCAAAATAATAAGGAGGAACTCTCCGCAATGCTCTGTATTCATAAGTCGTATCCGGTTTCAATCCGGTCAATTTGAATTGCAAGATCGGTTTTTCATCAATGATCTGTCCGCCTCTCAGTTTGCTCATTGTGCTCCATTCTTTTGTTCCTGCCTGACGGTACTCCAGCTGAAGGGGCTGTCTTCCATTGAGAAGATATGTGATCGTTACAGAATCCTCAGCAAGATTTGTAATATAAGGCTGGAATGCGATTCCCGGTTCCGGCAAACGGCGCGGCGGAATATCGGGATCATCGCATTTTGCAAAGAACTCAACAGCAACACCCCAGGAACCGCTTCCCGGAGTAACAAAAAATGTCAGATCATTCCGGCCGGCTCTCAAATTCAGCGGGAAAACACGGTCCTGTGCTGATGGCGGCCAGTTGTCATTTCCGCCGACATCAGTTCCGCCGATGTAAGCACCGTTGCAGAAACCGTCAATCCACCAGTCTGCCCCGAAACCGACATAAATCGTCTGCGGTTTTTCGGAATAAATCACCCCGGCAAGGATTGCACGGTTTTCTCTGGCATGTTTTTTTCCGAGTGTCAGATCAAGAATCCTGGCAGGTTTCAGGATAACCGGCTTGATTTTATCCTTTCCCTGAAACGGAATCAGGAAATCATCCTCAAAACGTGCTGCGGCGGCATCCTGACTGGTGAAAAAGTCCGAACGGAACAACTTCCATTCTGCAGGAAGAACAACTCCGCTGAATTGTTGTTTTTCAATGGTGTTTTTTATTTTTTTCATATTGTCTCCATACACATCAACTGTCAAACTTCCGATAATAAAAATGGCTGCGAAAAAAATTTTTCTTATCACTATTTTTTCTCCTTCTGCATACGGTCAAATTCCCTCAGAAAAGCCTTTTCAGCTTCCTGATTTTTCTCTCTGATCGAACGTTCTTCCTCATTTTCAGCAAATCGCTGCAGCTGGATTCTCCGTTCGTAATTTACAGCATTTCGCTGTTTCCGATCTTCTTCCTCCAAAGCTGTCTGCCGGGCTTTCTGTAATTCAGAATATTTCATCCCGGGTTCCTGCATTTTGAAATATTCCGGGAACATGCTTTTTGCCGATAAGAACAATACCAGACAGACGATTCCGATGATCAGAACAGAAAGAACGGAATAGATCACGATCTGAAAAATTCTGAAAAAGCTGACAGGTGCAGATTCCGGACAATAGACTTCCACAGGCGGCACTTTTTCCGGGATGAACGTGTTTTCACATTCCGGACACTGGACTTCCTGTCCGGAATGTTCCGGCTGAAGAATAAGTTTCGTTTTACAAACTGGACAGGAATAAATCATACCTTGCCTCCAACTTCAAACCGATTGCGGAACCGTTATTGATTCTGAAGATATTCCCGGAGTGCTTCTGCAACTGCCGGCCATTTTTTGATTTCACGGTCACCGAGGATCACGACACCTTCCACAATTCCCTTTGCCATATATTCACGCGCCTTATCAAGCTGATATTTCAGCAGTTCAATCAGATTTCCGGCATTGGTTCTGCCGTATTCATGCATGAAGATTCCCTGAAGGATAGGCTTTCCGGGGAATGCTTTCTGACAAGCTTCAATGTGTTCATCATAGAAAAGAATGGAATCTTTGTTCCAGAACCAGAGGTTGATCACATCCAGATACGGTTCGATCAGAGACAAGTCTTTTGTTTCCGGTTCCCCGACATAAATGGTTCCGTACATTTTCAACTTGCTGTTGTATTTTTTCAGTGCATGATAACGTTCTGCAAACCCTTCCGGAAGAGCGATATTGAGGAATTTGACAGATACATCATCGCACATTGCACCGACGATATTGGGATATTGCAGAGAGAGTTTGCTCAGATATTCAGCATTTTCCTCATCTGTGAGATTGCCTTGAGCACCGGCTGTCCGGCAATTGCTGTTGATCTGACAAAGCATCTTATTATACTTGCTGTGCATCTGCATCATGTGTTCATTTGTCGGACCGTAAACATAAACGACATTTTTTGCGCCGAAATAATCGGCACCGCGCACGAGTGTATCATCTGCCATGGATCCGCACCAGGAAGGCGTCGGACCGCCCCAGACCCACAAATTTTCATCAGTCAGTTTTGCCATTTTTGCAGGATCCGGTTTCGGAGCCGTTGCCAATATCTCCAGAATAACCTTGTCAAATTCTTCATTTTCCGGATTGATGAGATTGACCCACTCTGTATTTCCGGGGTATCTCAGGGGATCATCTTCCACATAACCTTCCGGACGGGGAGCTTCTGTTGTACCCTCCTTGATTTCCGGATGTGCTTTTTTCATTTCTCTGACCTTGATCAGAAGATGTTCAAGAGCAATATGCAGTTTCATTCGTTGTTCACGGGTGAGTTTCATAAGAAAAACCTCTATCAGATTGTTGTTTGATGAAAAAAATTCCGTTCTAACAAAATTAGCACTGAAACGAAGAATTGTCAAACAGCAAAAATAGATTTTTGAAAAAAAAGAAAATATCAATAAAAGTTTTTTTACAGTACATTGCATTTTCATAAAGTTGAAGTATATTTCAGGGATGATGATTTTAATAAAATGCTATAACTCAAAGAAAGGTAATTTATGACACCCCAAGGTCTCAGTACAGAAGCTGTAGAAAAAAGCCGCAAGGAACATGGTTCCAATGTGTTGACCCAAATCCCGCCGGATCCGCTGTGGAAGAAAATTCTGCATGGTTTTACCGATCCGATGATTATGATCCTGATCGTGGCCTTGATTGTGCAGGTCGTGATGTGTTTCCTCGGGAAAGCCGAATGGTTTGAACCTGTCGGTATTCTGATTGCCATTGTGATTGCCAACGGGGTTTCTTCCATCAGTGAAAGCAGCCAGGAACGGAAAGCCTCAGCCCTGAAAGCGGAAGAAGAAGCCAAAGAAATGGCAAAAGTCTTCCGGAATGGTGAACTTATTGAATTGCATGTCAATGATGTTGTTGTCGGAGACATCGTTTTCCTTCAGGCAGGCGATAAGATTTGTGCCGATGGTGAAATCATCTGGAATGAAGTCAAAGTCGATCAGGCTGTTCTGAACGGAGAAACCGAAGAAGCGACAAAGAAGGTTTGCGAACCCGGAACAGAATATAATGTTAAAGATCTTCTGAACAAACATTATGTCTATCGCGGTACAGTTGTCTGCGGCGGAGAAGCATATATGGAAGTGAAAGTTGTCGGGGATAGAACACTGTTCGGAGAATTGGCTCTGGAAGTTCAGGAAGCCACCCGTGCAACCCCGCTTCAGGTAAAACTTGCGAAACTTGCCAAACAGATTTCCACGTTCGGATATATCGGAGCAATTGCCATTGTTGCCGGAATTATCATCCGGACAATTGTCACCGGCGATTCACCCAGTGGGGTCCTCGAATGGATCAGCCTGCTGATGAATGCTGTTACGGTGGCTGTCACGATTATCGTTTGTGCCGTTCCCGAAGGATTGCCCATGCTGACATCCATCCTGCTTTCTCTGCAAAGTTTGAAGATGGCAAAAGACAATGTGCTTGTCCGCAAAATCAACGGTTTGGAAACAGCCGGAAGTCTTTCTCTGCTCTTTACAGATAAAACAGGAACGATTACAGAAGGCAGACTTTCTGTTGTGGAACTGGTTACAGGAAATGTCCGTCCGTTCCAGTCACTGAAAGAAATGCCGTCCTCCCTGGCTTTGGATGTCATTACAGGAATCGGAGTCAACAACAGTGCCTCTGTCAGCAATGGAAATATCATCGGCGGAAACAGCACAGACCGTGCGCTCATGTCATTTCTGGTTGATTCAAAACTTGATAAAAGCATGAACAAATCAGAAGTCCGCTCTTTTGACCCCTTTGATTCCAGCAAAAAATATTCCAGCGTAACAGTCAGCCGTGACGGTGCAAATATCACCTATATCAAAGGTGCGCCGGAAAAGATTCTGGAAAAATGTGCCCGTTACATTGATGAAAACGGTGCGGAAAAAGAACTTGTTGAAAAGAATTTTCTGACAGCATATATTGATACTCAAGCAGGACGTTCCATGCGTCTTCTGGCTGTTGCAAAGGCAATCGGCGATAACCATGATGAAAACCTGACCCTTGTCTGCCTTCTCAGCATCCGCGACAATGTCCGGAAAGAAGCTGTTGAAGCAATCCGGGAGGTTCAGAATGCAGGAATTCAGGTTGTCATAGTCACCGGTGACAGAAAAGAAACCGCAGTTGCCATTGCAAAAGAATCCGGATTGCTCACCTCACCGCAGGATGTTGCACTCACCTCTGCTGAAATGGCGGAAAAGAGCGATGATGAACTGAAGCAGATTCTCCCGAACTTGCGAGTTGTTGCACGTTCTCTTCCCACAGATAAGAGCCGATTGGTCCGTATCGCACAGGAATTGAACCTGGTCGTCGGTATGACTGGAGACGGTGTCAATGACTCCCCTGCCCTGAAAAAAGCTGACGTCGGATTCGCAATGGGCAGCGGGACAGAAGTTGCCAAAGCTGCCGGAGATATCACAATTCTCGACGACAACTTTCTCTCCATTGAAAAGGCGATTCTCTACGGACGTACCATGTTCCAGAGCATCCGTAAATTCCTGATCTTCCAGCTGACGGTCAACGTTGCAGCTGTTCTCACCTGCTTCCTCGGACCTATGATCGGAGTGAAAGACAATGTGGTTCTGACAGTTGTTCAGCTTTTGCTGGTCAACCTTGCCATGGATACTCTCGCAGCGATTGCATTCGGCAGCGAACCTGCATTGAAGGATTACATGAAAGACAAACCCATTCCCCGTTCTGAAAGTATCGTGAACGGAGACATGTTCTTTGAAATTATCTTCAATGCGGCATATATCACATTCATCTGTCTTGCGATTCTCTTCTGGGATCCCATCCGGAAACTGTTCGGAACAACAGATATCACCTATCTGCGGTCTGCTGTTTTTGCAACCTTTATGATGGCGATCACCTTCAACGGCTTCAATGCACGCAGCACTCATTTCAACCCGGTGAAAGGTTTGAGCAAAAATCCGAACTTTATCTTTGTCATGCTGGGCATCATCTGCCTGCAGTTCCTCTTTGTGACATTCGGCGGAAAAGTACTTTCTGTCACACCGCTCTCTGCTCAATCCTGGGGAATCTGTGTTCTGCTGGCATTCCTTGTGATCCCGCTGGAAACAATCAGAAACTTTATTTTTTCCAGACGCTGAGCTGAAAAACACCATCTGAACAAAAGCAGTCCCGTCTGAGAATATCTTTTTCAAGCGGGACTGATAATTTTTGGTTATTTGAAAAAGTAAATGCAAGTTTGTCAGATTAGTTTTACAAGGTACAAAATAATATTTTTTTTGCTGTAACTACTTGACAAAATTCACTTTTTGTGTTATAATATATAACAGTAGTAACAGATTAAACAGATTAAAATAACACAGGAATCGGACAGCATGAAAATCTTTTTCAAGAGAAGTTTTACATTGATCGAACTTTTGGTTGTGATTGCAATCATTGCAATCCTTGCAGGGATGCTGCTTCCTGCGTTGAATAACGCAAGAGAATCCGGACGCCAGGCTAATTGTATTTCCAATAAAAAACAGGTCGGACTCTATTTGACAATGTATTTTCAGAACAATGATGACTTTATTCTTGCCCACCGCGTCGGAGGAACTCCCTCAACTCTTTACTATGCAAGATACAGTGGATTCGTTCCGGAAACAGAATTTGTTAAATATTATAAGTGTCCATCTCTGACAGATCCCAATGACTGGAATCCCGGAAAACAGTATTTCTCTTTTGGTATTTACCTGTTGGGAATCCATGGCAAAGATGATGGTACGATCAAAGCAAAAGTAACAAAGATCAAAGCTCCATCATCCAAGGGATATATGTTTGAAAATAAGCGGGCATACTACGTCCATACAGCCAGTTCTGCAAATGACGACACAAGATTCACAGGCCGTCACAACGGACGCGGCGTTATCCTTTATGTAGATGGTCATGCTACTGCAGAAAAAGAAGATATCATCAGAGATATCATTTCGTCCCGTCCGGCAGATGCTCCCGTTTTGAATGCAGATCTCGGAAAATAAAAGTTACTTATCCGAAGAATTGGCAAGATAAAGGATTGCAGATGACAGAATTTCCGCATCATCTGTGATCCGGCGGAAACAACGGATGCTCATCTTCCGGTTCGGACGTTCCAGCATCGCCGGAGAAATCCCGTCGTTGAGCAATCGTCTCAACATGGAAAGAGTCATGGTTTGATCCCGATCAACATCATAAAAATAATCAGTGATCGAAGTTGAAATGCCGTCTATCATTCTGGTAACAGAAAATGTTGCAACGCCATCCAAAAATTGAGAACTGCCTTCAGGCTTCTCATCAAAGATGTGAATTCCGCTGATACGGATTTTTTCGTAGTCAGCCATAATTTTCTGACATTCCAGACGATAGATTCCATGCATGGAAAAAAGATATTTTCCAGCCAGTTTCCATTTTACTTTCCGCCAGAACGACGCAGCTTTCTGATTTTTTTCAAAAGTCTGTTCATACAATTTGCCATACTTAACACTTTCTGACAGAAAATAGCTTTCTGCAACATTTGAATTCAATATAAGCGAGGAAAAACAGAACATATCCTCAAGTAAATCAACACATTTTTTATAATTTTTCCGTGCCAGATATTTATTGAAACAACCTGTCAGTGTCCGGAATAAATCACCGGGAACCGGATTCTCCAAAGGTTCGGAAAAGAAAATACATTTTTCCCGCATTCCGGTTTGCAGACTCTTCCGGATCTGTAAATGGTACATATCAGGAGAAAAATCTTTTTCATGAATGATCAATCGCGTTTCGGGAGCCATATACCATTCCAAAAACACGGCAGGTACAGCACTTTGAGCTGCAGAAGGCTCAAAAAAACCTTCTGCATGCAGTAAAAGGAGTTCCTTCTGCAAAGGACGATAAACTGTACGGAATGTTTCCGGATATTTCCCTCCGGATAAATCCTCCAGAACAGCCGGCTTATTGAAAAACCAAAAGAGAAATCCTGCAATGACAAGAACTGTCGAGAATAAAAGAATTTTAATGGTTCTCTGATTATGATACCATTTAGCGGAGCGACCGTCCGGATATATCATTCTTTTCTCCGATATCTTCGGAACGTATCACTTCAACATCAATCACGTCATCTTCCCGATTTGGTTCTGACGTCTGACTGCGGAGTGTTTTCGTTTTGACAAATGTACGAACCGTATTTCCGCGCAAGAAAAGCGCAATGATCCCGAAGATCAGAATCAGCGGAAATAAGATAACAAAAATCGCAATAACCAGGGGAAGCAGAAGCAGCCCCAATATCAATCTTTCAAGCTTCATAAAAAAGAACACCACCCTTAATAACTGACATAACCATCATAGAAATATGTTTTTCCGGAAGGATCAACTCTGACAGGAATATACTCGTTAGCTGCGCCCTCCACTGTTACAGTGTTATCCTCTATCAGTGCAGTTCTGAGGGGGATGATAACCGCTTTTTCCGGATAAAGGGCTCCGTCATCATTCTCTTTCTTTGTCAGATTCTTCGGTTTTTCCATCATGCCGTTAGCATTAAATACGATCGCATTCCGGAATGTAACAACAGGATTATTGTTTTCCGGGTAAATATCAGAAAGATCACAGTTGTAAACAGGAGAGACTCCGCTCCCTTTTTCTGTACTCACCTTGAAAAAATCTTCTTCAGAAGAGCTGTCCTTTACAATACGGATCAAAGAATCTGCTGATTCAGCGGTACCCGGAAGAACATTGCTCAATTCAGCAGGCAAAGCAGCTGTCATTGTTTCAGGTAAACCAACTGCGATTCCACGCGGAAGGAAATACCATTCACTGACCCAATCCTGGAAGACCCATCCCTGCCACATATTGTTCTTGCTGTTGGGTTCAACATATTTCACAGAACAGATCCGGTATGCAGAACATGCATAATTGGAAGAAAGAGTTTCCCCGGAAGGTTTTTCAGTTGTATAAAACACGATTGCAACAGGAGTCTGCCGGGAAACAGCATACCCTTTGGCAATACGGATACGGCTCATCAATTCCCGTCCGGCCTGAGTTGTTGCACTGCCCCGGATCATACTGGAAACTGCAGGGACTGCTATAGCCATTAATATGGAGGCAATCACAATAACGGTCAGAAGTTCGACCAGTGAATAACATGAAACTCTTTTCATCGTCCTGCTCCTCTTCTATTGTTCATCTGCTTCTTATTTTCTTTCTGTCCGGCTTTCTTATCATTTTTCTGATTGGATTTATCAGAATTCTTCGGCTTTATGGTCCAAGTCAGTTTTCCTTCTTTCAACAGTTTTCTGGTCAATTCATACCGCCGTTTGAGTTCCTCTGCTTTTTTCCTGCGGACAGCAAGATTTTTTTTGCGGACGAAATCAAGTTCTTTCCGGGACAACTGCCATTTTTCCCGGTCATCCATCAGCTTTTTAAGTTTTTTTGAAGTCATCATGTACTGATAAAGCAGCTCTTTGTATGCTTTTTCGTTTCCACCCATGACAGCACGAACCATTTTTGTCTGGATATTTTCCAGTTCGATGAATCCATTTCCAATATTTTTGAACCAATTCAGCTGCTGTCTGGAAACTTCTACCAGTTCGGGATTCTCAATCAATGTCCGCAGACGATGTGCGAGAAGCCGGATTTTATTCCGGCTGGGAACCTTGGCAGAGCCTTTCTGTTTCCAATCACGGATATTCTGCGGAACATGAACTTCTATGATTTGAGCAATAATATCATTCATCAAATCCTTCCAAGCCTGTTCATTCATGGTAGGATTCCTGTACTGTTCAATTTTTCCGGAAGACACCTGATACTCATAGTACCTGAATTCTTCCTGAGTCATCGGTTTCAGAGACTGAGCAGAAAGCCCCGCCGCAATCACGGTCAGAAAAACAACTGTGAATTTCTTAATCAACATAATCCAACCTTTCAATATACCATTTTCCATTTGCATTCTTCCGGAGCCATGCGATTACTTTCTGAGTGGAAAGAATTCTGTCATAGCCTGGATAAAACTTCTTTTTGCGATTCGCTGCAGTTAAATCATTTTTATCCGGCTTCATTACAGCACTCACAAAATCATTCTTCTTGAACCGCCAGAATTCATTGTAATTCCGATATCCGTAACCGGCTTCGATCCATGCATTCTGCTGAATTCTGTCAGTCAGATTGTTCGGAAGATTCGACGGCGGATTATTCGGGAAGGAATCAAATGTTCCGTCATTCAGCCATTCCTTATCCGGGAACATGGATGAACCGATTTGAATCCGCTGTGCAATCGCTGTCACAACAAGGAAATCAGAGAACAGATTCACCTTTGCCGGATCTGCTGTTGTCAGCATGATAAAACGGCCGATCAATTCTTCTTTTGCCGCATCATCATCCCCGACTGCCAGAACTTTTTGCAAATTCAAAACAGGATCAAGAATTGCCGCTCTGGACTTCAATGCAAAATTCGGCTTGTCAACGACTTTTACAATTTCTTTGACAATATTTTTTGCCTGCGCCAGCGTATTTTCCCATGTTATCCCAGTCTTCGGTTCAAATTTATTGTTATTCTTATCCATTTTCCAGCCAAGATCAATATTGGAGAAAAATGCGTATGCTGCCGGAAGATTTCCACCATTTTCAGAATTTTCATTCTGATGGGAAATCTTCTGAAGATTGACAAGACCTCTTGCATGAATTTTGTTTTCTTCGGCAACCGTTCCATCATCTTCTTTCTGAAGGATTTTGATATAATCGAAAATATTCGCATCGCCATCTTCATATTTTCCGATTTCCGCAGAATTTTTATTGAACCGTTTGATGTTCAATGTCTGGTACGGCATGCCGCGATGGATAAAGCCGATTTCCCAGGGAGACTGAACTTCCGTTGTATTGGAAACCTGCCCACGGATGTAAGATGTGGAAAGAACCGCACCATACCCCTCCACGGCATTTTTATCCGCAGGTTCTTTTTCTTTATCTACAAAGAATGTCTTGTCAGTTCCATTGACTTTGGCGGTCAATGTATGATAATCAAGTGCATCATTTTTTGTAAGAGTCAGCAGACCTTCTGCTTTCAATTCTGAAAAATTGTTCAACCCGGGATAGGAATCAATCGTCGTAATATCAACGGAATCCTTGAAAAATTCGGGGGTGGACTCCACCCAGTGTTCCTGCTTCAGGTTCGCTGCGGAATCTATTGCACGGTAACGGAACATTACACTGCGTTCCTGTTCTTTCTGGGAGGCATCTTCATATTCTCCCTTGTTATTGATATTCAGCTTGAAGGGAGCCCATTTATCAGAAACCTGATTTGACGGAGGGATCTCCGCACCCAGAACCGGAACAGTCTTTTCAAGCGAAATATTCGCCAAATCTATGGGGAGTTCTGCAGAGCGGCCGTTGAATTTAGCAGACATGAGCAGAGAGAGCTTTTCCATAACGAAAGTCTGCAGCGGCTCATTGAATTCAACAGGATCACAAGTTGCATCACCGTAGCCGCCGCCTTCAAGCTCCGGACGTGTCATCTGTACAGTGATCGTTGCTGTAAAAGGCTTTGTTGCTGTTACAGTCTTTTGGAACACCGGGAAAACATTGGAAATATCGCCATTTGCCGCATTGAACTTATTACCGGATGGACTCGTAACTGTAAAGTTTATATCTTTCAGCATTGCATTTTCAGCAAGCATATCTCCGCCATTGAAAGAGATGACAGCATTTGCCGTTTGTTTCGCTTTTAAGTCTTTCAAGGCTTTCATCTTGAATGTCAGAGATGAGATACTGTCCAGAGATTTTCCGTAGAGATCTGCCAGTTCGATATAAACATCTATTTCCGGTTTGATCTCAACCGTAAAAATCTTTTTGTATTGAGGATTATCTACATCACCATCAATTTTGTCAGTAACCAGCATATTCAGTTTTACATGCATCAAAAGGTCATTGATGTACGGGGTACGCATGTTTGCGGTGTATGTCGCAGATTCATTATCTGCGCTCCAGTATTTCTTTTCTGTCAGATTCTCCGGAATCGGAGAGAAATAACTCAGGAAGTTTGCAGCAATTTGACGGGTATCATCATCGGCCTTATTGAACCACGGGATACCGAGAGAAGCCTTTTCATTTGCGGCTGCAGATTCATCATAAAGAGTCGCTGATGGATTAGCAGAATCATCCATCTTTTGCAAAGTAAACTGATCCATGCCAATTTTTCCCCAATCGACAGGTGTAAGGTTCAATGGAAAACGATGATATTCTTTTTCATTTGTCTCAGCCGGAAGTTTGTAGTAGTACCGTTCCGGCAAAGCAGGCGTTCTCGGAATACTGAACCAGGAGGCCGTCAATTTATTTCTTAACGGAAGATATTGAAGGTTTGAATTTAAGGCTGTCATGGTGGTTGCAGAAAATCTCTCAAAAAGAGCCGCAGGAGTGCCGATATCTGAAGAAACGCCGGAGTCAGCGTTCTTTGAGCCAAGTGTATTAATATCATCGGCAGATAAATTCCCGGAACCGCCGGGAACTGTTACACCAACAAGAGCTTTCAAATCAATTTCATCTGGTGTCATCCCAAATCGGGTGATTGGAGAGGAACCTTCCGTTGCTTTTTTAGCAGATACATAAGGATCCAGCAGACCGACCGGCTGATAAGCGGCATAAGCAAATCTTCCCACGATCTCATCCTCTCCATCTTTGTTCGGAGCAATGATATACTGCCAATACGGAGAATCTGTTCCGTTTTTAATCCGGTCTTCCAGCTTTTTCTGCATATCCCCAGCCCCGGGAACATCCCCGTGATAGGCAATCATTTTCCACAGAAAATCGTAGTGATTGGAGTTATTCGGATCGCCGCCGGAAACAATTTTATCGGATTCCGTAATTGCCGTATTATTCTCCAAAAGAGCAATAATCCGGTTCACGGCAGACTTTGCCATGATCTTTGCGGCTTCCTGTTCAGAACTTCCGCGGGAAACAGCCTGCTCTGAAAATGAAAGAGAAGCAAATGTCAGCCCGAGGACAACCATCAAACCGAGAATGCTCAGGGCAAATATCAACGCAACTCCGCGCTGGGATTTCTTTGTGTTTTTCAGGAATTTAATCTTTCTCATACTGCACCTCCTGATTATTCATAGTATTGACCGCGATTGATCTCGATAATGCGGGTATATGTCCGGATCATTTTCTTCCGTTCATCAGTAGTGGCATCTTTATAAGCCTCTCTGACAGAGGGATCATCATCAAGTATCTGCAATTTAATTTCCACATAAGACGGTAATTTTTTACAAAGTCCGCTCTGCTGGGTGAAATTTACTGCTCCACTTGTTGAATTTACACTTTTAACATACGGTGTAATCGTGAAAGAAACAATGTTGTCATCAACCGCCACAGCAATTTTCTTAAGCGAGCTGTCAACATTTTTCAATTTTGCATCCGGTTCGCTCACAGACTTATAGTTGAAAAGTTCAGATGTTTTCAAAGCACTTCCATCTATCATCTTATAATCCATATTGGAGATTGTCAGATTTTTCAATACCAACAAATCCACATCATCTTTTTTTACCTCTTCAATCCAGTAGCCCGTCAACACCTGAGCACTGTTTGCAGACTGGATTGATTTCTGACGGCTTGTTATGAACCAGAGAGGTTGGGATGCACTCAATTCCGCTCCTCCCTGATAATAACACCAGGAACTTTCGGCTTTTGCATCCAAACTGTAATAAGCCGACTGGAAATCTGCGACCAGCATATTCATGATAACATTGGCATTCTGTGCTGTCCGGGTCCGGTTCGATGTGGTTGTCCAAACGCTTTGAAGAGAACCGAATATCTGCATGATAATCAGCATCAAAATTGCGAAAACAGACATCGCAACAAGAATTTCAACGATTGTAAATTTCAGAATCCGTTTTTTCATTGTTTTTGTCATAAACTTTCTCCTGCGTTATCAATTCTTTACAGGACGGAGGACTTCATGGACATAAGTACGCTCCTGACGGTTCTCTGCATCGGCGGGTGCATCAGCGGGCCAGCAGACTTTGATATAGAAACGGTAACAGCTGCGGACAACAGTTACGGAACCGATGCCGTTGATTTTTTCATGATCTGCTGCACCGGCTGTAATATTTTTCATCCAGACATAAACATTAGCGACAGCTGTTTCCGTTCCGTCAGCTTCCGTTTTTACATAAGTCATCCAGCCGGGTTTTGTTGGAGTTCCGGATTCAATATTAAATTGAGAAAACGGAGCAGCCATTTTGTTTCCAAAACTTTCCCCGGAAACTTTTACAGAATCTTCTGCAGGAGCAGTTGTCTCAAAATGATTCTCTAAAGTTGTTTTCCACGCTGTTTCATCCGCAGCGGCAATCTCAGCAGCCGTCCGGGTATCGCCTTCTACTTTTTTGAATTCAGAAGTATCTTTTGCACTCTCTTGAGCAATTTTATCTATATAGGTAATCACATTGGATGCAATTTCAGCGGCATTTGCATCGCCCTGGGAATCAATATTTGCATTCAGCGCGGGAGGCAGCAGAGCAAGGACCGCTGTCATACCTAAAGCAACCACTCCTATGGCAAGCACGATTTCAATCAAGTTGAATTTGGAAAGATGTCTTTTTTTTCTCATACATCATCCTCCTTGTTTTTTGTCTGGTTCATTTGTTGTATAATATATCCCTATTTTGAAAAAAGCAACCTCCGCAAGCAAGAAAATAGCAAAAAAATACGATAAAACGTTCACTTTTTTTTTATTTTTCACTTTTTCGGAAGAAAAACGCCTTGAATATATTGCTCAGTGAGGGTAAATTAATGGAATATCACTCTAAAAATCAGGAGAAAAATTTTATGAAGACATTGGTATTTCAAGGAGACTCTATCACTGATTGCGGAAGGACTGCAATAGGAGACGGCAATAACATGGGACTCGGTTATCCCAGTTTTATTGCTGCTCAGCTTCTTGGCGATCAGCCGGAAAAAGAATGGAACATCATCAACCGCGGAATCAGCGGACACAGAGTCGTTGATCTTTACGCACGCTGGAAAATAGATACTCTCAACTTCAAGCCCGATATCCTCAGTATCCTCATCGGTGTTAACGACACATGGCACGAATGCCGTCAAAACGGCGTGGAAGTTCCCCGCTACGATAAGTTCTATCGTATGCTCATGGATTGGACTCTCGAAGCTTTGCCGGATGTCAAAATCGTTCTGCTGGAACCTTTTGTTCTCCCCTTCGGTGCCGTGGAAGAATCCTGGCTCCCTGAAATGGATGCACGCCGAGCTGTCGTCAGAAAAATTGCCGAGGATTATAAAACAGTCTTTGTCCCCCTGCAAAGTGTGTTCAATGATGCTCTGAAACGGGCTCCGCAGGAATACTGGCTCCGCGATGGCGTTCACCCCACCCCAGCCGGACACCGTCTGATCCAGAAAGCATGGCTTGAAGCCGCCGCAGATCTGATTAAATAAAGAGGTTTTTTCATGAAAACATTGTTATTTCAGGGAGATTCCATCACAGATTGCGGAAGAATCACTTCCGGCGGCGCAGGTTATCCGAAAGACCTCTGGGGTCCCGGCTATGCAGGAATGATCGCAACACAGCTCATGGGTGATCAGCCCGGTAAATGGGAAGTTATCAACCGCGGAATCAGCGGAAACAGAATCGTTGATCTTTATGCCAGATGGAGAATCGATGCGCTCAATTTCCGTCCGGATATCATCAGTATTCTGATTGGGGTCAACGATACCGGACACGAAATCTGCAGTCAGAATGGCGTGGAAGTTCCCCGCTATGATATGATTTACCGTATGATCATGGATTGGACTCTGGAAACAAAGGCGGATACAAAGTTCATTCTGATGGAACCTTTCGTATTCCCAATGGGAAATGTTAATGATGAATGGATCGTTGATGTCAAAAAACGTCAGGAAGTCGTCAGAAAAATTGCAGAAGATTACAAACAGATCTTTATTCCTCTGCAAAGCATTTTCGACGCGGCATTGAAAGATGCTCCCCAGGAATATTGGATGTCCGATGGCATTCATCCGGCCCCTGCAGGACATCGACTCATTCAGAAAGAATGGATGAAAGCAGCAGCAGATTTGATCAAATAAGAAACGCTGTCATAACGAAAAACTCTTTTCCTGCAGCATGTGTGGAGAAGAGTTTTTTTATTGTCCGGATGAACTCAGACCAGAGAGAAGATTCTGTACGGCTTCCTGATTCAAAGACTCCCGGATCGGATCAAGGATTTGTCCAAGATCGCCCTCCATAAGCCCGGGCAGATCAAACGCTGAAATCCCGTACCGGTGATCGGTTACACGGCTCTGGGGAAAATTGTAAGTACGAATCCGTTCACTCCGATCTCCGGTTCCAACCTGAGCCCGTTTATCAGAAGCATGTTTTTCCGCTTCTTCACGCATACGCATCTCAAGAAGTTTCGCTTTCAAAATACGCAAACAGATTTCTTTGTTACGGAGCTGTGAACGCTCCTGCTGACTGGCCACTGTAATCCCGGTCGGCTTGTGAACAATACGTACAGCTGAATCTGTCCGGTTCACATGCTGTCCTCCTGCCCCGGATGCCCGGAAGGTGGAAACTTCCAAGTCTTCCTGACGGAAATCAATGCTGTCAACTTCTTCCGCTTCCGGCAAGACTGATACTGTAATCGTAGAAGTATGAATTCTTCCGCCGGATTCTGTTGTGGGAACACGCTGCACCCGGTGAACCCCGCTTTCAAACTTCATGTAAGAATAAACATCATCACCGGAAAGAGAAAAAACAGCTTCCTTGATTCCGCCCAAATCTGTTTCGGTAGAATCAAGCACTTCATGTTTCCATCCTTTCTGTTCCGCAAACTTCAGATAAGCCCGGAACAATTCCCCAGCAAACAAAGCGGCTTCATCACCGCCAGCGGCTGGACGAATTTCAACGATCGTATTGCGATCATCCTGCGGCATGGGAGGAACAAGAGAACTCATCAATTGATTTTCCAGCTCTTCAGATTTTTTCTGGCAATCAGAGAGATCGTTTTCAATCAGAGAACGGAATTCAGGATCTGTTTCTGTTTCAAGAAATTCTGTATTAGAAACAATATCGTTGAGTGCAGCAGACCAAGCAGAATACAATTCCAATATGTTGGCAATTCTTCTCCGTTCTGAAGTCAGGCGTTTACATTCTGCTGGTTTTGCATAAATATCAGGCGACGCCAACTCTTTTTCCAATTCGGAAAAACGGACTTTCATCAAATCAATATGAGGTGCGATATCAGAGGGCGTCATAAAAAATCCTACAGAGAGAGGTAATAAAAAAAAAACTGTCGTTTCAACTCCAATGCATGGGGGGGACGCACTCGAGGTTGAAACGACAGAAAAAAAACAAAATTACTTGGAGAACTTGACGTTTCCGTAACGTTTGTTGAATTTGTCAACACGGCCAGCGACGTCAACAAATTTCTTTTTACCGGTGAAGAACGGGTGGCAATCTGCACAGATACCAACGCGCTGTTCTTTTCTGGTGGAATAAATATCCCAAACTTTGCCGCAAGCGCAAATCACTTTGGCAGGACCGAAATTAGGATGAATATCTTCTTTCATGATTCTGAAACCTTACTTAAGTTGTAGTTTATTGTGTGAGAAGGGTTTCCCCATCCCGTTTGTTTCCACGTTAAAATAATATACACGGCATTTTTCAAATTGCAAACAACTTTTTGAAAAATCAGGATTTTTCAGCAATCCTGCTGCCCTTGCGGGAACTCCTCATCTTCCAAGACCAGATTATCTGCTCTTCCGAAAAAAAGATCCAAAGCTTTGAATGATGCATCCGGAGTAAAACCTCTTGATGCCAAAATCCGCAACGCCTTGTTCTTCCGTTTCAGTATATTATCCTCACGTTCCAATGTCAGCCTTCTGCGGTTTAACACGCTTAGGGCGACATCTGTTTCGCTTCTTTCCGATGCTTCTTCTTCCCGCAGAAAGGCATTTTCCACATCATCCTTTTTGAATCCGCGAACCCGCAGTTTCATTCGGATTTTTCTGGTGCCGTCTCCACGGTTCCGCATAGATCTTACATAAGACTCTGCGGTATCCGGATCATTCACGAACCCAAGACGTTCACATTCAAGAACTGTATTTTCAGCGACCTCCCAGGACAATTCTTTGTCATGCAGCTTTTTTTTGAGTTCTGCACGGCTCAGCGGCCTGACAGATAACATCATTGCCGCCATCTCCAGAGGAGAACGCTTTATTTTGGTTCTTTTCGACTTCTTCGGTTCTGCATCGTTCATAGCGAAACGGATCCGGATGATTCCGGAAAAGACCCCGATACAAAACTGTGCCGGGATCCTTTCTGTTCCAAAGCGGAAAATTACCGTGCGTAGTATTCGACCACGCGCATGGTTTCGACTTTGGCGGGAATTTCGTCGATCATGGGTTCACGGAGAATTGTGACCTTCATGTCATCCTTGTTGGATTCAAAGTAGGCGGGAACCACATAATCAATTGCCTTGATAGCTTCAGCAATCTTAGCGGACTTTTCAACGTTCACGGAAAGAACCTGACCGGGCTTCAGCTGATAGGAAGGACGGTCGACGATTTTTCCATCAACGAGGATATGACGGTGAGCAACATACTGTTTTGCTGCGAAGATTGTGGGAGCAAATCCAGCATGGTAAACAGCGGAAACGAGACGGAGCTCGATGAGCTGCATGAGAACTTCGTTTGTCTGTCCCGGACGGCGTTTTGCTTCAAGGAAGATGTTGCGAAGCTGTTTTTCTGTAAGACAGTAGTGTGCTTTCAGCTTCTGTTTTTCCTGCATCATGACGCCATAGGTGGAAAGTTTTTTCTTCTTGGCGTTACTTCCCTGCTGACCTGCAGCATAGGGTCTCTTTGCGCTCGGGCACTTAGCCGCACCCCAGATACAATATCCGAGCCGACGGCACATTTTGTGTTTAGCCTGAACTTGTTTCATCCCGATTCCTTTCTTCTTGAAAAGGTTCTGTTTCTTTGTCCGGAGGTGTCAAGCAAAGACAGGGACCTCTCAGACAACTCTTCTGCCGAATTGCAGAATATCTTGGTAATATATCACGGTAACATATTTTTGCAAGTCTGAAATTTACTTTTTTTCAAGATTATCAACGATTATCCCGATATTTTTCAAAACTTGTCTTCTTTTTTATAAATTTCCGCCTGATTTTCAAGGAATTTTATCAAATCTTCCGGCAGGATTTCTCGGGCAGGCTTCATCACGAAATCACGGACAGATGCCAGAGGATGCGGTACTTTCAGACGGGGCAGATCAATTTTCACATACCCCATCAGAATAATATCAATATCCAAAGTCCGGGATACCCAATGGGGGTGATCCGCCGGACGGCCTTCTTCCACTTCAATAGATTGTGTCAAATCCAATAATTCAAGCGGTGTTCCCTGCCACTCCCCAAGCACACACAGATTTGTGAAATCTGCAGCCCCCGGCTCACAGCCGATTGCCGGATTTATCAATGGTTCTGATACGCTCAGAATCCGGAATCCGCGCTGGCTTAGAAGCTGTAATGCACGTTCAAAACGTTCCAGTGTTCCGGCAATATTTCCACCGAAAGAAAGAAGCACCGGATTGAAATTCCCGGTGCTTCGCTGTTCGGATTCATTAACAATTGAATTTGAATGCTGAGATTGCATTGACAAAATCCGCCATCTTATTCAAAAGTTCATCAGAAACTTCCGTATCCGTTTTAATTGCTGCCAGAGAACGGGGGAATGCTCCAGTCTTGACCTGCGGTGCTCTTATATCTGCAATATTGATTCCGGATATGCTGAGAATCCCGGATAACTTTGCAATCACACCGGGTTTATCTTCATATTCAAAAAAGATATTGCTGCCATGAGGAATAAGGTAAAGATTATCAAAATCATTGATCCGGGATATCATCATCTTGTTTTCTGTAAAAGTTCCGCGAACCGAAACAAGACAATTTTCGCCATCCAGCAGATCCAGTGTGATGGACTCTCCATACTTCTTGGATTCGTCCACTTCACGATTTTCAAATACAATACCTTTGCTGTCAAGATATTCCTGAGCTTTTCTGCCGTTCTGAAAGGGATCTGCATCTGTGAATATACCGGCGCAGACAGAAAGAAACAGGGCTTCTGCAGAATCATGGAGTTCACCATAGAAACTGACTTCTATTTTATTGAAACTTCTGTTTTTCCCCAGAGCACACCCTGCAAGATTTGCAAGAATTTCTGCCAGCTGCTGATATTCCTGATGCGATCCCATTACATCCTCGGCTCAGTTAACGACGCAGGAAGTATTTCCCTGTTCAAAGTAATCAACGGTCTGTTCTGCTGCGCGGCGGGCTGCAACAAAGTTTGCTTCATAGGTGTTTGCGCCAAGATGGGGAGCCATGACATCTGCCACATCTGCAATGGATTTTTCACCTTCGGCATCTTTCTTGTAAACGTCATTGCAATAGATCAGTTCTTTTTCAGCTTTTGCTTTGCGGAGAGCATCTTCATCCACAATACCTGCACGTGCACAGTTAACGATCATTGCGCCGTTCTTGATAAGAGCAAGAAGTTTTTCATTGACCATGCCGCGGGTGGAATCATTTTCCGGAATGTGAAGAGAAATGATATCTGCCTGACTGAAAATTTCTTCAACGGAACAAAGGGTTACACCCATTTTTTCTGCTGCTTCAGCGGTAACGAAGGGGTCGAAAGCAAGAACTTTGACTTCAAAACCGGAAACGCGTTTCGCGAGAAGACGGCCAATGTGACCGAGACCGAGAATACCGAGTGTCTTACCGGTCAGCTCACGGCCCATGAATTTGGATTTTTCCCATTTTCCAGCGCGGGTGGAAATGTCAGCTGGAACGAGTTTGCGATAAGCTGTAAGAATCATTGCAACAACTTCTTCAGCAACAGCGTTGGAGTTTGCTCCGGGAGTGTTCATCACATCGATATTTTTTGTACGGGCATACTTTGTATCAATATTATCGAAACCGGCACCGGCGCGGACCACGAGCTTCAAGGAAGGAAGGAGATCAATGATTTCTGCGGGAACTTTTTCACTGCGGACGATCACCGCACAAGCATCAGCATTTGCTTTTGCAAGATCAGCAAGGGGGGTATCCTTGTCCTGAACAACAGTAAAACCTTTTTCTTCGAGGATCTGCTTGACAACTTTATCAAGCTTTGTCGGAATCAAAACTTTCTTCATTTCTGAATTCTCCTTAATGGGTTGTTTTTCTTTATCCGGTAATTTACACCTATATTGTGCAACTTTCAAGAGCATAAGAAAAAAATATCAGGTGTAAAAAAGAAAAAAAAGCCCAGTTTTTCCGGGCTTTTCAGATTTTTTTGAAAAATGTCACTTATTTTTTTTATCCATCCTCATCATCGGAGGCGGGGGAAGCGGTTTTGACGGATCCCAGGCGGCATTCCGTTTCAAATAAGCGGGAGGTTCAGCTGAGAGAATTTTTTCCAGCTCTTTTTCTACAAGCTGTTCCTTATTATTCTTTCTGTTGTCATATTCCTTCCGGAGCATATCACAACGCCGCTGCATATGCTGAATATTGCGAACTGTTTCATCAAGAATTTTTTTATGAAAAGCCAAACGCTGATCAGCTTTCTTCCGGAGAAGAACTTTCAGCTCGTCTTCAGCTTTTTTCCTGACTGCCGGATCTTTTGCTTCTATCACCTGTTTACGAAGAGTCAGAATCTTTTCAGCTTCAGCCTTTCTATGCTTCATAAAATGTTTCCGCATTTCCAGAGCAAACGCTTTCCTGTCTTTTTCAGCCAGATCTTTCAAGCGGGTCCGTTCTGCCGGAGTAAACATATCTGATTCCAAAACAGAAATCAACGGATGCATCTGCGGATGATTTCTCATTCCCGGACCTCTTTTATGCACAAGTCTCTGGGCATGAGAGCAAAGTATCGCTGCTGCAAACAAAATTGTCAGAAAAATTTTCATTCAGTTATCCCCTTATATTATAAAATCCAATTCATCATTCACTGATTCAACGGATTCTGTCAAAGAATCCATTCCGCTGCCGACATCAATTGCCAATGCCAGAACTTTTTCATCAAAGTTTTCATCATTCAGCTCATAAACATGCCTCGTTTTTACAACAGGAACCTTACTGAAAACAACCTGAACATCCTGTTTTTCAGACGGCTGATAAAAGAGCAAACCTGCAGCGAACGCAAAAGCTGCGGCCATTGGAACTGCAACTTTCCAAATGACGGGTTTCCAACGACGTTTCGGGAGTGCTGCTGATGCAGCCTGAAGAACAGTTTTATCAAGATATGCAGGAACATCCTCTTCCATTACCGGGAGCTGTTCCATCCGTTTGAGCAGTTCAGCACTCATCCGGCAATCCGCACAGGATTCAAGATGACTCTGTTCCTCAACAGAAAGAGAGACACCTTCCAACATCTTGATTTTTGTTTGTTCACATATATTCATGAATCCCTCCACGCCCGCAGGCTGTTTCGTAATGATTTCAATGCATAATTCATTCTTCCGAGAGCTGTATTCAGGGGACATTTCTGAATCTCAGCGATCTCTTTGAAAGAAAGTCCATCCCTCCGCAGGATTACAACTTCCTTCTGCTCACTTGGTAATTCATTGACAGCATTTTCAAAAGCCGTCTCAAATTCTTCATCGTTCATTTGAGACCATGCCTCACTGCCATCTGTGCAGCGGTCATTTAAAACGCCTTCATCCAAAGGCTGTTCCGCAGCACGTTTCTGCGACCGGAAATAATCCATCACAAGATTGTGGGCAATCGTTGAAAGCCAAGCAAAAAATTTCTGCTTGTTTTCATACGCCGGAAAATTCCGGATTGCCTTCAGCCAGGTCTGCTGAAAAAGATCATCCGCAACAATAGAATTCTCAAGGAGCCGGTTCAAGAAGGCATAGAGAGGCTTCCGGTATCTGCTGTAGAGAATCTCGAATGATTCCGCA
This sequence comes from Lentisphaeria bacterium, assembly GCA_017503375.1. Taxonomy (GTDB): domain Bacteria; phylum Verrucomicrobiota; class Lentisphaeria; order Victivallales; family UBA1829; genus SIG79. Next base: position 29,389 of record JAFVTF010000071.1, on the reverse strand, counting down.
TCCCCGGAGAGATATGCGCGGATCAATTCTCCGTCCGCCACCTGCTCTGATATCTTCTGTTCCATGCTCATAAAACGATACATTCCGTATTTTATTGTGAAAGTTGCCGTGCTGATTCCGGATTATTTTTCAAAAAAGTCCAAAAACCTTCCGCAGGCCCCTTCCGGACCTCCTTCAGCAATTCGGCCAATCCTTCACGGCTGCTCAAAAAAGATGCAGTTGCACGCAGAGAACCGGGATATCCCCTGCCCCGCAAATATTCCAATACTACTTTCCGGCAAGCTCTGAAACCGACTTCATCGCCGTACCAATCAAGCATATCTTCCACATGAAGCCGGATTTCTTCTGCAAGCTCCTCCACAGTCGGAGGCCGGAATTCCGGATTGGTCAGCTCTTCAAACAGCCAGGGGTTTCCCATGGCTCCACGGGCCAGCATCACACGGGAACAGCCGGATTCTTTTCTCATAATCCTGTAATCCGCTTTGCACATTATACCGCCATTGGCAATCAAAGGAATCTGCAAAGCCTCGCGGACTGCAGATATAATCTCACGGGCAGGCTCTCCGGAATAGAACTCTTTCGCAATCCGCCCGTGAAGTGTCAATGCGGAAATACCGGTTGCTTCCAGACGCTTCAAGAAAGAGATCGTCTGTTCCGGGTTTTCTCTTGATAAAATGCGAGTCTTTACTGTTACAGGAATACGGGAATGTTTCACCAGAAGTTCGGTCATCCGCACAGCTTCTTCCGGACGATGCAATGCAAATGCTGCGCCCTCACATTTTTTTTCGACTTTCGGTGCCGGACATCCCAAGTTGAAATCCAATACATCATAATCTTTGCTGTTGACGATCTCAACAGCTTTTTTCAACAGTTCCGGTTCGGAACCTACGAGCTGGATACCCAGAAATTTTTCATCGGCAGCACGCTCAGCGAGACGGAATGTTTTTTCATTTCCGTAAACAAGGGATCCTGCATCAATCATTTCCGCAAAAGAATAGCGGCAACCGTGACGTGCAGATGCCCGGCGCATTGCCTGATCTGTATAACCGGCGAGCGGCGCCAGAAGCAGAGCGTCCTCAGGATAGAGCATCTTCTTTCCCTGCGGCAAGAAGATCCGCATGATAACTGCTGCGGACCAGCGGACCGGAGGCTACATGGGTAAATCCAGCCTCTTTCGCAAATTTTCCCCAAGCGGCAAACTGCTCCGGTGTTACAAACCGATCCAGTTTCCAGTGATCTTTGGACGGAGGCAGATATTGTCCGATGGTCAAAAGGGAAACTCCTGCCTCACGCAAATCAAGAATTGTCTGTTCCACCTCAGCATCAGTTTCCCCCAATCCGACCATAATTCCGGATTTTACAGGAACTGTTCCGCCGGAAAGGCGGGCTGCTGTGGAAAGAACTTCCAGAGAACGGCGGTACTGTGCTTTACTTCTGACAAGGGGTGTCATACGTTCCACAGTTTCAAGATTGTGGTTGAAAACATCCACGCCCTGCATTGCTGTGGCAATATCTTTCTCAACACCCTGAAAATCGGATGTCAAAACTTCTACTTTAATTCCGGGAACAGCCCGTTTCAAAGCGGCGGTTGTCGCTGCAAATGCCGATGAACCGCCATCCGGAAGATCGTCCCGGGTCACACATGTTACAACAACGTATTTCAGATTCATCTGAGCGGCGGCCTGAGCCAAACGTTCCGGTTCCTCCGGATCGGGGGGCAGCGGCTGTTTCACTTCACCAACAGCACAAAACTTGCAATTCCGTGTACAACGGCTTCCTAAAATCATGAAAGCAGCAGTTCCCCTGCCCCAGCATTCTCCCTGGTTTGGACATTGTGCGCCCTGACAGACGGTGTTCAATGCCAATCCTTTGACAAGGCTGTCCACTTTTTCAGAAACAGCTCCGCAGGAAACACGGACCCGGATCCAGGGCGGGAGCTTGGGACGGAATGATTTATCTTCCATGAATAATTACTCCGGTTTGGAGAATACCAGACAGGCATTGGAACCGCCGAACCCGAAGCTGTTGCTCAGGGAGTGACGGATATTGACACCTTCACGGGTTTCTCTGACGAGGTCTGCCCAGGCAAACGCTTCTTCCGGCTCCTTCAGGTTGGCTGTCGGACAAAGGAATGAATTCTGCATCATCAGAATTGAGAAGATTGCTTCCACAGCACCGGCAGCACCGATCATGTGTCCGGTCATACTCTTTGTACTGTTGATTGCAACCCTGGAATCTTCAAAAACCTTGCGGATTGCTTCCATTTCCACCGGATCTCCAACGGGGGTTGCTGTTCCATGAGTGTTGATATAATCAATATCTGCAGGTGTCAAACCGGCATTTTTTACAGCCCGGCGCATAACATCTGCGCTGGATTCCGCATCGGGAACAACCATATCAGCGGCGTTACTGTTGGTTGCAAAACCGGAAAGATATGCCAGAATCTTTGCGCCGCGTTTCTTTGCGGAGGATTCGGATTCCATAATCAACATTCCGGCACCTTCGCCCAGAACAAATCCATCACGGCTCTTATCGAACGGACGGCTGGCTGTTTCCGGAGCATCATTGTAAGAGTGGGAGAGCGCGCGCATTGCACTGAATCCGAGTGCCTGCTGCCAGCTGACTTCTTCGGAACCGCCGACCATCACACAATCATATTCTCCGGTAAGAATCAAACGGGCACCGGCAATAATTGTCAGAGCACTGCTTGTACAAGCGGCACTGATATCATAACTTTCACCCTTGATTCCAAACAGAAGAGAAATGTTTGCAACAGCAGAAGACGGCATCACACGGGGAACTGCAAACGGGGTCACTCTGCGGATTCTTTTTGTTTCTTCAAATGTACGGCTGTTTCCGTAAACGGTAAGATAAGAACTGCCGGCACAGCCATTGATTAACGCAGGCGTACGGGCAGCAAAAGATTCCATTGTAAATCCGGCTTCTGTGAGCGCTTCATAAGCTGCCGCCACTGCAAAAATAGAGTTCGGAGACATGAACCGCTTATTTTTCTGGGTAAAAACCGGACATTCCACGTCATGATCAGAACGTCCTGCAATCGTTGTATCCAATCCGACTTCTGCCCATTCCGGCATAGGTGCAATACCGCTTTTTCCGGCTTTCAAAGATGCAATATTTGCAGCAAGCCCATTTCCCAACGGTGTCACAAGGCCACATCCGGTAATAACAACTCTTTCGCTCATATAATTATCCTTTCCCCATTATATGCTCAGCGGGAACTCAAATTCCCTGTTCTTATAACATATCACCCGAAATATACACCGTTCAAAGAGTTTTTCAAGCTCTTTTTACAAATCACAGCTCTTTTTTCCGTTTTTTCTCAGATTCATTTCCGGACTTTATCCGCCAGAGGAACAATCCAGCCTCCGACAGAATTCCCGAGAGTCATTACCAAAACCAATCCGAGAACATTCCAAGACCACATATTTCCCAGTGAAAAATAGTACATATTGGCGATACAGTGCTCAAAACCGCTCATGATAAATACGGAAATACAGAGAAAAAGACCACCGAACCGGAAAATCGGCGGCAAATCTTCCCGGCGGTACGTCTCAACAGCCATATACATCAGAAGTCCGCAGAATATGGAAAGGATGAACAGACTCAGAACGGAATCATTCATTTTATCCCCGCAAACAGTCTGAATCTTTACTCCAACTTTTGCAAATGTCCGTGTCAAACGGATCGCATTGCCAACCAGCCAGCATCCGGCAAAGTTTCCAAGCCAGATCAGAAGCAATTTCAAAAGATATGCCCCGAAATCACTTCCATGCTGAACCAGATAACCGATCGCCCCTGTGTAAAGATTAAACCCGTAACAGACAATCATCATCAATCCGATGGTGAACAGGAACGCGCCGACAATGGAACTGGGGCAAGCCAGATAAATCGTTCCTCCAATCCCGATAAACATACCGGACAAAATTGCATTCAGTAATGTTTTTCCACAATCTTTCAGTGTCATAAATAATCTCTCCCTTCATTTATGTTTTCCGGATACTCTAACATATTTTCATATTTTTTCAAATTTTTCCACGATAAAAAAAGCAAAAAATTCTGTTTTTTTTTACGAAATATTTCTGGAATTTTTTATTGTGTTGAATTATAGTACTCCGTACACAATTATACAGAAAGGATCGTCGCCATGCTTTTGAATGGTCTTTGGAATTTTTCATTTGAAAACGGAAAAACAATAAAGATGCCCGTTCCGGGATGTTTTGATGCTGCCGGAGAATTTTTCAGTCAAAGGGGAAAGGCTGCCTATTGGCGGGAAGTTGTCTGCGGCGGATATGTGGAACTGCATCTGGAAGGTATCGGACTCCGGGCAGAAATTTTCTGGGATGGAAAGAAAATCGGAGAAGAGTTGACAGCATACACACCGCTCACGCTGCGTTTCGATGCCGGAGAAAAAGGAAATCATGAACTGAAAATTATTTGTGATAACACCATTGAAGAAACTCCGGAATCTGAATTCCGCAGATTTTATGATTTTTACGGATTCGGTGGAATTTACAGAGATGTCACCCTGCGGGAACTCCCGGAAACCAGCTTTTCTTATGTCAAGGTTATTCCCGTTGATCCGTTTGCCGGAAAAGTTCAGCTTCATATTGAACTCGATGGACCGGAAAAATCGGTTTCAATGCAGATTTCCAACGGTCAAACCATTGAATTTCCGGGCTCCGGTGATTTTGAGTTTGTTATTCCGGAACCGGAACTCTGGTCTCCGGAAGAACCGAATCTTTATTCTGTGACAATCTCTTGCGGAGATGAGGTTTATAAAACCCGTTTCGGTCTGCGGTCCATCGAATCAAAAAACAGAAAACTCTATCTCAATGGAAAAGAACTTTTTATTGTCGGAGTAAACCGTCACGATGTTTATCCGCTGACCGGAGCGGCAATACCCTATGAACAGCTGAAAACAGATTTGCAGATGATCAAAGCGGAAGGAATGAACTTTATCAGAGGTTCTCATTATCCGCAATCTGAACTCATGCTGGATCTGGCAGATGAATTGGGATTGCTCGTCTGGGATGAAACGCTCGGCTGGGAAAATCCCCTGGATTCACTCAATAACGAAGAGTTTATCCGTAGACAGAAATCAGGTCTGAAGCGGATGATCCGCAACAGCATCAATCATCCGTCCATTGTCTTCTGGGGATTCCTCAATGAAGCGATCACCGATGATGAATCCGCCCGCAGATGTGTCAGAGAACTGACGGAAACGATCAAAGAGGAAGACACTTCCCGTCTTATCACTTTTGCAACGATGATGTCTGACCGTGACAAATGTCTGGATATCGTGGATATTGCCGCATTCAATACATATCCCGGATGGTACAATGGAACATTCACTTTCTTTGACCCGAACATCGTCGAAGCGGAACTTGACAGGATTGCGGAGTTTGTCAGGAACACTCCGGAACTGGCAGAAATGCCAATGATCATCAGCGAAATCGGAGCAGCCGCCCTCCCCGGAGATCACAGCGGCAGACGCTGGTCCGAAGAATATCAGAGTCAGCTGATTCTGACAACACTGGAACTCATCCGGAAAGATTCCCGTTACAGTGGCGTTCTTTTCTGGCAGTTCTGCAACTCACAGGTTGATGACAACGGACGGATCATGATGCGTCCGCGCGGTTATAACAACAAAGGTTTGGTCGATGAATACCGCAAACCGAAACTGGCGTGGAATGATTTGAAAAAGGTATTGAAATAAACGATACCGGTCAACCTTTGGACAAAACAATATTCCGGTAGCGTGACGGGGTCAAACCATGTCTGCGCCGGAATAATTTTATCATATACGACGTATCACAAAAGCCATATTTAAACGCGAGTTCCGAAACGGATATATCACTCCGGAGCAATTCACTCCGGATTTTTTCCAGTTTGATTCCCAGAAAATATTCACAGGGGGAATCCCCGATCATTTCCCGGAATTTTTTTGTATAGGAAGAAACACTCATTCCTGCCATTCTGGCAAGTTCTGAAAGCTCAAATGGTTCGGATTCCACTTTTTCCAGATAATCCAGAGTCTTCAGCAAACCGCTGTACGGTTCCACATCATACGGCTGCCATTCCACAATATTTGCTTCATCAACAGCACATAATGTTTCCAATAAAGCCAGTTTTACACGGAATTTATAACCGGGTCTCCGGTAGGAAAACTCAAGCATCATCTTCCGCAAAAAGCTTTCTGCCCGGATCCGTTCGTGCGGCAGCAAATGCAAACGCTTACTCAACGGAGATTTTTTTGATTCAAACAGACGGTTCCATAAAGGAAGTGATCTCAATTCAGCAAGTTCACTCTGCAGAAGTTCTTCCTTGAAAGCAACGTTGTATAAAACAAGATTTTTACTTTCAGAATAAGCATGAACCTCTCCCGGCAGAATCGTAAAACAATCCCCCTGAATCAAGCCGTAGGAAAGCTGTTCGGCTTCTGAACCGACCTGATGAATCGTATGTCCTTCCGCGACCAGAACGAATTCTATAAAATCGTGGGTATGCGGCGTCATCTGTGACCGCTGAAGAAGCCGGGATACCGCAATCGGAAAATCCGGTTCTGAAAACATTCTGCTGGAAAGATATTGTTTCATCATTATTCCTCTTTGAGTTGAATTTCATCCGGAAGATTCAATTCACTTTTTCCCGGAGCAATGGAAATATCAATCATCCCGAATTCTGTCGGAATATGAGCTTCGACCCAATCAAGACCGCATAAATCCGGTGTAAAACGGACCGTCCGGGAATCAACAAAATCAACTCCGCAAATCTGACGGATCAGCCACTCCGCAGGCATGGAACCCCAGCCGTGACAGAAACTGTTCCGGTAACTTGTAAAACAACCTTCTCCATATTCCCCGTGAATATCGTGTTTTCCTGCCGGAACGATTTCATCAATTCTTCCGGCATCTTTCAGCCAGTCTATATCAAAATGCTCCCAAAAGGTTGTAGAACCGGTTGAAAGCATTCCGCCCCAATATTCACGCATATAATCCAAAGCCTCTTTCCGGTGTCCGGCTTTTACACAGGCATCCAGAATAAAACAGCCGAGGAATGTTGATAATCCGTGAGGCAGTTTTCCTGCAAAACAGCTGTCATAAACGGTTTTCGCATCCCGGTATCCGGCAAGAACCTGAAACGCATTGGCGGCGGCACTGCAATCACTCAGGGGAAGTTCTTTTTTCAAAAGATTTTCTGACGTTTTTTCACAAAGAGCTGCGGTTTCATCTTCCCCCAGAATATGACAAAGTTCCGCACCAGCAAGCATCGCCAGCCGCAATACAGCATGAGAACCGTTCCTGATAGAAGGACCGGATTCAAGACTGATTCCGGTTGCCCAATCCAAAAGGAGATAACCTCCGGTAAAATCCAATTCTCCGCTTTCAGAGACCATTCCGGAAAGATGAGTCAACAAATCTTTCAAGTAATTCTGCTGTTCTTTCAGATATTTCAGAGAACCGAAGCGGCGATACCAGTAACGCTGTGCAAGGATCCACCAGAAAGAATAAGTTCCGCAACCATTCATCATCCGGGGCAATGGAGTTTCATCACGAAGAAAATCAAGACTTTTTTCCACAACATCCTGTTTTCCGAAAATCGTTGCACAGGCAAAAATTTCCGGATAAAGATCCCCCATCCAAACCAGCTGATCCCGCTTTGCGCCATCCCACATAAAGCCCTGCATACACAAACTTAACGTTCGGACAGAGGCATCCCAGATATCGTTCAATCTCTGATCGGAGCACTTGAATGATCCCTGAACAGGAAATTCCCGGTGAACATAACAACAGCGGATTCCCTGAATTCCAATGGAAAATGTTTCCGGATTTTCCAGTTTCACAAAGCGGAATCCGAGTTTACCAAATGACAGAACAGACCACGGAGTCAAACGTAATTTCGTTTCCTGTATTGCATGAGAATGATCCGGATGAGAAAAGGTTTCTGCAACAGATTCCCCGAACGTCAGCAGCAGTTTGCGTTCTCCGGCATCATATCCGCCGACGGTCAATTCGATCCCTCCGTAATATTCATTGCCGAAATCCAGAACGATCCAGCCGCCGGGTTCCAATACACACTCCGGACGGGGGGCAGTCGTTGCCTGGCCCGGACATTCTTTCAAAAGCACATCACCGCCGGAACATTTTTCTGTTGCAATGATCCTGACTGGGGAAATATAATCAGTTACACGGGAATCTCTCATATAAAAAAATCCTTTTTTGAAAGTTCTATTTTCTCTCAAACAATTTAGCATAAATCAAATAATTTGTCAAGCAGAAAAAAGAAAAACTCCGGAAGATGAATCTGCCGGAGTTTTCTCTGATAATCGGACTTTATCAGTTCCAAGGCTGACTTTTCTGATCCATATTATACCCAGTCTTTAAAACTTTATGGGTGCTGACTCCACCATCAAGAATCGTTACCTGTTTTAGAGTAAGAGGGGAGACATGACCATCAAAGTAAAGAACATTTGTATTTCCTGCAGGGGTATAACCAGAACCGCCGCTTTTTAAGCTGTAACCGGACCCAAGTCCACGGACACCATCTCCGGGGTCCCCTGCTCCATGCCGGAATGCAAAAGAACCGGCATCATGCATACGGTATGTTCCGGTATGAGCGGTGTCTGTTGCAAAAACGGTTGAAGTTGCGGATGTCACGCAAGAAGTTTTTCTGGCAAAGAAATTTGTGCCATCATCACCAAGCAAAAAACGGTTGATTCCATATGTCGTACAACCATAAGACTTCTGAGGATTGGCTGAAGAACAATAATAAGTTCCTTTACGCTGCTTCAGTCCATAAAAAGCGGTTCCCCATCCGGCATATCTTTTGCTTTTCACACCGGAACTGTCGACACCGGAAAGAACCATAAACCACTGGTCCTGAGAATCTTCATAGTTCGGCATTCTGCAGGGAAGAATCCAATCATTATGATCTGCGGAATACATTGCCTGAGCCGTTCCGATTGATTTCAGATTGTTCATACAGGATGATTTTCTTCCCGCTTCTCTGGCATTGTTCAATGCAGGCAGCAGCATTCCGGCAAGAATTGCAATGATCGCAATCACAACCAGAAGCTCGATCAAGGTAAAACAGTCTTGTCTTACACTCATACTTTTCATAATAAAACCTCTTTTCTGTAAATTTTATTGTAAGGAAAGTTCTTTCTTCAAAGCTTCCAGAACAGCCATTCCGAACCGGGTATCCGGTTCAAGATAACTGCCTTCGGTCCATTCATTCCATGCGTTAATGAAGAAAATGGGATCATCGGCTGCATACTGCTTCAAAATCTTCACTGTTTCAGCAACAGCATTTCCGAATTTTTCGGGAGTCGGCTGCATCACATCGAGATAGGGATAACCCGGTTTCTTATCATAGACTTCAGACTGAATACAGCGCGGGGTGGAATCCCAACCTGCAGTCACAACCGGATGATACGGTGCAGGAAGAGTCGTCATTGCCTTCCGGGCGATCTGATAATACTCTTCTGCGGCTTTGTCGTAATCAATGTTCGGAAAATCCCGGAACCATTCATCGGTTGTACAGCAGTTATTGTAGCTGGTGTAGCTTGAGAAGCCGAGTTTGTTTGCCCAGTCTGCCTGAGGACACTCGGAGTAAACCGGATGACTGTCAAGCACATCGAACCAGATTCCGCCGATATGAATACCGGGCAATCCGGCTTTGACTGCTTTTGCACGGAAATCTGCCAGAACTTCTGCGGTTGCCTCCACGCCGCCCATCTGGCCGATAAAACGGTTGACTGCGTAAATGGAGAAATAAGGAAGTCCACCGACACGCCAGTAATTGGGTTTGGTCATAAAGTTTTCAATGATATAATCCCAAACAAAACCGACAGTTTCTCTCCGGACACTCCAGGGGAAGTTGATGGGATAATTTTTCGTATCCCGTCCGCCCGGATGAAAATTCTTCCAGTCATGATTTGCCCACATGAGAGCAAATTTCATTTTGTCATTATTGGGCGCGCCGAGGAATCCTTCCTTCAGGCAGCGTTCCAGATAAGGACCTTCATACCAATACCAGTCAAAAACAAAAGCATCCACACCATGTTCCACGGCGACATCGATTTTTTTTGCCATGACCTGCGGGTCTGCTTCATCTTCATATCCCCAGGCGGGAACTTTCGGCTGATCATGTCCCTCAAAACGGGGGCGTGCCAGCTTCATGAGTTCCCATTCTGTCCACCCGGTACCATGAATGGCCTCATTCCGGGGATCCACATGATAGTTCGGGAAATAATAAACAGCAGTTTGGATCTTTTTCATTTTTCAGTTATTCCTCAATGAGCTTGAAGTTGCGGAGATAGACATACCGGGTGGTATTCTTTTTCCAGTCATAATAGATCACTGCAGGTTTGAAATTTTTCACACCGCGGGGAATCTTGATGGTTCCACCGATCTTTCTCCACTGGGCAGTCGGATGTTCATAGAACCTATTGATATTTACCGGATGATAGAACTGAAGTGAATAATGGAGTCTGACTTTAGTTCCTGCAGGATAAGAAGCAAAAGTCGGTTTTTCAAGAGTCAAAGTAATGGTCTCCGGCGTAATATCCATTTTCTTGATTTTAGTCGTAACCTTGGGATTCGGAAGATCGGAAAGATCATCTTTCGCTTCAAATGCAAGCACATAGGGCCAGCCGGAGTGTTTCTTGAATCCTGCCGGGGTCTTGATCACAATTGTGGTGTCAGTGGGTTCCATCTTCTTGGCAAGTTCTGTGAATCCTTTGGGATCTACCAGATATTCACGGGTTTGGATGAATCTTCCTTTGTCATCGAAATAAACAAGCCCAAATGTCAATCCGGAAACTTTTTCCTTGCAATCCGTCATAATTTCTGCTGAAATGGTATATTTCTTTGCAGGATCATGTTTGAACATCTTGGTTGTCCAGAAGTGACAAGCACCTTTCAAGACGTGAGCGCCGTTCTTGAATTCCAATTTTTTCCTGGATTGAAGTTCACAATCGGCCTGTGAATCAAAAAGATATTCTGCGGCTCCGGCAAAACTTGCGGCGAAAACAGCTGCGGCGATCAAAAATGATTTTTTCATTTTTCGGTTCCTTTCTATTTGTTCTTTATGTTAAAGTTTTTCTATTTTCCAAAGGGCATAGCCATGACGGGGCAGTTCAATTTCCGGTTTTACGATTTCTTTTCCGGTAAACAGATCCGTCACTTTATATTTGCCATACTTCAAACCGGAAAGATCAAATTTGGCTTTGACTTTATCTCCGGTATTACCGATCATCAGAAGAGCTTTTCCATCCGGACGAATCACCTGAGTTGTGCGGACTTTTGGGGTATTGCAGGTGATGGGCTGTTTTTCCCTGTCATAGAACGCAATGGTCTTGTTCTGAGGTCTGCCGAAACCGAAACTGAAGATTTCATCACGCATAATGCGGTAATCTTTCTGATTTTTCAATACGCCCTGATCTGTATGATTCAGCATCCCGTTGGCAAAGGACCAGCTGATCAAAGATCTGACCTGTTCTGCGCGGGAAAGTTTGGAAGAATGGGTTGAAACGATCGTCCGGGGCACAACTCCAGCCTGTGTTCCGGCAAGATCACTCAGCACATAACTGTCGGGGAAGCGATCATAATAGTTTCCGCCCATGGAACCGCATTCCATTGTAATCACAGTAGAACAGAAAGCGGCAACTGCAGGAACAGCGGCATCGGTTGCGTGAAGTTCCACCCATGGGACTCCATGAATAAGTTTCCCTTCGGTGTAAAGCATGTGAGCTGTGCGTTTGGTGAGTTCGCGCCAGCCGAAGAAGTTTCTGGCATAAATAATTCCTTCCGGCACAAACTGAAGCATATTGTGATTGTACATCAAAGGTACTCTGCCCGGTTTTTCACGGAATGCGCCCATGGAAATCATATTTCTTCCGCCGCCAAGCGGGAAACAATCAAAGTTCATGCCATCGAGTCCCCAGCGGACATAACGGCGCATTTCATAAAGCATCTTATCAATATATTCCGGTGTTTTGTTTGCAACATATTCATTCAGTGCATCATCCACAGGATAATCAAAAGGAAGCCATTCTGCTTTGTACATTTCCGCTTCTTTCCAGCGGTAGGAATAATATGCGGGATCGTTATACATCAGAAAATAATCATCGCCCCATGCACGCTTGGTGGTGAACAGCTTGCGGATCAGGCTGAAATCTGCCAGCGGTGCATTTCTCAGAATCCAATCTTTATGCTTTGCGATGTACTCATCCGCCATTTTATTCCGTTCTGCTTCGGAAATAACTTTTCCGCGGCTGGCAATGATCTGTCTGTAATAATAATCATCGCCATCGGGAACTGCCTGAACATCATAATAATCTCCGAGCGGGAGCTGTTCCACTTGCATGTTGCATTTATCAGACCCTTTTGCTTTGGGATAATCATACATCCATGTGGTAAGAGTTCGGTAATTTTTGTTTATGGGCTTCACCGGTGTGGGAGAGAATCCGAAGGTAAATTCCCAGGGTTTATCCCAAATTGTCTGTTTATTCACAATATCCTGAATGAAAGTGACAGTTTTTCCTTTGCGTTCCATCCGGTGAGGATATTTTGTCTTTTCGATGGAGAAACCTTTCTGTGTGTCGATGATCCAGCTGAAACCTTTGTAAGTGGTTCCGAACCAGAAATAATTCATGACCCGTCCTTTTTCCTGCAAAGCACCTTTGATATCAAGCACGCCCTGCCCTGCCGGGATGGTTGTATCCGGTTTTCCCTGTGCGCGGGGACGGTTTCCGCGAATCGTTGCATAATATTTTGCGTATTCATCTTTCATGGGGACACGCAATTCAAATGATTTCACTTTGACAGGTCCCTGAGGAATAACTTTTACATTCAGTTTACAGAAACCGTCATAATCATATTCCTGATTCAGAATGAATTTGACTTTTCCGGAGGAAACGGAAGATTCATAAATGATACGGTCTTTGGCAGATTCAATCAATTTCAGTTTTCCGGCGGGAATCAGCTTTCCGTCAAGAACAAACTGAATGGGAGCTGCAAGAATATTTTCGCCATCGGCATAAACTGCATCCCAGATTCCCTTCCCGCCGAGCTTATAACCGGTCATGAGAGCATGGATTTCCTGTTTTTTCTGATCCAGCTTCAAGGGTTTGAACGGCGGAATAATGATCCGTTCCTTTCCGAGATTCAATCCCTGCCACGGGAACTTTGCAATGGAGAACGTTCTCACATGAGAATATTTCTTCCCTTTCATATCCATGGATTCCATGGTCACGGTATAATCATCAACCGGGAGATTTTTCAGAACAGTCTGATCTTCAAAATCTTCCACAGGACGTCCGAAACCGGCACGGGCAAAGGTATGCAGGACTTTCCCCTTGGAATTTCTCACGGTGATCGTGACATTTGCAATGGGCAGTTTTTTGTTGAATGAAGCAGAAACACGGAGCAATTCTCCATAGTTCGGATAATAACCGGCGTTGAGATAAGGCAAACCGATCTCATCTTTATAAACAGCAGCTCTCTGAGAAATGGAAGTGTCCCAGAACATGACTCGTTTATAATAATCAATATTGTTGTATCCTTTCAAATGAGAATAAAGCAGACGGGGCTTTCCGGCAAACTGGGCCACCATGTGCAGCTGGAACAAATGCGTTTTCCCGGGTTCGACCATGGCATTTCCGCCGATTGCGGCTTTCACAGAAGTTCCAAGCAGGTCCGGATTATTGATATCCAGGGTTGCAGCACCGCTCACACCTGCACGGTAACTTTTTGAGATCACTCCGAATTTGTGTTTCTGAGTGTTCTCAACACGGTAGGTCCAAATATAGTTTCCGGCATTCTGATACATCAGCTGTCCAAATCCGTCAAAACTGATAATCGGAGCCTGGGAGTCAGGAATGAAGGTTGCCATTTCCCCGGCTTTTTTCGGAAGATGGAAGTATCCGGTTTCCTTCTGACTGGACCAGTGACGGATCATCTGAAGTCCCCATTTTTCCCCGTCTTTGAATCCGGTCACGCCCAAAGCAGAATAAGGAATTGCAATTTCAGTAATCCAGCATTTCCCCTGCTCTGCATTCATGATTGCATAACCGATAGAGTTTTTCAATTTTGCCCCGGCAGGAACTTGGCCTTTTCCGGTAATATCATATTGGATCACAAAAGGTTTTGTTTTTCCCGGAGGCAAAAGCTGAAACTCCACACAATCATCTTTATCAAGAGACTGCGGCGCAAGAGGGATTTCACTTGTAATGGAGAAATAAACATTTTTTGCATCATAACCGAACCGGAAATCATTTTGACGGAATGTCATCAATTTTGTTTTCGGAGAGATCCCGCCGAACGTAGTGGAAGCATATTTCCATTCGTCATAACCAATTTTCCCATCAATTACAGGGATTTTCGGCATCGGTGCAAAACGAAGCAATGTCTCATCGGAAAGTGTGTTTCCAACGACACTGCTCATGACTGCCGCAAATGCGGCAAAAATACATTTTTTCATTCGAGAAATCTCCTCAAAATAATATTCCCGGTTATTATACTCCATTATACTGAGAAAAACAAGAACCATATCTGTAAAAAAATGCAATATTATATATTTTTTTTACAGATATGATAAATTCTGTTTCCGGAGTTTTTTACATTTTTTCAGTAAACGGTCAAAAACTCCGGTATATAAAACAAAACCTCAGTTCTTTTCGATCTTCCAAAGAGCATAACCATGACGGGGCAGTTCAATTTCTGTACTTGTCAGAACCTTTCCGGTAAAGACATCCGTCACTTTATATTTTCCATACTTCAAACCGGAAAGATCAAATTTGGCTTTGACTTTATCTCCGGTATTACCGATCATCAGAAGAGCTTTTCCATCCGGACGGATCACCTGAGTTGTGCGGACTTTTGCGGCATTGCAGGTGATGGGCTGTTTTTCCTTGTCATAGAACGCAATGGTCTTGTTCTGAGGTCTGCCGAAACCGAAACTGAAGATTTCATCACGCATGACCTGGAAATCTTTCTGTCCTCTCAGCACGCCCTGGTCACAATGTGTCATCAATCCGTTGGCAAAGGACCATGAGATCAGAGATTTGACCTGCTCCGCACGGGGCAGTTTGGAAGAACGGGTTGAAACGATGGGACGGGGCATAACTCCTGCCTGAAGTCCGGCGAGATCGCTCAACACATAACTTTCCGGGAAGCGATCAAAATAGTGATCGCCATGAGATGCACATTCGGTTGTAATCACAGTAGAACAAAATGCGGTAACAGCCGGAACTGCGGAATCTGTGGAGTGGAGTTCCACCCAGGGCACCCCGTGAACAAGCCGTCCTTCGGTGTAAAGCATGTGTGCAGTTCTCTTGGTAAGTTCACGCCAGCCGAAAAGATCCCGGCAGGGGACGATTCCGTAAGGAACGATCTGAAGCATATTGTGATTGTAAATCAAAGGCACAGGACCGGGTTCTTCACGGAAAGCTCCACGGGAAACGGTATTTCTTCCGCCGCCCAGCGGGAAGCAGTCAAAGTTCATGCCTTCGATTCCCCAGCGGGCGTACCGCCGCATATCATAAAGCATTTTGTCAATATACTGCGGTGTTTTGCATGCGATATATTCGTTCAGAGCATCATCTACCGGATAATCCCACGGAAGCCACTCAGCCTTATACATTTCAGCTTCTTTCCAGCGATAGGAATAATGTGCAGGGTCATTGTAAACAAGGAAGTAATGATCCCCCCAAACGCGCTGATCTTCAAACATTTTCCGAAGCAGAGCAAAATCTGCCAACGGTGCATACTTCAGAATCCAGTCTTTGTGTTTGGCAATGTACTCATCTGCCATTTTTTTGCGTTCTGCCGGGGGAACAAATCTGCCGCGGTTTCTGACAATGTCCAGATAGTAACTTTCTCCCCCGGGAGGTGTCGCCTGAATATCATAATACTCTCCAAGAGGCAGCTGCTGGATCGACATATTGGCTTTGTCAGAACCTTTGGCAGGCTTATAGTCATACATCCAGGTGGAAAGACTGCGATAGTTCTTATTGATGGGTTTCACAGGTGTGGGTGAGAAGCCGAACGTGAATTCCCACGGTTTATCCCAAATGGTCGGCATATTCACAATGTCCTGCATAAAGAGAACTGTATTTCCCTTCCGTTCCATACGGTGCGGGTATTTTTTCTTGTCAAGAGCGAACCCTTTCTGGGTGTCAATGATCCAGCTGAAACCTTTGTAAGCAGTCCCGAACCAGAAATAATTCAGGATAAAACCCTTCCGCTGATTGATATTCAACTTGAGTTCCCCTTGCCCTGCGGGAATGGTCGTATCTGGTTTTCCCTGTCCGCGAGTCCTGTTTCCGAAGCCAAGGGCAGAATAGTATTTTGCATATTCGGCCTTCATGGGAATCAACAACTGGAAAGAAGAAATTTTGACAGGTCCTTCAGGAACAACTTTGGTTGTCAATTTACAGAATCCATCGTAATCATAATCTTGATTCAGGATAAATTTGACTTTTCCGTTTTTGACGGTTGTTTCATAAACAACGCGGTCCTTTTCTGCAGAGATCAGTTTGGTTTTTCCTGCAGGAACAGGCTTTCCATCAAGCACAAACTGAATGGGAGCCGCAAGAATATTTTCTCCATCGGCATAAATTGCATCCCAGATACCGCTGCCGATTTTATAACCGGTCAGCAATGCGTGGACTTCCTGCTTTTTCTTATCCACTTTCAAAGGTTTAAACGGCGGAATAATGATCCGTTCTTTCCCGAGATTCAATCCCTGCCACGGGAACTTGGCAATGGAGAAAGTTCTCACATGAACATATTTCTTCCCGTTCATATCCATGGATTCCATAGTCACAGTATAATCATCCAGAGGAAGATTTTTGAGAACTGTCTGATCTTCAAAATCTTCCAACGGACGACCGAAACCGGATCTGGCAAAGGTATGCAGCACTTTTCCTTTGGAATTTCTGACAGTGATCGTTACATTAGCAATGGGCAATTTCTTATTGAAAGAAGCTGCCACACGGAGTTTTTCTCCGTAAGAAGGATAATAACCGGCATTGAGATAAGGCAGTCCTTTTTCATCTTTATAAACAGCTGCTCTGTGGGAAAGAAGGACATCCCAGAACATGGTGCGTTTATAATAGACAACATTGTTATATCCTTTCAGAAGAGAATAAAGCAAGCGGGGTTTTCCAGGGAACTGAGCCATCATGTGCAGCTGGAACAAACCAGTCTTTCCGGGTTCGATCGTCTGACTGTAACCGATCGCAACTTTTTCTTCTTTTCCGAAAAGATCCGGATTGTTGATATCCAGAGTTGCCGCAGCATTGACACCGGAACGGTAACTGTTGGAATGAACACCGATTTTCTGCTTTTGCGTATTTTCAATGCGGTAAGTCCAGTTATAGTTTCCGGTTGCCTGATACATCAGGAGACCGAAGCCGTCAAAACTGATGATCGGAGCTTTGGTATCGGGAATGAACGTTGCCATTTCTCCGGCTTTTTTGGGAAGGTGGAAATATCCGGTTTCTTTCTGGCTGGACCAGTGGCGGATCATCTGGAATCCCCATTTTTCGCCATCTTTGAATCCGGATACACCGAGAACGGAATAAGGAATTGCAACTTCAACGATCCAGCATTTTCCCTGTTCTGCATTCATGGTTGCGTAACCAATACTGTCAGCAATGATGGTTCCGGCAGGAATGGTTCCTTTCCGGTTGATATCAAAGGCAATCACAACAGGTTTTGTTTTTCCGGGAGGCAGAAGCTGAAATTCCACTTTATCATCGCCGGAAAGAGACTGCGGCGGAAGAGGAATTTCGCTTGTAATGGAGAAGTAAACATACTTCTGGTCATATCCGAACCGGAAATCATTCTGACGGCGGGTCATCAACTTTGTTTTCGGAGAAATCCCGCCGAACGTAGTGGAAGCATACTTCCATTCATCATAGCCGATTTTTCCATCAATGGCAGGAGCCTTCGGCATGGGCGCAAAGCGCAGCAGTGTTTCATTGGAAATCGTATTTCCGAATGCACCGACAGCCGTTGCTGCCAACAGAGCAAAAAGAGTTTTCTGCATTTTCTGTTTTCCTTTATATATTATCAGTTAATTTTTTCAATTTTCAGCAAAGCATAACCACGGGTATCGACTTCGATCTCCGGTGTCGAAAGAACTTTTCCGGTGAAAACATCCGTGATTTTGAATTTCTTGTAATTCAATCCGGAGAGATCAAACTTTGCTTTGACCTTACCGCCAAGATTTCCAACCATCAGAAGAGCCTTTCCATCAGGACGGATCACCTGTGTTGTACGGATATTTTCTGCATTGCATGTAACAGGCTGCTTTTCCCTGTCATAGAACGCAATGGTCTTGTTTTCCGGACGTCCGTAACCGAAAGAGAATACTTCATCACGCATGGTCTGATATTCTTTGTAACCGCGTGCAATTCCCTGGTCAACATGGTTCATCAAAGCGTATGCGAAGGAGAAGGAAATCAAAGTCTTGATCTGTTCCGGAACAGAAACTGTGGTTGAGTGAGTGGAGAAAATCGGTCTGGGAATCACACCGGAGGCAGCTCCGACCAAATCACTGAGCGTGTAACTGTCCGGGAAACGGTCAAAGTAATGTCCGCCCTTGGAAGCACATTCGGTGGTGATCACCGTGGAACAGAATGCTGCGACCGAGGGGACAGTTGCATTTGTAGAATGAACTTCCACCCAGGGCACACCGAACACCAGTCGGTTATTGACATAGAGCAGATGAGCAGTCCGTTTCATCAGTTCGCGCCAACCGAAAAGATTCTTTGCAGAACGGATTCCCGGTGAAGCAATCTGAAGCATATTGGCATTGTTGATAATGGGCACATGTCCCGGTTTTTCACGGAATGCCTTCATGGAAACTGTATTGAATCCGCCGCCCAGCGGGAAACAGTCAAAGTTCATACCGTCGAAACCATACTTGATCTGTGTCTGCATTTCCCACATGAGTTTATCAATATATTCCGGTGTCTGGCATGCGATATATTCGTTATGAGCATCATCCACAGGATAATCCCACGGGAGCCATTCTGCCTTGTACATTTCCGCTTCTGCCCAGCGTTTTGAATAATATGCGGGGTTATGATAAATCAGGAAATAATCATCACTGTATGCCCGGCGGTCAAGCAAATGCCGTTTGAAGCGGGAATGATCCATCAGCGGAGCATTTTTCAGCAGCCAGTCCTTATGTCTTGCATAATAATCAGCCGCCCATTTTTTCCGCTGAGCTTCGGTAACTTGTTTCCCGCGGGAAGCAAGTATTGTTTTCCAATAGGTATCATCGCCATTGGGGAACATGTTGATGGGATAGTAATAAGAAAGGGGCCACTGGGTAATATTCATGATACCGGCGGCAACGGAACCTTTTGCGGTCGGATAATCATACATATTCTGGGAGATGCTGCGGTATCCCATTGCCTGAGGTTTGACAGGTGTGGGAGAAAAGCCCATTTCAAATTCCCAGGGTTTATCCCATTCCGTCGGAACGTTCACCATCTGCTGAATATAAGTGACGGTCTTACCTTCACGGATAAATTTGTACGGATAGGTGTTTTTATCCAGTGTGAATCCTTTCTGGGTATCAATGATCCAGCTGATCCCTTTCCGACCATCGCCGAACCAGAAATAGTTCTGGATTCTTCCTTTGTACCGGAGTCCGGAAGCAAGGCTCAGCTCGCCCTGCCCTTTCTGAACGGTCCAGTCCGGTTTTCCCAAAGCGCGTTTCCTGTTTGCATCAAGGGTCATGTAATATTTGACATATTCATCTTTGACAGGCACGCGGAGATCAAAGGATTTCACCTTGACAGTTCCCTGAGGAATGACTTTCACGGTCAGTTTGCAGAATCCGTCATAATCATAATCCTGCGTGATCCGGAAATTCACTTTACCGGTCTGAGAGGTCATTTCATAAACCACGCGGTCTTTTTCTTCGGAAATCAGTTTGATTTTTCCGGCTTTTACCGGTTTACCATCAAGGAAAAGCTGAATGGGAGCCGCCAGAATATTTTCACCTTCCGCATACACTTTGCTCCAGATACCTTCTCCGATTTTATAACCTGTCATAAGTGCATGGACTTCTTTTTTCCATGAAGAGTGTTTCAAGGGTTTGAACGGAGGAATGATCACCCGGTCTTTTCCGAGGTTCAATCCCTGCCATGCAAATTTCCGGATGGAGAACGTTCTCTGATGGCTGAATTTTCTGCCGTCCAATGCAATGGTATCCATTGTTACAGTGTAATCACCCAGGGGAAGATTTTTCAGAACCGTCTGATCTTCAAAATCATTCAGAGGATTTCCGAAAGCGGATTTTTTGAATGTGTGAAGAACTTTTCCTTTGGAATCACGCACGTTGATTTCCGCATAACCGATGGGCAGTTTCTTATTGAATGTGGCGGCCACTCGCAGTTTGTTTCCGTAAGAAGGATAAAATGCGCTGCTCAAGTAAGGATAACCGACGGAATCTTTATAGGTTGCGGCTCGCTGAGCAATGGAAGTATCCCAGAACATCAAACGCTGATAATAAACAGTTTTTCTGTCATTTGCAACGATTTGAGAGTAAAGACAACGGGGTTTTCCGGGGAACTGGGCCATCATATACAACTCGAAATATTTGCTGATGCCTTTTTCCGCCAGCACGCTGTAACCGATCCGGATTCTCTTTTCTTTTCCGAACAGATCCGGATTGTTGATATCAAGCGTGGGAGCGCCGTCCAAACCGGAACGGAAACAGTTGGAATGAACATGAACGTTGGTATTCAGCTGGCTTTCCACACGGTAGGTCCAGTTGTAATTCCCCGTTGCCGGATACATATGATGTCCGAATCCATCGAAACTGACAGTCACAGATTTTTTGTCCGGGATGAATGTCGCCATACCATCTCCATATTTCGGATTGTGGAAATATCCGGTTTCCTTCTGACTGGACCAGTGGCGCATCATCTGGAATTTCCATTCTTTTCCATCTTCGACAGCTGAAACACCAAAAACAGAAAGCGGAATTGCGACTTCAGTTGTCCAACACGGTCCCTGTTCAGAGTTCATCAGAGATATACCGAATCTGTTTGCAATTTTCACTCCGGCAGGAATCTTTCCTTTTCCTTTACTGTCAAAATTGATGATAACCGGGGTTGTTTTTCCGGGAGCCTGAAAACGGAATTCCACCCGGTCATCGGAAGTCAACGGCTGCGGAGCCAGCGGCATTTCACTTGTTATGGAAAGATAAATGTTGTTTGCATCATATCCGAACCGGAAATCATTCTGACGGCGGGTCATCAATCCGCTGACAGGTGATATTCCGCCGTAGGTTGTTGATGCATAACGCCATTCATCCGTGCTGATTTTGCCATCAATAACGGGAGCTTTCGGCATAGGAGCCATGCGCAGGATCGTTTTATCCGACAATTTCTGGTTTGCGAATAAACCAACAACAGCGGCGAGAGCCGCAAAAGACAGACAACTCTTGACCATTGGTCTTCCTTTCTATTTTTCTTAGAGGCATTTTCAAAAGGCTTCAAAAATGTCTGAAAATTCTTGCCGGACTTTTGAAATTACCTCTTAATGTAAAAATTTATTCTCTTTCATGTCATACTATAACCCATAATCAACATATTTTCTAGAACTAATTATGATAAAAATAGAATTATCTGCTATTTTTTCAGCTTTTTTATGTTAAAACACACTTTTTGTGATAAAACTTTCTATTATCCTGCACCTTAAAGAGTATTACGGTGTCCGCCGCTGTGGTTATCTCTGTATTCCCCCGGAGATTGATTGTAACAGGAACGGAACTTCCGCCGGAAATAGGCTGGATCCCGAAACCCGCAAAGCTCTATGATCTCTTTCACAGAATATGCTCCATCAGCAAGATATCCTGCTGCCCGTTCGATCCGTTTCCGGTTCAGATAAGCCACAAAAGATTCTCCGTAACACCGATGAAACAATCTGCCGAGATATTCTGTATTGCACTTGAGTTCTTCCGCAGCAGAACACAAATTGACAGGTTCCATAAAATGAAGATCAACATAATTTTTTGCAGCGATAGCAAGAGGAGTCCGGTCCGGTTCCGGAACAGTTTTCCGCCGCAATTCGGCAAAAATCAGCTGAAAAAGAAGATCCAAAATATTTTTGTCAGGTTCCAAACGGGTCTGTTCATTGAGAAAATTCTGGATGTAACCGGAAATGACAGAGGGATTTTCCACTTGTCCTTGTTGCGGGAGTCTCTCAAGCCAGCCGTCAAGATCCCGGAAATGAAGCCAGAAAAAGGAGAGATTTTTCGGGTATAACGCCTTGCCCCCATGCCGTTTTCCACGGTGAAGGATCAGCCATTCCCCTTTCCGGACATTGAACTGCTGTTCGCACTCAAACATATCAAGGGTTCCCTGAAGAACAAAAATCAGCTCATCCGTATCAATGATCCGGGTCGGGTGTTCCCCTTTCCCTCTGGAAATGAATCTTCCACCGTTATAAATTTCATACAACATACGAGTTTATCTCCTTTTTCTGTAATATAGTCCCCTTGAAAATCATTTGCAAGTCAGCTTTCTGTAAAATATATTAAAAAAGAACAAAACAGGAGGGAGATCCTTATGAAAAAATTTACTGCACCGGAACTGAAATCAGTCTTGCTGAAAGACTCCGTCATGGCACCGCGCCAGAAAAATTGTTACGCCGCAACCATCCCACAGTGTATCAAACAAACCATCGACACCGGACGGATCCAGGCATTTGCTCTTAACTGGAAAGAAGGGATGCCGAACCGCCCGCATATTTTCTGGGATTCTGATGTGGCAAAAGTTCTGGAAGGAATGGCTTACGCTCTCGCCCTCAATCCGGATCCGGCATTGGAAAAAATATACGATGAATGGGTTGATCTCATCTGTTCTGCTCAGCAGCCGGACGGGTATCTCAATGTTTATTTCACTGTTGTCAAGCCGGAAGAACGGTTCAAACATCTTTCCTATGCCCATGAATTATATTGCGCCGGACACCTGATCGAAGCTGCCGTTGCAGGGTATCAGGCGCTTGGGAAAACAAAACTGCTGGATTGTCTCTGCCGTTATGCGGATTATCTCTGCTCCGTTTTCGGTTTTGAGGAAGGCAAACGCCGCGGCTGGCCCGGACACGAAGAGATCGAACTTGCTCTGGCAAAACTTTACCGTCTGACCAAAAAAGAAGAGTACCGGAAACTCCTTCAATATTTTATCAATGACCGGGGAACGGAACCGAACTATTATGAAGAAGTGGAAAAAGATCCTGCTCCACGGAAATATGCGCAGGCAGATGTGCCAGTCAGAGAACAGACAGCCGGGACCGGGCATGCGGTCAGACAGATCTATCTTTGCTGCGGCATGGCGGATCTTGCGGAAATCGATCAGGATGAATCGCTTCTTGCAGTCTGCGAACGGCTTCACGATCATATCGTTTCAAAGCAGATGTATCTGACCGGCGGAATCGGTTCTTACTTCTTTCAGGAAAAATTCTCTGTGGATTATGATCTTTCCAATGGAGGACTCATGTATGCAGAGAGCTGTGCGGCAATGGGCTTTGCTCTTTTTGCAATCCGTATGTTCAATATTACAGGCAACACAAAATATCTTGATACAGTGGAACGCTGCATTTATAATGGAATTCTTTCGGGAATCAGTCTGGATGGAAACAAATTCTTCTATACCAATTATCTTGAAGTGGATGAGAACCTGAAACCGTCGGTCGTTTCCAAAGAACGGCAGCCCTGGTTCAACTGCTCCTGCTGTCCGACCAGTTTTTCAAGATTCCTGCCTCAGCTGGGAAAATTCATTTATTCCGTCAATGATGAAGAAAATGAAATCACATTGAATATCCCGGTATCCAATCATGCAACACTGAATCTCAATAGTAAAAATGTCAAAATTGATATTGAAGGAAATTATCCTTACGATGGAAAAATCATTATAAAGATCGTTTCTGAAAGTGAATTTTCTCTGAAATGCCGGATTCCGGGCTGGTGCAGAAAATGGAACGCCAAACTCAATGGAGAAGCAATCACGAATCTTCATATTGTCAGACAGTGGAACGCCGGAGATGTTTTGGAATTAAATCTGGATATGCCTGCGGAATGGATTTATGCAAATCCGCGCGTCACGACAAATACTGGAAGAATCGCAATCATGCGGGGGCCGGTGGTTTATGCATTGGAGGAAATAGACCAGACAGGACCTGTCCGGGAATTGATTCTGGATACGAAAGAGCCGCTGGAAGTCATTCAAAATCATTGCGACCTGCCGGAAGGAACGCCCGTTATCAAAGGGAAAGCGGTCAGAGAAACATTTGCCGGAGAAGAACTTTACCACACGAATCCGCCGGAATATACGGAAACAGAATTTTACGCTGTTCCATACGCTTTATGGCAAAACCGCGGGGCAACGAATATGGCTGTCTGGATACGGAGAAAATAATCTCTGTTTCCGGACTTTTTCTGAAAAGGATTTGACATTGCAGCTGCGACATATTATATTATGGTATGTTAAATTAACACTTACAGGAGTTTTCACATGAAGCTAAAAGATCATTTCTGGATATGGGGACACCATGCAGGATGCCATCATACCGGAGATGCAGCGGCATATAAAATTCCCGGAGAAAACAGAATGGGACCATGGGAAGGAGCGGAATATCTCGGGATTCCGAACTGCTGCCGTGTTGTATTCAATGGAATTCCTGAACCTCCCTTTGACGAAGAATCTGAAAAACTCAAAAATTTCAAAAAAGTAATATGGTCCGTTCTGGGAGATGCTTCATCGAAACGCAATGACAAAAACGGAGATGATCTGGCTGAAGTTCTGCGGCAGGCAGAAAAATATCAGAACATCGTCGGCGGTGTTCTGGATGATCTGTTCCGCCCGGCAACAAAAGATGCCCGTCTGACGCCGGATGAACTTCACAGAATCGCTGAACGGCTCCACAATGCGCCCCGCAGATTATCGTTGTGGCTGGTTTATTATGCAGGACTTTTTGACATTGATTACACTCCGTGGCTGGATGCTGTCGACGGAATCACCTTCTGGTCCTGGAACAATGAACAGTTGGCTCAAGCAGAAAACAATCTGAACCGGATCATCAGCATGACTCCCGGAAAAGAACATTACGCCGGATGTTATCTTTACAGTTACGGAGATTGCAAACCGCTCACTTCCGATGAAATGAAATTCCAGCTGGATTTATATTACCGTTTCCTTCTGGACGGTAAAATCAAAGGTGTGATCGTCTGTTCCAATACGATCGCCGATACCGGATTGGAAGCTCCGGAATATTTTCGCAAATGGATGTTTGAACATGGTAATGAAGATATAAACTAATAACAAAAGGAACAAAAAATGAAAAAAGCAAGTAAAGACATTTTATCCCTGTGTACAGGGATGAAGCACGCGTGCTTCACGCTGATTGAACTTCTGGTTGTGATTGCAATCATCGCAATTCTCGCCGGAATGTTACTCCCGGCTCTGAATCAGGCTCGTGAAAAAGGAAGATCCGCAAGCTGTATCAACAACTTGAAGCAGAATGCTCAGGCTTGTCATCTTTACGCAGGGGATAATGATGATTATATCACTCCGGGGAACTCCACGAAAGAAACAGAAGATCCGTTTGTCCCTGAAAAAACTTACAGCAGCGGAGATAATGTTTACAAAGATCAGTTCCATGCCACCAATGGAAATTATAAAAACTTCGGTTTGAATCTTGCCGGAGGATATATCGACAAAGGCCCCCTCTACTGTTTGACAACCAAACCAAGATATAATCATAGCACATTGAAACATCTTTATTGGGAAGGATGCATGACCTACAGCTATATCGGCGGTATGACATGGAAATCCTACGGGGTAAAAACCCGTATGCGTGCAAAAGATAATCCCGGAGCCTTTATCATGCGCTGCGTTCAGACAGGCGGAAGTAAAGCGATCAACCTGCGAATCCACACTCAAAACAGAGCAAACCTTGCTTTCCTGGATGGTCATGCAGAATCTAAAATGCCGAATATGTATGCCTATGAAACAATGGGGAACATGCCCAAGGCTTTCGACAATATCAAATATTAATTACAGGAATCTCCTATCATGAAAAGGTCTTTAATTACTGTATTGCTGACAATCGGTATCGGTTTCACTGTAAACGCTGCTGAAAAAGTTCTCTTCCAGAGTCAGTTCGGGTCCGCAAAACCGCTCGCCGGATGGATGGATGTCAAGAAAAAAACTCCGGATGCAAAGACATACAAAATCATTGAAAAAGACGGTGTAAAATGTCTGGAAACACCGGCGATCTATTTCGGGATCGCACACAGACTTTCTCAGCCGGTTATTATCAATGATAAGCTGAAAAAAATTACTCTCAAAGTAACATTCATGAAACCGGAAGCCCGGAAAGGACGCACCGTTTCAATCGCATTGACCTCCCGGAATGATGTCGCTCTGGATGCAGGTCAGGCGTTCTGGAAACTCCGTGACAGCGGATTCATGGCTTACGGATATTCTTATTCCATCCTCCATGCGAACTACATTTCATATCAGGTGGAAGGAAAGCAGGTCAAATCCCCCAAAGCAACAATGCCCCACAATCTTCTGCCCGCACGGAACAAATGGGTCACATGGACTCTTGTTTATGACAACACAAAGAAGACTATTGATTTCTTCAACGATGAAAAAGCAGAAAAGCCGTTCTGGACATTCTATAATGTCAAAATCGACGGAATCGAGCTGCGTTCTGTCTGGATCTGCAGCTGGGGAACGATTTATAAAGATGTCAAAGTCACCTGCGAAACAAAATAATTCAGGAGTTTATTCATGTTGAAAAAATTTATTTTAGCCATCACCTGTCTGATTACAGCGGGAATCGTTTCCGCTGTTGAGCTGGTGAAAGATGGAAAACCGGCAGCATCAATTATTCTTGCAGAAAAGCCCACACGCTCTGCACAGATGGCAGCTGTGGAATTGCAGTATCATATCAAATTGATGACCGGTGCAACGCTGGAAATCTTAAAAGGAAAACTTCCCGCAAAGGGTGCAAAGATTTTTGTAGGGGAATCCAAGTATACCAAAGGGATCAAACCCTTTGATTTTCAGGAATATCAGGTAAGCGTCAAAGGCAATGAAATCATTCTTGCAGGATGCGATGATCCGGATTACGGAACATTCAATTACAATAAACTTTCCACCTATCCCGGACACTGGAAGAAAAACGGTTCCACATATGCAGTCTATGATTTTCTCGAACTGCTCGGTATCCGCTGGTATCTTCCCACTGAACTGGGAATCGCTTTTGTTCCGACAAAGAATCTGGAAGCTGCCGATATGATGCGCCGGAGAAAACCAACCATGGAAATGCGGAATATGTTCCCGCTCCAAATCCCCGCAAATCTGTGCGCTGATACGGTCAACACTCCGGAAACAAAAGCAACATTGAATGCCAGAGACAGCCGTCTGTGGTATCACCGCCGCAGACACGGTGGAAAAGAAGTTATCATCAACCATTCCATGTATACTTTCTACAACCGTTATCTGAAAAAGAAACCGGATTGGTTTGCAAAAGGTTATGGAAAAGCCCTGCCCTCTCAGCTTTGCTATACAAACCCGGAAGTCATTAAACAGGTCACTCAGGATGCAAGAGACTATTTCGATGGAAAATTGAAATCTGCGGCACAGGTTCTCAGCAACGTTCCTGCAACATATAAATCCGATGTATTCCCGGTCTTCCCCATGGACAACCGCTCTTTTTGCAAATGTCCGAACTGTATCAAAGACACGGCTAAACACGGAGTTGTCCGCGGAAAAGGGACTTTCTCCAATGATTACTCCTCAGAGTATCTTTTCAAGTTTGTGAATGCCATTGCAAAAGAATTGAAAAAGAGCCATCCGGATAAACTCATCGGTGCCGGAGCTTATGCAGGTTTTGCCTATCCGCCGAAAAACTTCCGTCTGGAAGATAATATCATGGTCATGATGTGCCTGCATACACGTATGGTATATA
This sequence comes from Lentisphaeria bacterium, assembly GCA_017503375.1. Classification (GTDB taxonomy): domain Bacteria; phylum Verrucomicrobiota; class Lentisphaeria; order Victivallales; family UBA1829; genus SIG79. The sequence goes on along the minus strand of JAFVTF010000071.1, from coordinate 1,358 downwards.
ACAAAAAGACCATGGAAAATGATGATAAGATACTGGAAGCCTGGGTCAAAGAATATCCGAAAATGAAGAAATATGTCTGGATGTATTGGTGCTTTCCCACCTTGTCCGGAAGAAATCAGCAGTTCCGTATCTTCCCCGGATTCTTTGCCGAGAAAGTCGGTCCAATCTTCCGCAAATACCGCAAAGCCGGAATCAGCGGGATGTTCTATGAACCGTCTTATACGACTTATTCCCAGCACAGTGTTCTCTTCGATCAGGTGGAAGCCGCTATCAACTGGTCTCTCGCATGGGATGAATCCAGAGATGAAAAAGTTCTGTTCGATGAATTTTTCCGTCTTTACTACGGTCCGGCTGAAAAGCCCATGAAAGAATGGTATCGTCTTGCACAGTCCATTTTCTGCGCCCCTGCTACCCATCGGCATCAGACAGATGAGATTGCATGGAAACAGCTTGGTACGAAAGAAAACATGGCAAAGCTGGGAGTCTTCATGGCTCAGGCAAAGAAACTTGCCACAGCTCAGCCTTACAAAGCGCGTGTGGAACTCTTTGAAAAAGGTGTCTGGCAGTACATGCTCAAGGGAAAAAAACGCGGCGACGAACTCGATGCTCTGAAAGCACCTTCCATGCAGCAGAGTATTGCGCCTTACATCAAGAATCCTGTTCCGGGAAATCCGCTGAAGGTCAACTGGAGCAAAGCAGCAAAACTGCATTTCTTCGGCGGTCTCCGCGCAGAACCGCCCAAACGCAAGCTGGATGTCAGAGTGGCTCATGACGGAACGTATCTTTATTTCCGTGCGGAAGAAGGTAATGTTGATATCAAAAAGCTGAAAACGAAAAACCTCGTCTGGCTCAATGATGAATGGGAATTCTTCTTTGGAAAACAGCGTTCCAAGCCGTACCGTCAGCTTGGTATTGATGCCGCCGGAAAATATGCAGGTGTCAATCAGGAAGGAACCGTAACAGATAACTGGGAATTCCCCGGAAATGTCAAAGTCACTTCCGGCAAAAACTGGTGGTGTGCATTCTTTGCTGTGAAACTGTCGGACATCGTCGACGGCGGAATCAAACCGGGCGAAATGCTTTATCTCAATGTGATCCGTTCCGGCAATGGAGCATTGGGTGTCTGGATCCCGACATTTGCCGGATATCATGCACCGGAACGGTTCGGCGAAATTTATCTCGAACCGGCAAAATAAAACCGGAACTGGGATTTTTATAAAAGGGGCTGTTGCAAAACCTGCATACAGAAAACGCATTTTAATTGAGTCTTTTGAACAGAGTGAACGGAGTTTACAGAGATTACGGAGGTGGTTTGGTAATTAAAACAACCGTTACCCAAGAGAAAAATTTTTATTTCT
>JAFVTF010000070.1 GCA_017503375.1 Lentisphaeria bacterium | reverse complement strand
TCCCAACAGGGAATCTTTGCTCAGAATTGCCACGGCACTTCTGATCGAGTTGGATGAAACATGGCTCAGCGAGAGTAAACGTTACATCTGAGGCGCAGCAGGGATTTTAGAGAATTTACAGAAAATATGTTACGTAGCCAAGTAAAAACAAAACAGGGATGAAGAACAAATGAAACTTTTCAGCTGGTATTTTCGTGTTCCGTTGATCTATCTAAACTTGGGTGCATTTGTATTGGGGTGTGCCGGAGGATTGCTTCTCTATTGGCTGGGCGGTCAGCTGGGCGGCAATTTTCTGAATACTGCAACATCTATTCTTGCACCGTTCGGAAATATTCTGGTCAGTATGCTGAAAATGATCGTTATGCCGATCATTGTCTGCACCATTATAAGCGGAGCTGCAACTCTTCCGCTGAAACAGTTTGGGAAAATGGGGTTGTTTGTTTGCGGCTGGTATTTTTTCACCTCCCTCTTTGCGGCAGTATTCGGTACTGTTGTTGCAATGTTTTTCAATCCTGCTCTTTCCGTTGCACCGGAGAAATTACTGGATGAAAGTCTGCGGGGTCAGGCATCAGCGATGGCGGCCCGCAGCAGTGCGGGAGGGAATGCGTTTCTGGATATTCTTTACAGTTTGTTCTGCAATCCGTTTGAAGCATTGGCACAGGGAAAATTCCTTCCGGTGATCGTATTTTCCATCCTTTTCGGATTGGCAGCCCGTGTTATGCTGGATACAGCGGCGGAAAAGAAAGATCTTGTTTCACAGCACAAGATTGAAGGAATGTTAGGACTTTTTGATGCTTTCCAGACAACGATTTTCAAAATTGTTGACTGGGTTTTGAAGTATTTTCCGATTGGAGTGTTTGCTTTGACAGCATTTTGTTTTGCAAAATTCGGCGTGGCACTGTTCCAGTCATATTTACAGGTTGCCGGCTGTGTGATTTGCGGTGTGCTGCTGATGATATTGGTTTGTTATCCGTTGGCAATGTGGATTATTTGCCGGGAAAATCCGTATCCTGTATTGTGGAAATTACGGGAACCGATTCTGACAGCTTTTGTAACCCGTTCCAGCGCGGCAACTTTGCCTGTTTCTTTGAAAACCGCAAATGAAAAGCTGAAAGTCAGAAGAGAACTTTCAGGTTTTACATTGAGTCTCGGTTCCACCATCAACATGGATGGTGCATGTATCCATCTTCCTGTATTTGCTGTGCTTGCAGCCAATCTTTTCGGATTTGATATGACTCCGGGGCAAACGATGATGATGGTTCTCGGTGTTGTTTTTGCCTCGATCGGAGCAGGCGGAATTCCCGGCGGAAGTGTATTCCTGCTGTTTCTTGTACTTTCCGGATTTAATCTGACTCAGGAGCAGACCTCTATAATCGTTGCTCTTGCACTCGGAATCAATCCGCTGCTCGATATGTTTGAAACAGCCTGCAATGTTGCCGGGGACAATATCGGAACTTATGTTGCAGGAAAAAAATTGGGAATGATAGAACTGGATAAATAAATCGAGTTTATTACGGGATCAATATTTAAGAGAGTGGTTGAGATGAAAACAGAATGTAGCAATTGTAAAACGCCCCATGAAGTTGATAGCAGTCTGGTCGGTCAGAAAATGACCTGTTCCGCTTGTTGGAAAGAGTTTGAAATCAAAAATGCAAATCTTTTTCCTTGTCCGGATTGTTATGCTCTGATTTCCAAAAGAGCTGCTGTCTGCCCGAAATGCGGAGCTCCGCTGAATTCTGTTGTCTACACAGAACAGAGGAATGATATATCATCTGAACGGAGTTTGGAAATATATCATCCCTGTGTTTGGAATTATTTCTGGTGGATTCTGCTCGGAATTTTTACGATTCCGTTCATCGTCGGTATTTTTATCCTGCTTTATGTCCTGATAGAGATCAAATTCACCTTCTATGAAATTACAACGCACCGTGTCATTGTCCGCAGGGGCTGGATTGCAAAAAATCAGGATGAAATATGGATCAAGGATATGCGGGGAGCAAATTATAAGCAGAGTATCTGGCAGCGTATTTGCGGAATCGGAAATGTTATGATAGGTACTGCTGCATCCGCTGGCGCAGAGATTATTATGATCGGGGTCAGCAGACCGGTTGAAATGATCAAAAAGATCAATTCTCTGCGGAAAATATAAGGTTATACTGAGAATAATACGGTTTCAGTTGGTAAATGAACAGGTATCTCTGATGTTGTCTTTCCTGAAAAAAATAAACTTTGCATATACTTTTCATCTTGCATGGTTCTCTCTGCTTTTTTATTGCGGGTTGAATAATTTCAATAATTTTGTGCTGGATGAAAATTCCACTGGGGGGATTTCCGGATATCCAGGAGAATCTGTCGTTTCATTGGTGACAGGAACGTTTTTTATTCTTGCGGCAATATCTTTTCCAGTTGGAACTGTACTGAAATTCCGTGAAAAGCCTCTTGCTTTTTGGATCGGAAATATTCTGCTTGCAAGTCTTCTGGCTGCCTTATCTGATGCGTTCGGTGTTCCGGAGCCTTATGTGGATGAGGCTTTTTGTGATGAGCCGATGAAAAGATTTTTCTGCGATTGGGGGGCGTGGATATCAGCAATGGTAATTTTTTATACCATTCCTCTGGGGATTTGTTATGGGCTGATTTGCAATCAGCGCAAACGGAAAGGAATTGTCTTTCAACACAAGAACCGCTGGCGGATTATTTCCGGAATTCTTCTGATTATTATATTTGCTTTGATTGTTGTTGGATGGAGGCTTTCTCAAGTTTTATGTTGGTAGATTTCCCCTTCTATTTTTTTCTTCTGAAATTCATCAGTCGGATTGTTCCGTAAATAAATTTATCCCTTGTTTTATATTTCAGTATCATGAATGATATCTGTGGAAGATATGATGAAAGAAATGGGAGAAAGGAATAGATTCAGAGAATAAATGGTAACCCCGTCGGGATTCGAACCCAAACTAACTGGACCAAAACCAGTTGTGCTACCATTACACAACGGGGTTACTCCGGATAGAGACGTAATATACTGCAATGTCCGGAATTTACAAATCAAAAAAATATTTTTTTACAATAAAAGTTCCGGATATCTTCTGCAAAAAAAGAAAAAAGCTTTCTGATGAAGCTGGAAAGTATCTGTTAATTACTCGTGATATATGGTTTATTTCCGGAATAGAGTCTTGCACTTTTTTTCAAAACTGCTGTTTCAGGAAGATGAAGGGGAACGACCGTAACTTCTTCCTTTCTGCTGACAGGAGCGGAATGTTTCAACCAGGAATCGGTCAGAAAGCGAAGGTGTTTTTATGAAGAACATGATTTTTACAGCTTTTATGCTGGCACTGACAATTCTTTTTGCCGGATGTGACAAAGCAAATGCACAGAATGCAAAAAAGAATGGAAACGCTCATGCAAAAAATCCGTCACCTCATGCAATTCTCATTATTGATGATGTTGCTTACGTCGATGGGTGCAAAGGCTGCGATTGCGTAGAAGAAGATATTTGTGTCTGCGAAGTCAAAGCTGATTGCGACTGCTGCCGGAAGAATTTGAAAAAGGCTCCGAAAGAGATGCAGGAAAAATGCAAAGCGATCAAAAAGGAGCATGCCAAAACAACCGCTGATTGCAAAGATTGTAAAAAGGGCGGAAATGATGACACAGCCTGCAACAGTGATCCCAAGAGTGGTGATACTGCATGCAATGATTCCAAGGGGGAAAAAGACGAGGCAAAAAAAGGGAAATAATTCCTGATTTGCCTATACCTGCTGCGGTTCCTGTCATACCGGAAACGGTATCTGCAGCGGGGATTTTTTTTTATCTTTTTCAAAAAGTACAGCTTGCATATTCCGGAGAATATGCTATCTTACGGGGTAACTTGAGAATGCAGGATATCCCGATGAAGAGCAGAACAGCAGAAGGTTTGAATTCGGAGTCAGTTCCGGAAATCCATTTGGTGCAGTCTGTTCCTGTTTATTATGAATCCAGTATATCTGAAATAGTTTATTCATATCTGCAGCAAGTATTGTTCAGATAGTTTGCATTTTATTTTTGAAAGGATGATACAGATGAAATTTGTGAGGATTTTCTTTTTTCTGCTGTTATTTACCGCAGCTTTTGCTGAAATCAATCTGGAGGCAGCCCCGCGAAAATCAATTCATTCCATTATTTATTCCGGACGCCGCTGGGTCAATCTGAATGATGTGGCAAGATATTACGGAATGAAAATATATATCAAAGGAAATGATGTCTATCTCTATTCCAGATATTATGTGGCAAAGTTCAATACAAAAAAACGTGCAGGTTCTTTTAATGGAGTCAACCTTTATTGGTTCTTTTCTCCTGTAAAATATAAAAATGTCTATTATTTGTCTATTGACGATTTTCTCTATACCCTTGACCCGCTGCTCCGTCCGCGTTCCCTCAAAGGTAAAATGGTGCGGACAATTATGATTGATGCCGGTCATGGCGGGAAAGATACCGGAGCGATCGGTGCCAATAAGAAAAAGGAAAAGGATATTACTCTTGCAATAGCATTGAAGCTCCGCAGAAAATTGATCAAATTGGGGTATTCCGTCCGCTTAACCCGGGGCGGAGATACCTTCCCGTCTCTGGAACAGCGGGTTTCTCTCTGGAAAAATTCCCGTCCGAAACCGGACCTCTTCATTTCCATTCACTGTAATGCCGCTGCAAACAGAAAAGTCAGCGGTGTGGAGACCTTTGCGGCAACACCCTTGAATGTTCCTTCTACAGGGGACACCAAGCTGAATAAAACCGTTTCCGGCAGCAATGCGTTCAGCAGAAACAATAATCTTCTTGCATATTATGTGCAGCGTGCAATGGCAAAAAATTTGCCGTATGCAGCCGACCGAGGTGTGAAACATGCCCGCTTTTATGTAATCCGGAATGTGTCTTGTCCGGCTGTTCTGATCGAAACCGGTTTTGTTTCCAACTGGGCAGAATGCACAAGACTTTCCTCCAATGTATATCAGGAACAGGTTGCCAATTCAATTCTCAGGGGGATCCTGAATTATGCCGCTCAGGTTCGCTGAGCGGTCAGGCACGTTTCTTTTTCCGGAAAATCAGACTGATTATAAAAAACATGCACGAACAGAGAACGATCGTCGCTCCTGTGGAAGTCTGCATCCATTCCTGAAATGACAGAAAGAGTCCGGCAACGGATGATACTATGCCGATAATCAAAGAAATCCAGACCATTTTTCCATAGGATGAAGCCAGGTTTCTTGCCGCCGCCGCCGGAGTAATCAACATCGCTGTTACCAGCAGAACTCCGATTGCTTTGACTGCAAAAATCACGACAAGAGAAAGCAGTGCAGCAAAGAAGTATTGATAGATCCCTACTTTGATCCGGTGTGCTTTTGCCAGTTGGGGATTCAGTTCAATGCAGATCATTTTATTGAATGCAAAAAGCTGGAAAACAGTGAAAACCACAGCCAGTCCAAGCATCAGAAGAATATCTTTTTCACTGATAGTGAGAATATCTCCATAAAGGAACATCTGGGAATTTTTCATAGCATCCGGATAACGGCTGACAATGGCAAGTCCGGCAGCCACAACAGCCGAGAACATCACCCCGATTACGGTATCAGAAGAAAGACCGCTTCTGTGTTTGACCGCCATAATAGCCAGTCCCACCAGAAGAGCCAGTGCCGGCATGGTATATTCCGGGCTGATCGCCATTACGAGTCCGACCGCCACCCCCGCAAATGCAGAGTGCCCGATGGCATCAGAGAAGAAGGACATATTGAAATTAACTACCTGAGTTCCGCAAATCGCCGCCATCGGTGTGATGATCAGCAGACCAAGCAGAGCCATCCGCATAAATTCATATTGCATGATCTCCAGCGGTATTTTCCCGAGAAGATCGCAGAGAAATGCGACCAGATTATTTTCCATGATTATGATCCTTTCCGCAGCTGCAGCCGATATGTGGTCCGAATGCCCGTGCCAGAACCTCCTGAGTCAGAACTGCCTTCGGGTCTCCCTGGGTGATAACAGTTCTGTTCAGACAGATAACGTGAGTTGCATGCGCCATAACAGTGTTCAAGTCATGGGAAACCATCAGCTGAGTGAATCCGTGGGCTTTCCGGAACCGTTCCAGAAGTTCGCAGCAGACTTCCCCGCCTTTAAAGTCGATTCCGGATGCCGGTTCGTCAAGAATCAGCAGTTCCGGATCCTGTGATAATGCTCCTGCCAGCATGACTCTCTGCAATTCTCCGCCGGAAAGAGCTCCCAGCGGACGCTGTGCCAGATGGAGACAACCTGTTTCGCCGAGCAGGTCATGGATTTTCTGTTTCAACTCTTTTTGAATCCCGAAACAGAGAGGGCGTTTCTGATGGAACGCTGCAATGAACTCTGTAACTGTCAGCGGCATTCCCCGGTCAAAGGCAAGCTGCTGGGGAACATAACCGATCCGCGGACGGCGGTTGGAACAGAACTCAATTGTTCCGGTGTAATCTATTTCATTCAGTAATGCAAGAACCAGTGTTGTTTTTCCGGCTCCATTGGGGCCGACGATTGCTGTACAGCCTGCATGAGGAATCACTGCATTGATATTCTGCAGGATATTTACATCATTGCTGCCAACAGAAACACCTTTGAAGGTGACGGCATTGACGCATTTACAGTCGTGGTTCGGGGGAAGTTTCATTTCTGTTTTACCGCTTCTTTCAAAGTGTTCAGATCCTGCCGGAACATCTGCAGAAACTTTTCCGGAGAATCATTTGCCGGATTTGCATCCAGATAGATAACCGGAATTTTACTTTCCCGGGCAATCCGTTCTGTCATACGGGAAGTTTTTCCCCGTTCAGCAAAGATCGCAAAAATCTTTTCTTTTTTGATTTGCCGGATCAGCTTGGCTGCTTCTGAGGCTGACGGCTCCTGCATATCATGTTTGAAAATCGTTCCTTTGATCTCAAAACCGGCTTCTTTCGCCAGATAATCAAAAATGGAATGCTGGACAAGAATCCGTTTTTTTGAAGCAGGAACAGTGGCTGCAAAATTCCGGTAATCAATATGAAGTCTGTTCAATTCTTCATAGAAATGAACCGTATTTTTTCCGATTTTTTCAGCGACTTCCGGTTTTCCGGCAAAAATCATTCTGAGCTGGGAACTGAGGGCCTGAATTGCTTTCCCCGCCATCTGAGGAGACGCCAGAATGTGTTCATTGTGGTGGTGATGATGGTGATGGCAATGTTTTTCATTGGTGCAGGGCGTATTTTTGATATCCGGAAGAACTCCTTTGGAGGCATCTGCGATTTTTGCTCCCGGACAGACCCGTTCCACAACTCCATGCAGAAATCCTTCCATTCCGCCGCCGTTGATGACTACAATTTTCGCTCCGGAAAGACGTTTCATATCTGCCGGAGTCAGTGAATAATCATGAGGACACCCGCTGATGGCGGGAAGAAGCACTTCCACTTGATATCCCGGAATCCCCTGCATAAGTGCCTTCGCCGCAGCTGTAACACTCTTGGTCGTTCCGACAATTTTGACATCTGCTGACAGCAGAAGCACAGCAGACAACAGCAATAAACTCAGAAAATGCTTCATCATCAACCTCCTGGTTCAGATTTATTGGACACCCATCCGGATGATTCTCCAGCCTTTATCCGTTTTCCCGATCATCATTTGAACGAGAGATTCCGTATCAGGAATTTTTGCAGGATCATATCCGGCTTTCTTCAACTGTTCATTGACAGCCGAAGTCCGTTCAAAGATCGCACTCCACAAAAGGATCTTTCCGGAATATTTATTGATACAGCCCAAGTATTTGAGCTGTTTCATTTTTCCGTGCTTCAAGCGGAAATTTTCTGACATTGCACGAAAGACCTCTGTTGTGATCTTCTGTTTGCCTTCGGTAATGTAATGTTCCGTGAATTCAGCATGATTTCTTGTTTGCAGCGCTTTTACTGATTGACGGAAATAGGCTTCCCCTGTTTTTGCCAATTCAGCTTCAGAGACCTGAACTCCTTTTTCCAGCTTTGTGGCGGAAAGTTCCGTTTTTACTCCGGAGACAGAACACCCGGATAAAAGAATTGCGGCGGTACAACAGAATAAAACAGAGAAAGCCTTCATGATATTGATCCTTTCAGATTATTTTTCCAAACGTTTCAATGCGCGGTGTGCAATATCTTTCCGGTACTGCATTCCGGCAAATTTGATCTTGGGAACGATTTCATAGACCTTGCGGATCGCATCGGCAATACCTTCACCGCGAACCGTGACACCGAGAACACGTCCACCGGAATTGACGACTTTTCCGCTTTCATCGGCTGTTCCTGCGTGGAACACGTATGCTCCGGCTTTCCAGGCATCTTTCAAGCCGGTGATCACATGACCTTTGTCAATGGTTCCGGGATATCCGCCGGAGGCGAGAACAACACAAACGGTGGTATCTTTGCTCCAGACAAGGTCGATTTTATCAACTTCGCCGACAGCTGTTTTGTAAAGGGCATCACAAAGGCTGGAATCCAGTCTGGAAAGAACTGCCTGTGTTTCGGGGTCGCCGAAACGGACATTGAATTCCAGAACTTTCGGTCCGTCTTTTGTGACCATGATTCCGGCATAGATCACGCCGCGGTAGAACAGATTTTCTGCTTTGACTCCAGTCAGGAAGCGGTCAAGAACTAATTCTTTGACAGTTGCCATGAGTTCATCGGTAACGACAGGGGCTGGAGAGTAAGCGCCCATTCCGCCTGTGTTGGGGCCCATATCGCCATCCAGAAGTCTCTTGTGGTCCTGAGAACTTGCAAGGGGAATGATTGTCTTTCCATCGGTCAATGCGAGAATGGAGGCTTCTTCACCTTCCAGAAGTTCTTCGATCACAACTCTTGCTCCGGCATTTCCGAATGCACCGCCGAAACATTCTTTGACTGCATCCAGTGCCTGCTGACGGTTTTCTGCAACAATCACACCTTTTCCTGCTGCAAGACCATCGGCTTTCACAACAACTGCACGGTTTGCATCATATTCAGCGTTGACATAATCCAAAGCTGGAGCTTCTTCGGTGAATGTCTGATATTTTGCAGTGGGAATGCCATATTTGACCATGAACTGTTTTGCAAAATCTTTGCTGCCTTCCAGCTGAGCAGCTTCTTTGGAAGGACCGAAGACTGCCACGCCGATTTCACGGAGTGCATCAGAAACTCCGGCACAAAGCGGTGCTTCAGGTCCGATCACTGCAAAGTCGATCTGTTTTTCTTTTGCAAACGCGGCAACCGGTGCTGGTTCTGCTTTGATTGCGGCACATTCTGCAATGACAGAGATACCGGGATTGCCGGGAACACAGTAAAGTTTAGAGCCGGAAGGCATGGATTTTGAGAGCCAATAAGCGATTGCATGTTCGCGTCCGCCGTTACCAACAACAAGAATGTTCATACTTCTCTTTCCTTTCTACTTGAAAAATTCTCTAACATGTGGTAATTTAAAGCATTTTTTAATAATTGCCAATGATTCCGGCAAAAAAGAGCAACTTTTTTTGAAAAAACTTAACTTTTCAGGAGAAAATAGCATGGCGACTAAGGAAGAACTCGCAAAAGCAGCACTGGAATACCATTCCCGTGGACCCAAAGGAAAAATCAATGTCATCGCATCCAAGCCCTGTGTGACCCAGGAAGATCTCTCTCTGGCATATACCCCAGGCGTTGCGGTTCCCTGCATGGAGATCCATGACAAACCGGAAACTGTCTGGGAATACACCGGAAGAGCAAATTCTGTGGCTGTTGTTTCCGACGGCACAGCTGTTCTCGGTCTCGGAAATATCGGTCCCGAAGCAGGTCTCCCCGTTATGGAAGGAAAATGTGTGCTGTTCAAAAAGTTCGCCGGAATCAATGCAATCCCCCTCTGTCTCGGTTCCTGCAAAGGCGAAGATGGAAAAACCGATGCAAAAAAGCTGATCGAAGCTGTCAAAACACTGGAACCCACATTCGGCGGCATCAACCTGGAAGATATCGGAGCACCCGCATGTTTTGAAGTGGAAACCACCCTCAAACAGAAAATGGGAATCCCTGTGTTCCACGATGACCAGCATGGTACTGCGATCATCTCTCTCGCCGGCATTATTAACGCAATCGAACTCGTCGGCAAGAAAATCGAAGAATGTAAATTCGTGATGAACGGTGCAGGTGCAGCGGGTATCGCATGTGCGGAATATTATATCTCCGCAGGTGCCAAACGCGAAAACTTCACCCTCTGCGACTCCAAAGGAACCATCCGCGCTGACCGTACCGATCTCAACGAACAGAAACGCGCTTTCGCACGCCCCATGAAAGAAAAAACTCTGGCTGAAGCAATCGTTGGCGCTGACGTCTTCATGGGTGTTTCCGTCGGTGGAGCTCTGACTCAGGATATGGTCCGCACTATGGCAAAAGATGCAATCGTCTTTGCGATGGCAAACCCTGTTCCTGAAATCACTCCCACAGAAGCCATTGCCGCAGGTGCCGCAGTTGCAGGTACCGGACGTTCCGACTTTCCCAATCAGGTCAACAACGTTCTCGGATTCCCCGGAATCTTCCGTGGTGCTCTGGATGTCCGCGCAAAGGATATCAACGAAGCAATGAAACATGCTGCATCCCGTGCGTTGGCTGAAATCGCCCGTGAACCCATTCCGGCTGATATTCTGGCTGAACTCAAGGCAGCTTATCCGGAAGATGCCGCAGCTGGTGTGTTCGATGGCGAAAATCCATTCAAATCAACCTACGTGATTCCGAAACCCTTCGATATCCGTGTCGTGCCCCGTGTTGCCGCACGCGTGGCTGAAGCCGCTATCAAAACAGGTGTCGCTCAGGTCATGATCACTGATTTCGATGCATACGAAAAAGCTGTTGCAGCAGATATTGCCGCTCAGAGAAAGGCTTAAGATAACATGATAGTTGTCCGTTCCATTCAGGAAATGCAGGATTGGTCCGACAAACAGCGCATGGCCGGGGAGACTGTGGCAGTTGTCCCCACCATGGGATTTCTTCATGAAGGACATTTGTCCCTGATCGACACAGCCCGCGCAAACGGAGCGACTAAGATCATTCTGACCAATTTTGTGAATCCCACCCAGTTCGGTCCGAATGAGGATTTCGATGCCTATCCCAGAGATCTGGAACGGGACCTGGAACTGTGCCGTCAGAAAAACGTGGATGCTGTTTTTGCTCCCGCCGCTTCTGAAATGTATCCTGCGGATTCTTCCACATGGGTTACTGAGGAAAAACTTTCCAAAGGTCTTTGCGGCAGAAGCCGTCCCATTCACTTCCGCGGTGTGGCAAGTGTTGTGACCAAGCTCTTCAATGCCACAATGCCGCATCTGGCTGTTTTCGGACAGAAAGATGCTCAGCAGGTGGCTGTCCTGAAACGGATGGTCCGTGATTTGAACGTCCCCGTCAAAATCATCGTTTCCCCCATCATCCGGGAAGCTGACGGTCTTGCAAAGAGTTCCCGCAACAAATATCTTTCAGCGGAACAGCGTGTTCAGGCTCTTTCCCTTTCCAAAGCGATTTTTACGATCGCTGATGCCGTGAAAAACGGGGCGAAAGAAACCGCTCCTCTGCTGGAACAGGCAATGCGATCCGTTACTGCCGCAGGCGGAAGAGTGGATTATTTTGAATCTGTCGATGCTGAAACTCTGGAACCTGTTTCCAAAGTGGAACGTCCGGTGCTTTTTGCCGCAGCTGTCTTTTACGGTACTACCCGTTTGATCGACAACATCGTGGTCAATCCGTGAAATATCTCTCTTTCATTACGCTGTTGCTGACTTTCCTGCTGAACGGCTGTTTCAGCGGGAAAGAGTATCCTTCCGGACTGCTGCACCGTTCTGAATTGCGGCAAAGCCGGGAGGAACAGCGGATGAAAGAATTGAATCAATCTAAAATACTTCGTCTTGGCGTGACTTCGTCTGACCGGAATGTGCCGGAGGAAATCCGGAAAAAATTGGAGTCAAACGGATGGAAAATCAAAGTGATTATTTGTCCGGAAAAACGTTTGACCGGGCTGCTCCGGGCCGGTGCCGTTGATTTGATTTATCGTCCCGGATTTACAAAAGATGATGCTGAAAAGTGGAATCTGATTTATTTTGCCCCGGACATTCTGGGAAATAATCAATATCTGTTGATGACGAAACCATAATTTTTTTTACCACATGCCATAAATAAAATTGCTGACAGGATTGCTTCTGACAAAATTTCCATCCTGATTCAAAATTTCCAGTAATTCTTTTGCCAGTTCAGGGGTTCCGTTCTTCAGGGTAATGTAAGCGCTGACTTTATGAATATCGCATCCGAAAGAGGCAAATCCGGCAGACAGAATCGTCGCTTCCTTGTATTTCATACCTTTACAATGAATCGTTATCGGATACATTGCAAAGGTTTTGTAGCTGCGGTAGAATTCACCTTCCATGATTCGTCTCCTGTTGTTTATTCAGGGAAAAAAAACCGAACGCCCCCAAGCATCATCCTGAAAGGTCCGACCAAGAACCCACCTCGAAAACACAAGGAAGCGCCCGGCAGACCTGTCTTAGACAACAGTCGTACCGGACTTTCCGTCATATTTTCGAGGTTTTATCAATTTTAACTTGGTCGGTTTTTCAGGATAATCTCAGAAAATTACGGTGTAAATGAACTGTGAGACTTCCCCCCGTCTCTTTTTGCAATAAGTTACTCCATTTATCTGTTTTTTCAAGCCGGAAAGCAAAACTTTTCATTTTTTTTGGGAGAAATTACCTCAACATGTCTTTTGATAATCTCCCACCGTACACTCTGAGCACTCGTTTTTCTCCGTACAAAAGTTTCTATTTGTGAGTTGTTTCGCAACAGCCCCTTCTTCCCGGAACCCCATTATCCCGATTTCAAACCTTTTTGCTGCATTCCGATTTTTGATGTACAAAAATAAAATGCCATCTTCATGAAAAAACAGCGCTTCATGTAAAAAAATCTGCAAAAAATGATGAGAAGAATTTTTTCATTATTGAAATTCTCAAGAAACGGAGTAATTTAATCATTGTTGAGAAGCGTAAAATTCTGAAAAAACGGGATAAGTGAAAATCATGAAACACATTCTTCAAACAGTCATTTTGAGTCTGCTGTCTGTCTCGGCATTGTGGGGAAGTGAGGAAAAGCGGATCGTCTGTTTCGGCGACAGCCTGACATCCTGCGGCGGAAAAAACGGCAGATATTCCGATATGCTTCAAAAGTCCCTGCCCGGTGATAAATTCATCAACAGCGGAAAAGGCGGAAGATTTTACAGGAGAAAAACACAATGACGATTCCCACTGATTTGAAAATCTTCAGTTTTATCTATGAGTACCGGCTCTGGGTGCTGGTGCCTTTATACACAGTATGGATCATGATTGGTTTTCATTTTCTCATCCGTCTGAAAAAAGTGTTTTTTCTCTGGCTGCTGATTTTTCCGTTATTGCTTTCCCCGCTGAACATTGCTTTTGTTTACAGCGGTTGGCATTACCGTATGGAACTGCGGGACAGGTTTGCAAGAGATAAAACAGGCTGGTCCGATCCGTACACCGGTTATCCAATCAATCTCAATGTCATGCCGCCGGAAATTCTGGCAGAATATGCGAAGCACGATTATCATCCCCGTTTCCGGGATATGAAAGCAATGTTTTTTGGAACGATCGTCCTGACACCGTTTCTGTTTGCTCTGGGTGGCTTGTCATTTCTGATCATCATTTTCATCCGGAAATTATCCCGGATCAATATGCCTGAGTAAAGAATCGTTTTATGAAAAAATATGGCTCTGTTCCCGATAAAGGTTGATTTGTGATCGGGGAAGAAGGGAAAAACTTTTCAGGAAAGGTTTTCCCTTCTTCCCCGAACCCCATCATCCTTTTTCAACCCTTTTTGCGGCATTCTGATTTTTGATAACAAAAATCAAAATGCCATCTTTTGAGTGAAATAGAAGAATTTATCACCCCATATTAGTAACAGAGTCAAAAAAATGTGGATTTCTGTGAATCAATTTCTGTTGGGAACAGAAAGGGGCTGCTTCTGTAAACAGCCCCGTCTGCAGAGAAATGTGTCCGGTTTCTTATTCAAGAGAACGGAACCATTCGGTAACGTTTTCCACAGCCTTCGGATTCTGGGTTGCGACTTCTTCCTGATAGAATCCGCAGACCATTGCTTCCAGTTCGTCTGCTTCAATTTTCTTTCCGGTAAGTTCGCCGACGATTTTCAGAAGGTCGTATTTGCTGAAGCTGAATCCTGCATCAGAGATGATCTGACGGATTCCATCTGCAGATTCAGCCTGTCCGAGAGAATCACGGAATTCATCATCACTCATCATCTTCATGCAAAATGCTCTGGCGGTTTCAATAGACATAATAACACCTCTTTCTGTTAAAGTTTTTATGGTAACATATTATTATACAGTCATTTTGAGAAAAATCAAGTGAATTTCTGTCTGATTAATGATTCCAGCATGGATAAAATATCATCGGAGGTTAAAGTTTCCCCTCTGAACCGCAGAATTCTCTGCCAGTCACGCTCCATGGAAATGGAAATTCCCTTTGCATGGTTCACCAATTCAAGAAAAAATTCCGGTCTTTCCGGGCGAAGTGCTTTTTTACAGAGAAAGTTATCCAGATCAATATCCAGAATATAACTTTTCTTCAAATCATCCCCTGTAACAGCATACTGTAAATATTCCGGTTCCAAAACTTTTTCTGCCGCAGAAACTGCGGATGGTTCCGAGTTCAGAATTGCTTGTGTATCCGGCCATAGTTCCGGACAGATCACCATCATTGCAGGGTGTGCCGGTTCTGTGAAATTTTCATGGGAAAGAATCAATGCCCGGTTCATGATTCCGGCACGCAAAGCCCAGTCAATGTGTTCATCATGACGGAGTTGTAAAACTGCTTTTTCCGGATTCATCCGGTCAATTTCCGGTTTTGTTTCCAATCTGCTGAATGCCGGAAGAACATCTGTATGATGATCCAGTGTCAAAATGAAATCAAGCGTTCCGTTTCCGGCTGTTTCAGTCCAGAACGGTAAAACCTGATGATGTTCTTCGACAATGCAGAAGGGGATCATTCCTGAAATAAATCCTCTCCGGTGAACAGCCGCGGAAGTATGGTAAAAGCTGCCTTCGGGCGCAGATTCAAAGTAAAATGAAATTTCCCGTTTATCATGGAAGAGGAAATCATTTTTTCATAAGAGCCTTCAGCGTTCCGCATCATGGCAAGCAGAAATTCTCTGCCGGAACATTTCTGTCTCAAAGGCTTTAACGATTGGAATGTCTGAGAAATTCCCGGGGTCATTCCGTTTTTCTTTTTAATCAGAAGGTTTGCTGTATTTCCAATGATTGCAACATAAATATCAGTTCCGTCATCGTTGTGGAAAAGGTATGTTTTCCCGCTGTAGGAATCCCCGTTGGATTTCAGGAATTTTTCAAAGTACGCTTTTCTTTCTGCGGAAGGAATTGTTCCGCTGAACAGATAGTAATCCTGATTCTTGCTGAGCATCAGGGCTGCCGGATGATCTCCGGTCAGAACAGTGTGGAGAAAACGGCCGAGGATATGTTCATCATTTGCGAAATCCTGAGAAGCAATGGTGCAGACATCAATGAACCCTCTGGCTGCCGGCTGCCCGGCGGGGAGTTCAGCATAAATATAAAATTCCGGTTTCGGGAGTGCCAAAGCCCTGTCCTTCAATTGCGGATGCTGACGATTGCTGAATTCATTCATCTTACTGTTTTTCTTTGCGATGAAATCCACTTCAGCGTTCAGGAGATCTTCGGATGGAAAATCAACCGTGAATGAAAACCTGTCGAACTCATTGGAAAGGAAAACTGCAATATCATGATTGTGTATACTGTTGTCCGGAGCTTGAAGATTTTCCCGGAAAATATATTGTCCGGCAAGAATCTTCCGGGGCAGGGGAATGGTATCGGCTTTCAAGCCTTTGATCCGGTTCTTGAATTTCGGATCAGCATAAACAATCCCGCCGGATTTATCTTTTTCGGGAACAAGGTTCTGTCCGGGAAGAGCTGAAACTTTTTCCAGTTTTTTCCCCTTGAGATAACTGCCGAAATATACCATCTGCAAAGCAGGTTTGGCAAAATAAAAATACGCTGTAACAGGTTTATTCGGGTCCAAAGCTGTAAGTTTAGACAATAATCCATCATTCAGAAACACCGCTGTTGCACCGCCGGCCTGCTCGTTGACCTTGCTCATAAAGACGGAACTCTTCCGGATAAACTCCTGCGTGTTCTGAATGCGAAACACTCCCACTGGTTCATCTGCATTCAAAACTGAAAACAGAGAACTCAATAAGATCAGAGAAAAAACTGCAGCTTTTTTCAGCATAAACCTGCCTCCTCAAAAACAAATAACGGAGCGGCAGAATGAAACTGCACACTCCGTTGTAATAGCGTTTCCTTATCCGACTTTCTTGACACCGTTAACGAAGACCTGACGGACTTCAAAGCTGCCGTCGAGGACAACGATATCCGCGAAGTAGCCGGGTTCAATGCGGCCGACATCCTTCAATCCGAGTGCGCAAGCCTGGTTCCAGGAGGTGGTTTTCACCAGTTCAGAGAGGGAATATCCGGTGATTTCTGCCACATTCCGCAGAGCGTGATTCAGTTTCAGAGTGCTTCCTGCCAATGCTCCGTTGGATTTCAAACGTGCTGCACCGTCTTTCACGATCACAGGAAGTCCACCGAGAGAAGATTCGCCATCGGGCATTCCGGCTGCGCGCATTGCATCGGTGATCAGCTGAATGTGATTGACATCCTTGAGGGAGAAGACCAGATTGATCATATCCGGGCAGATGTGGAGTTTGTCGCAGATGAATTCAATATAAACATCTTCATTCATCAAACCAGCTCCGACCAGTCCGATATCGCGGTGATGAAGCGGTGTCATCTGGTTGCAGAAATGACTGAGGTTTTTCAAGCCGTGTTCGTGTGCTGCCTGGAATTCTGCATAAGTTGCCGCACTGTGAACGCAGGAAGGTGTGATTCCTTCAGAGATC
This sequence comes from Lentisphaeria bacterium, assembly GCA_017503375.1. GTDB lineage: Bacteria > Verrucomicrobiota > Lentisphaeria > Victivallales > UBA1829 > SIG79. Next base: position 52,919 of record JAFVTF010000070.1, on the reverse strand, counting down.
AGTTCTGCTGCAAATTCAGCTCCGCCTTCCATTTCCACTGCATAGGAAACTTTCAGAACAGGATAAATCGCATTCAAGCGCATAACTTCATCCAGATTGGGGGCACGGACGTATGCCGGGTTCTGTGCACCGAGGCATTTCGGGTTGATGAACGGACCTTCCAGATGAACTCCGGGGACTTTACAGCCGGTGGGATTCTTTGCATATTCTGCAGCGGTTTTCATCGCTTCTGCCAGAGTTTCTTCGGGCAGGGTGAGGGTTGTCGGGAGAAGGGTGGTAACTCCTTCCAGCAGTTTCTTTTCAGCCATGGTCTTGACTGCTTCGAGCGTACAGTCGGCAAAATCAAGTCCGGAATTCCCGTGACAGTGAACATCAATGAATCCGGGCATGACGAAATCACCCTGAATATCAATGACCTGATCTGCTTCCGGCAGTTCATCATCACAGGTATAAATCCGTTTGATCCGATCATTTTCGATCAGAACGGAAGCACCTTCCAATTCCATTTCGGGGGTGACCAACTGGCAGTCTTTCAACAATGTTTTCATGAGTTTCTACTCCTTGTTTAATATAAAATCTTTGGAAAATACCATATCCTTCTCCGGGTAATAATAGCATTTTTCCTGAACTTTTCAACCGGATTTTTGAAAAATGATATGTATTTTTTTTTATGGAGGCAATTTCAAAAGTCTTCAAAAATGTCTGAAAATTCTTGCTGTGATCTGAAAATGGAGCGTTTTCGGTGGTTACTCTGTGAGTAGCCACGCTCAAACTACCATTTCCATCTCATCAGCAATCTCTTTTCAGCCAAATTTTGCCGGACTTTTGAAATTACCTCTATGCAAAAAAGAAGCTGCCGCAAACATTGAATTTTGCAGCAGCTTTTCTGAATATGCGGAAGAGATCAGAACAGTTCTACAGCCTTTTCGATGATGACATCAGCTGCTTCAGGAGCAACGGTATCAATGCCGGGCTGGACTTCATATCCGCCGCGGGCAAAACATTCCTTCATGGGAACGTATCCGGAAACATCCTGGGAAAGTTCCACAACAAAGGTGTGTTTGCAGGGGCTTTTTTCGCGGATCGCACGTGCAATACCGTTGAAACTTTCGCCGGGAAGTGTGGAGAACATAAGATCTTTGCCGATCTGGATATTTGTCATACGGCAGCTGTGAGAGGGGACACTCTTTTCATGGCAATCCAGCGCACGCTGTGCGAAGTAACGCAGTGCTGCAGGAACTTTGTTTGCCAAATCCTGACTTTCAAAGTCGCCTTCCTTTTTGATATCCGGAACGGTAGCAAGAATGTGATGAGCTTCTGCCAGTTCCGCTTCGGTAAGTTTGCGGTGGGGGATCGTGACTGTTCCGTTGCTGACTTTAACGGAATCTGCTTCCAGAGGTTTCAAATCTTTCAGGGCATCGAGGACGATTCTTGCATAGCCGCGTCCGATACGGACAGCTTCTTCAAAACCGGTCTGTTTGATATCCTGACGGAAGTCAAAGTGGTTGATATCACCGGACGCATCGTCGAGGATGAGAACCGGAATGCTTTCTTTGAGTTCGTACTGGATTGCCTGTGTCATTCTTCCGTACCAGTCAGCTGAAACAAAATTTCCGCCGATGGTATCACCGTGGTTTGCAATGTTGCAGATCAAGGCTGCAAGACGTCCGCACTGACGGACACCGAGGATTTCGATGGTACGGTCGAATTCTGTTTCCGGACGGTCAATATCGGGATTTCTCCAACCGGGATTTGTGACGATCGTTCCGTTTTTCATGAAATATCTGCGGACGAAAGCATAGGGGTTGTTGTAGACGCTTGTTGCTTCGAGGACACCGTCCTGGAGGTTTGCAACGGAACGTCTCAAGCTGCGCATAGCTGCATCAACGATATCTTTGACCAGCGGATTTTCAGTGTCGAATTTTGCAATCCGGGGGCCTGTATGAGTGTGTGTGGCAGTGATAATGAGACCATCGGAAAATTCCTGCCCGAATTCAGCCGCGGCTCCATTGCGGACACCGTCACGGATTCCCTGACTGTAACCGAGCAGGTCAAACACAACGATACCGCAGCGTTTTCCATCGACTTCAAAAACGATGGTTTTCACATAGAGGTCATCGTACATCCCTACATTGAGGCGTTCATTAAAGTAGCCGGCAAGATCGACACCGATGGGCGGCGTGATAATTTCCTGAGCAAAACCGATTTTCATGTTGTTTTCTCCTTAATATTTCAGGTTTATTTTTTTGCTTTGAAAAATATAATTCAGTCTGCTGTTTTTTACAAGCTCTTTTATTCAAAAAAAATCAAAAACATCAATAAAATGAGAATATTTTACAAATTCACCAATCTTGATAAGTAAGGATTTCAAAACGACTCTTGTTTTTTTTAAATGTCAGTATATATTACTGATTCAACGGATTATTTTGAAAAGGTGCTGTATGAGAAATGTTTTCTGTGAGATAAAAAAAGATTTTTCATTAAAATTCTTTTTTTACTTTTTATTATTTTCAGGAATAATGTGGGTGTTGATTCCAACATCCTATTACGAAGCTCTTCATTATGATCCGGCAGAAACCTTGATGTGGGGCAGCACTTTCAACCTGGGAAATGCCAAGCATCCGCCGATGGCGGGGTATATGCTTTACTGGTTTTGTTCTCTGTTCCGTTTTCACAATTTTTCTGTATTTCTCTTAAGTCAGATTGTTGTTACTATCGGTTTTGTATATATTTACAAGCTGTCAAGATGTTTCTTTGAGCGTCCGCAGAGTGTTATGGCAACGCTGATCATAACCTTTTATTTCCTTTATAATTATGAGACTCCGAAATTTAATGCCAATGTTCCGCACATTCTTTTTGTCCCCATGATGTGCTATTACTTTTACAAGGGAATCACGGAAAATAAATTGAACCAATGGCTTCTGCTTGCGGTCAGCGGAGCGTGTGCATTTCTGACAAAATATTATGCCGGAATCTTTTTTCTCTCTTTTCTGGCTTATATGGTCTATGATAAAAATGCCCGTTTATTGTTCAAATCATACAAACCATACCTTGCGGGCGGGCTGTTTTTCCTTTTGATTTCTCCTCACCTTTACCATTTATGGCAAACGGATTTTTCCTCTTTTGCATATATTGCAGAAGGAAAAATAAAGCAGTACAGTTATTTTTTTCAGATTTTTGCCATTCTGTTTTCGATTGCCGCACCAATTCTTTGTATGAGTGCAGCTGCGGTGTTGACTTATTGTCTTACTCATAAAAAATTGCCCGGGAAAATCCGCTGTTTTGCGAATCCGGCCGCTGCAAAGTATGCCGGATTTATCATGGGTGGGCAGGCGGCAATTCTTCTTCTCATGGCATTGGCAAATCAGCGGTTGGAGATGATGTGGACATTCCAATTGTTCCTGCCAGCCGGGATTTTGATTATGTCTGTGTATCCTGCAGAAGTTGACCGGAAGACAATTATTAACTTTGCTGTGCTTGTTTTTGCTTTTGCTTCTGTTGTAATGATTGTCGATTTGCTTCATTCCAACTTTTCCTCTTCATTCCGCCGACATTTGAATCCGGATGAACTCCGCCGGACGGCAGAAAAATATTATTATGAACAGACCGGAAAAAGGGAAATTCCGTTTATTACCGGAGATGTCTGGCACACTTCCATTCTTCAAAAAGCATATCGTTATCAGGTGAAAGCGGCTCCTGCTCATGATAAAATTCTGTTGGATACCCATCGGGATATTATCCGCAGACATGGTGCGCTGGTGATATCAGCCAGAAATGAAGAAAGTGCCGGATATCTCAAGAAAAATCTCGGACAGTCTCCGGATTGGACATTTGTGCTTTTTCCTTACAAGGCAAAATATGGAAAAATGAAAAAACATGATTTTTACTTTGGTATTATCAAGCCGGAAAATTACAAAAAGTAAATAATTTTTCAGTTTTTTTCGGAATATATTCTTTCCTGATTGCAAAAACTATATTCCGGTTATATACTATTAAGGATTTTTGATATTTTGGAATCAATTCAAAAACACGGAGAAAATTTATGAATGATAAAAATACCATACATTCTTTGTTGAAAATACCTTTGGTCGTAGGTATTTCCGGTCATATATCCATTGCAGAGGATGAATCTTATGTAGCAGCGCAGATTCAGGCTTTCTGGAAACACCTGCGTCATATTATCGGTCCGGAAACTCCGCTTGTACTGCTTTCTTCCATAGCCAGAGGGGCTGACCACTATGCAGTCAAGTACCGTCCGGATGATGTGAAATATATAGTTGTTCTCCCTTTCAAAGAGGAGGAATACCGTAAGGATTTTGATCAGGAAGAGGATTTGATTAATTATCAGAATGATTTGACTGGAGCTTATAAAACGATTATTTGCAATGCTCCTGCCGGAGATTATTCCGCTGCTTCGGATTATATCCGTCAGCGTTCAGATATCTTGTTGACAATATGGGATGGAAGGGCTGCTGTTGACAGTTCCGGAGAACCGAAAAAAGGCGGAACCTATTATTTGATAAATAAGGCATTTCATATTGATGATCTTCTGACTCCCGATCCGGAAAAACTGCATTTGGTTGTGAATCTGTCAGTCAGCCGTAATGGAAATGCCGGAAAAACTATGGCAAAATTGAGTTCTGCGTTGGATGTCCTGAGCTGGGATGAGGATTCCTCTTCATTTTACGGAACTCCTTTTGAACAATTCAATTTGGAGTCAGAAGATGCATCCCGGAAAGATACTGAAAAATATTCTGTTATTTCAGCATTGAAAGAGATGATTGTTGCAAACAGAATTTCTCATGACACAATTGAAAAAGATGCCTGGCTGGAAGCTGACATTCTGAATTCCGGAACAGATAGAGCTCTGCAGCAGAAAAAATTAAATGCAGTGATGGATGATTTTGAACGTTATTCATATCATGATAAACAGGCATTGAAACATCAGAGGCGTTATTGGAAACAGTTTAATTTGGTACTTGCAATATCTTTTGCTGCCGCAATTTGCTCTCAAATCTCAGGCGGTGTTACGTTCAGTACGGAAGACTGTCTCAACAGTGCATGGGTAAACGCCTTTATTTCATTGTTTTTATCCGGTCTTCTGATCGCATTTCTCATCCAGAAATTTTATATCAACAAAACTGATGATTATCGCATATACTGCAATCATCGCGTAATTGCAGAATTGATGCGTTTGAAAATATTTTGGAAACTTGCGGGAATCAAGGAAGAATTTTCATCTATGGTTCTGGCAGAAAGCGGCAATTTTTTCTGTGCATTGCCTGTTTGCAACTGGGAGATTTGCGATCCTGCAATTCATTCTTCCGCTATTGGGGAAGAATGTCACCAGCAAATGCCTACGGTTCGGAAAGCATGGCTCCAGAGTCAGCTTGATTACTATCGGAAAACATCTGTCCCCCGATTTTTGCGTTGGGACAGAAATGTAAGGAAATGGGCAAAGATCTTCTATGGAATTTCCATGGGTATGTCTGTGTTTTTTCTTTTGCATTATATTTTCTTTTCATCTGTAAATCTCCTGGCCTGGTGCGGGTTGGATCATACTCATTATACTGAAGTCATTGTGGGGATCGGACCTTTTATTTTTGCCTCACTCGGTTGGCTTCTGGAAAAGAAACAGTGGAACGAAATCGCAGAAAATTACGAAAAAACAGCCGGCTATTTTGAGTTGACTCTCAAGAAATTTGATAAGTTGGATAAGGAACTTTCAGCAGGGAATATAACGGAAGAATATGCCATTGCATACAGACAGCGTTTGATTAAAGAGCTGATGCAGCTTTGTCATGAAGAAAACTCAGAATGGAAAAAACTGAAAGCCGATGCAAAGCCGGAACCGATGATTTAAGATGAGAATCATCTGTATTATCCGGAGTGTATTACTTCCAATCTGAAAAATTCGATTGTTTCTTCAGTTCATTGTCCGGATGCTCCAAAAGCTCACTGAAAAAGTTGTATCCTGTGATGCATTCCACTTTGTCTACTGAAACTGTAAAACTCCGGATTCTTCGTTTTGACGGTTTATTCGGGATGATGAACGCAATCATTTTTCTTGGTGGAGTCAGATCAAGAATCACTTTGTAAAAAGCAACCGGAACCGCTATTTTTGCTTTTCCCATCTTCTTATATTTGTCAGAAAAGATCGGTCCCGTTATGACACAGATCTTTTTTTCCTGAATCGCCCATTTCCGGACTTGAGCTTCCACACGTTTCCAGATTCCCCTGTTGCAGCCGGGGATTTGCGGAGACATATTTGTCATGTAAAATGACTCTTTTTCTGTTTGCTGCGACCATGTCATATCAGCTGCCGGAGCAAGATGTCCCCTGTCATAACCGGTTTTTGTGTAATCGCCCGGTTTTACCGGAGCCCGTTTCACAGCGGGGTCTGCACGGAATTTATTCTTGCGCCGGACTTGTTTCTGACGGAGCGTTTCTGCTTCAAGGATGTAGCTGACCCAGATTGCCTGTTTATATTTTTGACTGTAACCGAGAGCAAATCCTTTCCTGTTCAATAACAGGTCGCTCTCACTTGGAATTCCATAAAATAAATGATCCTGTTTCTCCCCCGAAAACAGAAGTATCGGCAGGAGAAGCAGGAAAAATAACAGATTATGAAATCTCCGTTTCATAAAAATGCACTTTTATTGAGGCAATTTCAAAAGTCTTCAAAACTGTCTGAAAATTCTTGCCGTGATCTGAAAATGGAGCGTTTTCGGTGGTTACTCTTTGAGTAGCCACACTCAAACTACCATTTCCATCTCATCAGCAATCTCTTTTCAGCCAAATTTTGCCGGACTTTTGAAATTACCTCTATTATTTCACATTCCCTTTGAGCACATCGGCAACCCGTTTCCAACCGAGCTTCGGACGGCGGAATTCATCCACAGCTCCCTTGTTATTGTAGCCGCGCGGACGGTCGATTACTGCAAAAATCCGGTTGTATGTCTTGGCATTGCAGAATTGCCACAAGGCGATACCGGAGGCTCTGGGACTTTCAAGAATATATTTTACAGCAATTTCCAAAAGGTCTGCCTGATATTCTTCCGACCACTGAACCCCGGAATGATCCCCGATTATGGCGGCAGCTCCCAACTCGGCAACAATAAACGGCTTGTTGATATATTCCGGCTTGGAGACAAACTCTTCCAATTCTTTGATCTTCGGAACAATTCTTTCCAAGCCTTCAGATTCATCATCGTGGAGATAATCATACCATCCGGGATAGGTGTTGATGGAAATGATATCTACCAGATCAAGACAGATATCTGCCTGCTGGCGATTGGATGCAAAGGTAATCGGGCGGGACGGGTCCAGTGCACGGATGGTCTTGCAAAGCTGTTCGATGCACTCGTGTCCGGCTTGAGTATCACTGGCACACTCATTGAGGAATCCCCACATGATCACACATGGATGATTGATACTGCTGCGGACCATCGCAGCTGTCTGTTCGCATTGGAACTTGCGGAAATTTTCATTGGCAAGCTGAGCTTCCCGGTTTCCCCAGCCCAGAGATTCTTCCCAGACCAGCAGTCCCATCCTGTCGCAGAGGTCAAGCATGTTTTTGCTCTGTTTGTAATGACATCCGCGAATGAAATTGGACCCCTGTTCCTTGATGAGCTGGAGGTCTGTATAGGTAAGAAATTCCGGAACTGCAGCACCAAACGCCGGGTGGCTCTCATGACGGTTCCAGCCAATCAGTTTCAGTGCTTTCCCGTTCAGAAGAATCTTTCCTTCCTTGCACTCTATCGTCCGGATTCCGAAGGTAACGGTCAATTCATCGTCCCCGGTCATCGCTTTGAGTGTATGTAGAAACGGCGTTTCAGTGGACCATATTTTGAAATCCGGAACGCAGCAGCGGAGTTCTCCCTTTCCATCTTTAACAGAACAGGAGAGGGGCGCTTTTGAGGTGTCGAACAGAAAATCAACAGAAGCAATTTCTTTACTTGTTTCCACTCGGACAAGAACTTCTCCTGTCTCTGTGTTTTGCGGCAGAACTTCCACTCTGTCGATAAACTGTTCCGGCAATTCTGTCAGCGTTACATTCCGGTAAATTCCGCCGAAGGGATAGAAATCATAAAAAGGCGAGAATACGGAATCATCCCCGCTGAAGACAAAATTATCGGTTGCGACAACCAGTTCATGTTTTCCCGGTGAACCTGCATTAAAAATCAGTGTTTGCGGGGTGTACGGTTGATTGAGAAGGGCAATCTGTTTTCCATCCCAGCGGACTTCTCCCCGGATTCCTGTTGCCTCCAATTCCAGTTTGACGGTATTTCCGCAATCAACGAATGTTCTGTAAATTCCGGTTCCGCGTTTATTTTCATATTTTGCAACTGCATCGAAACAGCCGGGAACAGAGATCTTTTCCGGATAGGAAACCGTTGAAAAATCAACTTCATTCCAATTTTTTTTGAACAGGAATTCAAAATCCCAGACGCCATTTAAATTGTGAATTTTTCTCATGGTAAAAGCCTTTCGGTTTAAGTATAAATATTTTCAACATGAAACATATTATCTGAATAAATGATTTTCCGGAAAATTCCCTTTTTGGTAAGGGAACCTGCACAAATTTCGCCGCGTCCGGTAAAATCAAGTATCTCATACGGTTTGTGAATGTGTCCGCAAAGGACCAGATCTATATCTCCGGAATCCACAAATTCCCGTACTGATTCAGCTCCGTATAATTTTCTTCTGGCTCCGGAAATCCCTTTTTCCACTTTGACAACAGGAAAATGAGTCAATGCGATAATCGGTTTTGTTTTTTTCGCACATTCATTTTTCAGAAATTCCAGAGATTCTCCGGAAAAATAACCGCATGAAAGAACCGGAGAGGTGGGAACTGCTGAGTGAAATATCAGAAACGTACATTCCGGCGTTTCAAATTTATCCGGAGCTTTTTCAGAACCGGTAAGAGCCAGCCGGAATTCCCGGAGCGCATCTGTACATTTTTTGTCTTTCACATAGCAATCATGATTTCCCGGTGTGAAAAGAATCGGGATTTTTGAATCAATCAGCGGTTTCAGAATATTCAATGCTTTTTCAAATTCACCGGGCTGGGAACATGTTGTTGCATCACCTGTAAAGACGATCACATCCGGCTTTTCATTCAGAATCATGGGGATCGCTTTTTCCAGCCGTTCCTGACGGTATGCATGTCTACGGATGACTGCTCCGTTCAGATAACCGATGAACCGTTTATCAAAGAACGCACTCGGAGAGCCCAACGGTGCAGAAAGATGAATATCAGAAAAGTGAATGATTTTCAGCATTTTTCCTCCGGTCAGAATGGAAGATCATCATCTGATTTTATGTTTTCCCGGAATGCATAAAGTAAGTCAACGAGATAATCATGCATCATTCCGCTGGCTTCCCGGTGTGCATCTGCATGTGCTCTCAGCTCCGGCGATTCCTCTTCCAGCAGATGCAGTTCTTTTGAGAGATTGTTCTGGAAGGAGAGCAGACGTTTTACAATAGCAATTCTGAGATTGTCCGGAATATCGCAATCTTCCATTTCCATTTTGGAGCGTTCCACTTCCAGCGACATGTCAATGAGGTCGGCAGACCGTGCCATGAGCTGTCCGTAGATCGTAAGGATTCTCATGACCCGGGGGCGGATTTCCTCTCTGGAACATGAGGCGGCTCCGAGAATAAAATCCCTGACAAGGACGGAACAGTTGTGATAGACCGGTCCTCCCGGTGCCGCACGCCAGTTTTCCGAGCCCGGAAACGGCTGCATATCCTGCTCGTCTCCCGATTCATCGTAGGGAACAGGGCCCCAGTCATCGTCACGGTCGGAGCCGAGCCTCCGTTTTATGGTGTGCATGAGAATACTGTCTTCTCCCGGAAGGTCGATATATTTCGGCAGCTCCGTGATATACGCAGAGACCCGGGCATCATCCTTCCGGATTTCCCGTTCCCAATCAAATTCACTCCAGGAGAAACAATCTTTGAACTGCATAGTTTCTTACTTTCAGAGAAGTCTGGATTTGACCTGTTTTTCTTCTTTCTTGACAGCATCGACTCTTCCGGCATCACCCCAGAGATCTTCCAGCTGATATGTCATTCTGGATTCCGGTGTGAAAATATGGATCATGACATCACCCATATCCACGATGATCCAGTTGCTTTCCGGGGTACCGTCGATCTTTCCCCGCAGATCATATTTTTCTTTTGCCTCTTTCTGAATGTTTTCAGAGATTGCTCTGAGGTGCGGAGCTGAGGTGCCTGTACAGATGACAAAGTAATCTGCAATTGCGGAAAGTTCTGTCATATCCATGACAATGATGTCGGACCCTTTGCGCTGATCTGCAACGTTTGCACAGAAGCACGCCAACTCTTTTGCTGTCGGTTTGACAGCTTTCTTTTCTTCGTTCATGTAAAATCTCCTTTGCCGGATATAATCTGCAACCTGTTCCGGGATTCCGGAAGGAAATTCCCCTTCCGCAAGTTTCCGCCGGATTTCTGTTGATGCCAGATCCGATAACGGCAGGTTCGCAATTGCTCCGGACAATAATTTTTCCGCAATCTCCTGCGGCCAATGTTTCAAAAGTTCATCAAGATCCGGAGTCGTCCCCGGTCTTGGACAGTATATGATGGGAAAACGTTCCGCCAGTTCTTTCGCCCGATGCCAGGTGTGAAGCTGTGCCAGACTGTCTCCTCCGATCAGTAATATATATTCATGTTCCGGATGAGCCGAGGACAGGGATTCCAGGGAATCAATAGTGTAAGACACACCGCCCCGTTCTCCTTCCAAACCGGAAACTGACATATTTTTTTTCTCCCCGGCAGCCAGTTCCATCATCCGGAGCCTGTCTGCATAGGGAACTCTTCCCTTCAGAATCTTATGCGGCGGGATCCATGCCGGAACAAACATCACATGGTCGGCGATTCCTTTTTCCAGAACCGCATCTGCCAATGCAAGATGTCCCTCATGGGGAGGATCAAAAGTTCCCCCGAAAAAAACGATTTTCATAAAGAATCATTGCCTCCGCTTGAAAAAATTCTGAACATGTGATATTTTAACCCGTTTTTTCAGATAAACAAGTGGAGTTTTTAAAATATGTTGAAGAATTTTCAATTTTTTTCTCAATCAGCAGAGTTTCGTGCCGCTGAAAAGGCGGTGGTACGGCTGCGGAACGCCGGATATCAGGCTTATTTTGCCGGCGGAGCCGTTCGCGATCTGCTCATGGGACGCTCCCCTTCCGATATTGATATCGCAACATCTGCAACCCCGGATCAAATCCATGAAGTATTCCCGAAAACTCATGATTCCGGCGTTTCGTTCGGGGTCGTCACAATTCATATGGATGGATTTCTGTTTGAAACTGCCACCTTCCGGAAGGAATGTGCTTATTCCGATGGACGGCATCCGGGGCAGACAACTTACACCGAATCCCCGCAGGAAGATGTGGCTCGCCGCGATTTTACCATAAACGGCATGATGCTTGATCCCGTAACAGGAGAAGTCCTGGACTTTGTCGGAGGTCTGGAAGATTTGAAACATGGTTTGATCCGCACCATCGGAAACGGGGAAGACCGGTTCCGGGAAGATGCTTTGAGAATCCTCCGTGCTGTCCGTTTTCATGCAAGATATCTTTTTTCCATGGCTCCCGAAACCGAAGAAGCAGCAAAAAAACTGGCGGGAAATCTGAAACTGCTTTCCGCAGAACGGATCAAATCCGAATTGGAGGAAATGCTGACCGGTCCGCATCCCGACATCGCGTTCCGGACTCTCTTGCGGATCGGTGCCTTGAATGTCATCCTGCCGGAAGTCGCCGCTATGGATGGCGTGGCTCAGCCTCCGGAATTTCATCCGGAAGGCGATGTGTTTGAACATACCATGATCATGCTGAAGATGCTGGCGCATCCCACCCCCGAAACAGCCTGGAGTGTGCTGCTTCATGATGTGGGAAAACCGGTGACTTATAAAATCCATGAAGATGGAAAAATTCATTTTTACGGACATGAAGCAGTCGGAGCAAAAATGGCGGAAGATATCATGCAGCGTTTACGCAGTTCCCGTGAGCTGACAGAAACCGTCAGTTCTGCAGTTGAAAATCACATGCGCTTTGTCAATACCGCACAGATGAAACGGAAAACATTGCGCCGTTTGATTGCAGAAAAGAGTTTCCCGGTAACCCTGGAAGTGCTGCGTGTCGATTGCGCATCCTGTCATGGTATCATACGGGATTATGTTTATCTTTTGGATTTTTTGCATGAATTGCGTGGTGAACCTGTCATACCGGAGCCGCTTCTGATGGGAAAAGATCTGATCTCTCTCGGTTATCCGGCAGGGCGTTCCATGGGAGAAATTCTGGCAGAACTTTCAGACCTTCAGTTGGAAGGAAAGCTGAACAGCAGGGAAGAGGCAATTGCATGGCTGGAATCAGCTCATCCTGAAAAGAAATCTCAGAAAGAAAAGTCAAATTGAATTTGAAATGCCGTTAAAACAGTGTATAGTATGATCATGTGAAATAACTGACACTGAATATAGAACAGGCAGGTGAAAAATGAGCCATGATGCAAAGAAAACTGCTTTGAGTGAATTGCTCGGAGAACGTGTGTTTATTCTGAACGGAAAGCAATTGAAAAACGATGTGCTTAAAGTTCTGATAGATTCCGTTGCAGAGGTGGACGGTATGATACAGCGGGAAGACCTGGAATGGGGGGTGCTCCACCGGGAAAGTATTATGAGTACCGGAATCGGGAACGGTATCGCTGTTCCCCATGTCCGCTCTGAAAATATCGGTCATGCATGTATGGCTCTGGCAATTGTTCCGGATGGCGTGACTGATTATCAGGCTCCGGACATGAAACCTGTTCAGCTGGTTTTTCTGATTGCCGCAGGGGGAACTCAGCGGGCAAAGCATCTGAAGATTCTTTCCTCCATCGGAACTCTGTTTTATGACGGACGGTTGAAAGCTGCATTTCTGGCTTCTTCCGATCCCAAAAATTGTCTGGAGATTCTTACACGGGCTGAAGCCTGAGAAAGTTTGCAGAGAGAATCATGCTGAAAGGAAAGTTTGCCTGGATCGCAGAAGCCGCAGCAGGTTTGATTCTGTTCCTGCTCCCTCTGAAGTTCGGAACTCTGGTTGCAATTCCGAATTTGACAATGATTTACTGGAGTGATCCGGTTTCCCTGTTTATAGGTGCCTGGCCGGCTCCTGTCTTTCCGGTCGTCTCCGGAATCTTTCTGATGCTGTCTCTTTTGTTCGTTCCGGGAGAGATTTTCCCCGGACGGGCAGGGAAGTTTGCCGGATTATGGCTTTTGCTGGGACTGGCTGCGCTGCCCGGCGGAATTGCCAAAGAAACTCCGCCGGATGCTTTTGCTTATTTCGTTTCCTATATTCTTTCAACCGGAGCATTCCTGCTTGGGTTTGTGCGGGTGGTGAATCACAACAGAAACGTAATCGGGGTTTTTTACGGGCTTTTTACATTTTCTTTTTTGATTTCACTCGCAATCGGGCTGAATCAATATTTCTCCGGATACCAGGACACGATAGATCAGATTCAGTCGAAGAATATGGGGGAAGTCAATGCCTCCATCCTGTTCAAACTCCGTCAGATGCGCGTAGCCGGCGGATTTTCAGCCTGTAATGCATTTGCCGGATATCTTGTTCTTGGAATGCCGATAGCACTGGCATGGCTGTGGAAAATGGGGAAACGTTTTTCTCCCGAAAAAGTTTCCCGGGTGGTTTTTACTGTTCCCGTGTTTCTTGTTAGTGTATTTTTGTTGGTAAAGACAGGCAGCCGCGGAGGAATCTTATCTTTGCTTGCAGCTGTATTTGTCCTGTTCCTTGCTTCTGATATGCCACGGAAATGGCGTTGGTGTCTGTTTTCTCTGATTCCCCTTGGCATTGCCGGAATGACTGCGTTGGTGATGCTGGGTAGAGGGGGAAAATCCATCCTGTTCCGTCTGGATTATTTTCAGGGTGCGTTCCGCATGATGGCAGATTCCCCTTTGTACGGTGTCGGGTGGGGCGGTTTTCAGCGGCAGTTTATGAAGATGAAGTGGATTTATGATGCAGAAGCTCCAGCTTCCCCGCACAATTTCCCGCTTTCCATAGGGGCGCAAGCCGGAGTCGCCGGATTTCTGATTGCATGTGTCATCCTGGTCTTTTCCATTTATTTCCTCTACCGTTATCTTTTCCGTTCAAAGCTGACAGAAAATCTTCATGACAACCGGATTGTGTTTGCCGGGTCTCTTGCGGGGATTGCCGGGTTTACTGTTCATTGTCTGCAGGATATTCTTTTTGAATCTCCCGGAGCGATCGTAACATGTGCCGCAGTTGTGATTCTTACTTTGATTGAGATAGAGCCGCAGGATGAAAAGAGTGTTTTTGAACGGAAATATCCGGCATTGCATTATGTGTTTCTTGTGATGGTTCTGGTTTATGGTTTTTCCGGTTTGTACTGCGGCTGGAAAGTGCTTTCCTTTGATTATTCACTGGCAGCGTTGAATGATATGACAGATTTCCGGATGATTCCGCCGGAAGAGTATGCAAAGATCAATCCGGCAGAAGTCCAAAGTTCTTTTGAGACAGTGATGAATAAAAATCCTTCATCCCCTTATCCTTATATGACCATGAGTGATTTCTGCCGTGCCAGAGGAGATTTTGCTGCCTCTAAGCTTTTTACTTTGAAGGCATTGGAACTTGACCCGTCATCATCGGCATTGCATATGCGTCTGTACCGCGTGGAACGCAGTGAAGGGAATCTTTCTGCTGCGAAAGAATATTTGAATAAAGCAATCAGCTTATTCCCGATGAATCCGAAATACAGAGAAGAACTGAAAACACTGGAAAAATAATGAGAGGCAAGATATATTTAGCAGAAAAGCGGGGGTTCTGTTCCGGAGTGGAACGGGCTGTGAAAATGGTGGCTCAAGCTGTTGAAAACGGACCTTTCCCTGTCAGAGTTCTGCATGAGATCGTACATAACGAAAATGTCGTAAACGATTTTGCCGCACGCGGTGTCTGTTTTTATGATACTCCTGATCCGGAATGGAAGGGGGGCTGTCTGATTCTGAGTGCTCACGGGGTTGGAAAAAAATTGGAGGAATATGTCCGCTCCATGTCTGTGGAGGTAATGGATGCAACATGTCCTCTGGTTAAAAAATTACATGCGGCTGCTGCGGAACTTGAGTCAGAAGGATATACTCTTCTCATGGCGGGAAAGCGGGTTCACAGAGAAACCGAGGGGGTAATCGGACGGGTTCAGTATCCTCCGGTTGTATTTGAAAATGCAGCTGAATCTCAAGCATTTGAGCCTGTTCCGGGAAAACGTTATGCAGTGATTTCTCAAACAACGCTCAGTACCGATGAATATGAAACCATTTTATCGGTTCTGCGGAAAAAAATACCGGACCTTCATGTGGCAGGCGGGATTTGTCAGGCTACAACAAGCCGTCAGACAGCTGTAAAAAAATTGGCGGAAAAATGTAAACGGATCCTTGTTATCGGTTCTACGAAGAGTTCCAATTCCAAACGGCTGCGCGAGGTCGCTGAATCAGCGGGAGCTGAAGCTGTTCTGATATCGGATGTTTCCGGATTGCCGGATTCTTTTTTTGAAACCTCGGGAGACATCGGGATCACCAGCGGAGCCAGTGCTCCCGAATATCTGGTCGATGATCTGATCCGGAAACTTCAGTCGTATGGCTGGGTACTGGGCGATTAAGCTTAACTCAAAGTTTTCCAAGATATGCCATTACCTGCTGAAGGTCTTTCCAGACATCTGCTTTCGCCGCAGGGTTTCTCAGCAGATATGCCGGGTGATAGGTCGGCATAACTTTGATTCCTTCATACTCCATCCAGTTACCCCGCAGCCGTGTGATTCCGGTCTTTCCCATAAGATATTTTACCGGGACAGCTCCGAGAAGTACAATCGCTTTCGGCTGTACCAGCTCGATTTGCCGTTTGAGAAACGGAATACATGCAGCTGCTTCATCATCAGAAGGATTTCTGTTTTCCGGCGGACGGCATTTTACAATATTGGCAATATAGACTTCTGAACGGTCATATTTCATTGCTTTGATCATTTTTGTGAGCAGTTCTCCGGCACGTCCCACAAATGGAATTCCCTGAGCATCTTCATCCGCACCCGGACCTTCTCCGATAAACATCAGTTCAGTCTGTTCCGCTCCGCATCCGAAAACCACATTCGTTCTTGTCGGAGCCAACGGACATGCAGCACATTGCAAGGCACATTGATGAAGTTCCTGCCAGTTCATATTGGAAAGATCCGGCAATGCTTTCCGCATCATCGCCGGAGGTGCTGCGGGCGGTTCCTCCGGAAGTTCAATTCTCGGTACAGCCTGAGGAGCAGGGGCAGGTCTGACCGCAGCAGGAATTTGTTCTCCCATGAATTCCGCCAAATCTTTTCTGCGGACAAAAACATTGCCGGAAGAAGAGGCTTCTTCTTTCATACAGCGGATGATTTCATCAAAAATATCCATGGGCTTATTTTCCTTATTTTACGCAATTGACCCAGTTAAAGAAGATGGCGCAGCACCAGACTATGGAAAGCACAATCCAGAGGATCAGTCCCTGTAAAATCGGACGCAATCCAAGCTCTTTCAGTTTTTCTCTGCTGAGATTTGAGCCGATCAGAAAGAGCGTAACGATCATCATATATTTGGAGAGATCCTTGATAAATTTCCCGGCAGGCTCAAGCACCGGAATCCAGGTAACAAGAGCGGCGGCAATCAGAAATCCGGGAATAAACCAGGGTACTTTGAATTTTACTTTTCTCTTTTCCCCCGGTTCTTTTTCCGCAATAAACAGGGATAGAAACAGCGTAACAGGGACAATCCAGAGCGCACGGGCCAGTTTTACTGTTGTACCGATTTCCAACGCTTCCGGGCCATACTGCATTCCCGCTCCGACGACGGAACTGGTATCGTGAATTGCCAATGCCGCCCAGTAACCGAACTGCTCCTGTGAGAATCCAAGCCAATGTCCGATAACCGGAAAAACGAGTAATGCCACCGCATTCAATGTAAATACCGTGGCAGAGGCAATCGCAATATCATGGGCTTTCGCTTTCAGAACAGGTGCCGCAGCTGCAATCGCACTTCCTCCGCAAATTGCAGTCCCCACACTTACAAGCCAGGTCGTATCTTTGGGAAGTTTCAAAAGTTTTCCGGCAAAGACTCCCAGCAGCAGTGCCGCTGATATCCCGATAAAGGTATAGAGCAATCCATGAGCTCCGGCTTGAAGAACCTGAAGCAGATTCATACCGCATCCCATGCCTACGATTGTTGCTCCAAGCATGGGTGAGGTGATTTTTGAGGTGAATTTACTGAACGGATTTCCCCAGCAGACTGCAAAAATAATCCCCATGATCACTGCAATTCCGGGGGCATAATCCCGCGCAGTATTCCAGAAATAAGGTACAGCAAAAAATGCTGCGGCAAATAAGATAAAAACAACTTTCTTTAACATTTCAGCTCCTTGACAGATGTTTTGTAAAGTGATAATATATCCTGTAATTTGGTAAACTGCAAGCCTCCGATTAAAAAAAATGGTCCAATCATCAGAAAAATATGTTATTCCTGTAAAAAAAATTTTGCAATCTTGAAGAATCGTGCTAAATTACAGATGATTGATATCATTAAAAAAACAGAGAGACGGAAAATGCTGAAAACACTGAACTGGTATATAGCAAAAAACTTTATCGTAACATTTCTAACAGCAATCGGCGTTTTGACATTCGGGATGACTGGCGCAAGACTGATTAAGGTCTTTGAATATATTTCCCAGGGGGTGAGCTCCGGGGCTGCATTCAAATTTATCATTTATGTTCTCCCCGTTGTGCTTTCATATTCCATACCCTGGGCTGCATTGGTTTCGATTATGCTGGTTTTCGGGCGGCTTTCTGCGGATAATGAAATCACTGCAATGCGTGCCTGCGGAGTTTCCATTCTTCAAATAGTGGCTCCGCTTATTGCTGTGGCATTCAGCCTTTCCTGTATCTGCCTGTATATTCAGCTGGAGGTCGCTCCGGTAAATCTTGCAAAATCGAAAGAAATTGT
Organism: Lentisphaeria bacterium; assembly: GCA_017503375.1. Taxonomy (GTDB): domain Bacteria; phylum Verrucomicrobiota; class Lentisphaeria; order Victivallales; family UBA1829; genus SIG79. The sequence goes on along the minus strand of JAFVTF010000070.1, from coordinate 34,873 downwards.
GAAACAGGTTTTTCTGGATTCTCCTCTTGCACTGTTCAAACCGGGAATCCCGATGCAGTTCGATGATTTGAAAGTTCTGATCGACAGCAAAGATGAAGATGGAACGATCCGCGGTGTGCAGATTTACCGTATGGAAGGAAATGATATCAAACAGGATATCTCTGCTTCAGCCGGCCGGATCCGGGTGGATGCAACCGTTCAAAAACTTTTTATTGAATTAAAGGATGCTGTAATTATCGACTATTCAAAAAAGGACCAGCAGCGTCCGACCGCCGGATTGTGTTCCATTGAAATTGAGTATGGAAAAAAATACAATCAGATTTCCGTGAGGAAACGGGATAAGTTTGAAGGTTACAAGGAATTGTATGCCAGAATTGTTCTTGCCCGCAGAATGGGAGATAAAAGGTATATCAGCCAGCTGGAAACAGAGTTGAATCAGCGGGTTGCTATGGGATTATCTCCGATTGCATTCCTGCTGCTGGGGCTTCCAATGGCAATCCGGACTTCCCGCAGAGAAACATCGGTCGGCTTGTTTATCAGTGTGCTTCTTGCCGGAATTTATTTCGGAGCAATCCTGGGTGCCGTTGTTCTCTCTTCAAAACATCAATTATATCCGCAATATCTGGTTTGGATTGCACCAATTCTTTACCAGGTCTTCGGCGCATATTACATATTTCATATAGCAAGACGGTGATGTTATGGATGCTGTAAAAGAGATGCCTCCAGCAATGATTCTTTGCGGCGGAAAAGGTACCAGACTGCGGGATGTTACTGAACTGCTCCCCAAACCAATGGTGCCAATCGGAACTCATCCGGTCCTTTGGCATATCATGCGTTCTTATTCCGCTTTCGGGGTCAAACGTTTTATCCTTTGTCTGGGATATAAAAAAGAAACCTTTATTGATTATTTTCTGAACTTTTCTGCCAGGGAAAATGATGTCACTATTAAACTGGGGCAGACTCCCCGGATGGTTTTTCATGGAAAGCGGGAGGAAGAAGATTGGGAAGTGACTCTGGCTGATACCGGTTTGGAAAGCTGTACAGCCACACGGATCAGAATCGCATCGAAATATCTGAAATCGAATGATAAGAAATTCTTCTTAACTTACGGTGACGGCGTGGCAGATGTGGATGTGAATAAACTTCTGGAAAATCACAATCAGTCCGGACGGATGCTTACAATTTCAGCAGTTCATCCGGAAGGCCGTTTCGGGGAAGTTCATTTCCGCAAAGACGGTTCCATCCGTTTCGATGAAAAACCGATCCGTTCTGCAGGTTTTATCAACGGCGGTTTTATGGTTGTGGAAAAATCTGTTATCAAAAAATATATCCCCGAAAATGAGGATGTTTATTTTGAATCGGAACCATTCAGCCGTATCACTGAAGACGGTCAGATGAATGCTTACCGGCATGAAGGTTTCTGGCAGTGCATGGATACTCCCAGAGAACATGCGCTGCTTAACCGTTTGTGGGAAACAGGCGAAGCACCCTGGACCCGTTTCTGGAGAGGATAATCATGGCAAAAGAGGCAGTAGCAGCATTTTATGCGTTTTTGGAACGTACCCCGGAAGTCAAAAAAGAAGCTTTGTCTTTGCAGGAACGTTTTGAAGAACAGGAAGATATGATTGACGAACTGATCCGTATTGCAGAGCGGAACGGTTTTGTCTTTACCGTTCATGAGTTCGTTCAGTATCTTTATGAACACAGCGTTTGATTTTCAACCCTTTCCCCGCACGCTGAATCACTTGTCCATTTGAAAAAGAGAGAACACCGTTCACAAAGACGGAATGGATTCCATCTGCTTTTTTATGGGGATTCTTAAATGTTGCCCGGTCTCTGAAATGTTCCGGATCAAACAGAACCATATCAGCGGCATATCCCGGTTTCAGGATTCCTCTGTCTGAAAAATTACAAATCTCTGCCGGGAGAGATGTCATTCTGCGGATTGCTTCTCCGAGTCCCGCATTTTCTTTTACAAACTGGAAAAATTTTGGAAAACTTCCGAATCCGCGCGGGTGGCTGATTCCCAGCGATTTATCTTCCGGACGGGCGGTTTCATCACTTCCGCAGCAGACATACGTTTCTGAGAGAATTCTTTTCAGGTTTTCTCCGGAAAGTCCACCGAAAGCTGCCATTGTTCCGGGAGCATCGGCAGTCATCAGCTCTGCACATAATTCTTCCGGTTTTTTACGCAGGGCCTTACAAATATTCAAAAAAGGTTCTCCGGAATAAGCCGCAGCTTCTTTTTGAGCAGTAGTACACAGAATGATCCGTTCCCAATCCGGAGCATTTTTTCTCAATTCCTGAATCAGGATTTCCTGTTTTTCCGGATTTTGATTCAAATCTTCCATAATTGCGGCATCGCTCATATTGTCCCATGGCGGGGGAAGAATCACGCTGAGAGAAGTCTGGGCAAAAGTATATGGATATCTGTCTGCATGAATGGTGCAGCCGGAATTTTGTGCTTCTCTGATTGTATTCAACAGCAAATCAATCTTGTTCCAGTTCCGGGGAAGGGCGGTTTTCAAATGGCTGATCTGAAGTTTGTTATCTGCCGCTTTTGCAATCCTGATTGCTTCTTCCACAGATTCAATCAGGTTATCCCCCTCGCTGCGTAAGTGCATTGCGATTGTTTTTCCGGTTCCTTTCAGTACAGAAACGATAAATTCCAATTCTTCTGCGTCTGCAAATCTTCCCGGAACATAAAGCAGCCCTGTGGAGAGTCCGACAGCTCCCTGATCAAGCATTTCCGATAAGAGCCTGCGCATCTCTTCCATTTTTTTTCCGGAAAAAGGCGTGTTCTGATATCCCGTAAAATTTGCCCGGAGAGTATTGTAACCGCAGAAAGAGGCAAAATTAATTGCCGGTTTTTCGGCTTCCACAGCTGAAATATATCCGGAAAAATCATTCCAGGTAACAGGGAAATTATATTTCTGATAAATTTTTTGCAAATGGGAACGGACTTCATCATTGAGAACTGGAAACGGGGAAAGTCCGCAATTGCCGGAAACTTCGGTAGTAACACCCTGCGAAATTTTTCCGAACGCATCCGGAGCTGCTGCAAGGGACAGGTCTGAATGAGCATGAATATCAATGAAACCGGGCGCAAGAACAAGGTTTTCTCCACGAAAAACCGGGAGATCTTTTGGGAAATTGCTGCCTGTTCCGGAAATAATTCCGTTTTCAAAAAGTAAATCAGCCCGGAACGGTTCTGCACCCGTTCCATCACAAATGACTGCGCCGCTGATAATACCGGAATTTATCATATTATTTTCCGGGTTTCAGTTTTTCCGGAAGTTCCGGAAGCTTTTCTTTCGCTGATTCTTTCAGTTTTTTATTGCCTTCTGAAAAATGATATTTCATCATTTTCCAGGAATCAGCAATCTTGAGAAGAGTCTGATCCAGATAGTTTTGCGCGTGATCTGCCTGATTCTGCAGGACGGTTTGCGCCGTCAGAGGCAGAGCGAAAAAGAAGATTGCCAACAGCAGCCAACGCATAATCAAGCATCCTTTTTCATTACTTTATGGTGGATGAAAAGGTATCCGGCAACAATGATTGCCAGAACCAGAAGGAGCCAGATATAATGATCAGAGATCATTTTCTTTCCCTGGTGAACAAGTTCAATATATGAGATATCTTTGGAAAGATGTCCCAGGTACGCACCGATTCCGGTGAGGATGATGTTCCAGATTCCAGCGCCAAGTACAGTGAAGATAATGAACGGACGGTGTTTCATTTTTGCCAATCCTGCCGGGATGGAGATAACCTGACGGATTCCGGGAATCAAGCGGCAGATAAAAGTTGTAATTTCTCCATGTTTCCGGAATATTTCTTCAGATCGTTCCAGCGTGTCCGGTTTCAGGAAAAAATACTTTCCGTAACGGTAAAGAAGGGTTCTTCCCAATTTTTCGGCAAGGAAATAGTTGACGTAAGCTCCGAGCAGACAGCCGATTGTTCCGATCAGAACAGCCAGAATGCAATCAAGCCACCAGATTCCAGTGGTCATATCTCCGCGCAATGCCAGAAAACCTGCCGGAATCATAACAACTTCGCTGGGGAAGGGGATAAAAGAGCTTTCAATTGTCATACAAATAAAAATAAGAAGAAAGCCCCAGGCCGGAGCGTAGGAAGATGCATCCTGCAAATATTGAGCAATTTGGTCTGTCATCGAAAAATTCATCCTTTCTGATTTGCGTTTTCTCAAAAGAAGGTGTACATTACTTGGTAATTAACACGAGGGATAATATAATGCATGAAATCGCTTTTTCAATTGGAAGTCTGAAAATTCATTGGTATGGAATCCTTTCAGCATGCGGGTTCCTTTCTGCTATGCTTGCTTTGATGTGGAAACGTCATATCGCAGGAGTTTCCAAAGACAATATCATGGATATCGGTATGATTGCCATGTTTGCCGGAATAGCCGGTGCCCGGATTTTTTATGTTTTTCAGTTCCATCAGCAGTTTGAAGGAAATTGGCTGAAAGTATTCCGGATTGATCAGGGCGGACTTGTATTTTACGGAGGTTTTATTCTTTCAACAATAGTTCTGATCACATATTGTATCATCAAGAAAATCAATCTTGCCCGTTTGCTGGATGTGTTTGCCCCTGCCGTTGCTCTGGGACATGCGTTCGGACGCCTTGGGTGTTTCATGCAGGGGTGCTGCTTTGGAAAACCTGCCGGAGACAGCTGGTGCGGAGTCACTTTTCCTGCCGGTTCTGCTCCTGCTGAACGGTTCCCCATGCCCGCAACAGGGGAGATTATCATGCAGAAAATGCCCTCACTTCCGCTGTATCCCACCCAGTTGATTGAGGCAGGTGTCAATTTTGCTTTATTCGGATTACTTTTCTTTATTGCCGGGAAATTCAAAAAACCGGGAAGAGTTGCCGGACTTTATGTCGTCTGTTATGCCGTTTTGCGTTTTCTGATGGAATTTATGCGCGGAGATCACACTCATTCTGTTGTCGGGTTAACGCCCTCCCAGTCCGTCGCAGTGTTTATAACAGCACCGATTGGAATTCTGATGATTGTTTTTGCCGGAAAATGGGGCGGAAACGGTGCTCCCGATCCGGTGACTTTGCTGAAGGATGAAAAGAAAAAATGAATTCAGTAATAATAACAGAAGAGTGGAACGGCAAACGGATCGATGCTGCCGCAGCCGGCTTGTCTCCCGATTTTTCCCGCGCAATGATTCAGCGGATCATTGAAGCCGGCGGAATGAAATGCAATGAAAAAGTCTGTTCCGAAAAACGCACCCTCGTAAAAACAGGAGATATTCTGGAATTTGAGTCCGGTGCATCTCAGGAAAACTTTGCAAAACCCGAAAATATTGATTTGAATATCCTGTACGAAGATGATTCTCTGATGGTCATTGCCAAACCTGCCGGAATGGTGGTGCATCCGGGGGCAGGGAATCATTCGGGAACCGTTGTCAATGCAGTGCTTGGACATGAATCCTCCATGCTGGAAGGGTTTGAAAACACAGACCCTTCAAGGCCGGGAATCGTTCACCGTCTGGATAAAGATACTTCCGGCTGTCTGGTCATTGCCAAAACGGAACAGGCAATGTTCAAACTGTGCCGTGCATTTGCCGCCAGAGTTGTTTCCAAAACATATCTTGCAATCGTTGCGCCTGCGCCGCGGGTGCAGTGTGCGGAAATTAAAACTTATATCGGACGCCATCCTGTAAACCGGAAAAAAATGGCAGTTGTCCGTGATGAACGTCACGGGAAATTTGCCCATTCCGTATTTACGGTGGAACGTTCAGGGAAGATCGGGACCGTTTCTGCTGCCCTGGTGAAAGTCCGTATCATGACCGGCCGCACCCATCAGATTCGCGTTCACATGTCTCATTACGGCTGTCCTGTGATTGGCGATTCTGTTTACGGGGGAAATTCCCGGATTGCAGCGGAACGGCAGATGCTTCATGCCTGGAAGATATCGTTCCCGCATCCGGATACCGGAGCACTCATGACATTTGAAGCCCCTCTTCCAGCTGATTTTGAACACTACTTACAGGAGATGAAACCGTTATGATGAATGTAATTGCGATTGATGGTCCCGCTGCATCGGGAAAAAGTTCCGTTGCCTGCGCTGTTGCTGAGGCAATGAATGCTGTTCATATCAATACCGGGTCCATGTATCGTGCGATTGGTTATAAAACCGTTCTGGCAGGAATTGATCCGGAAAACGATCCGGAAAAATTTGCTGAAACTCTCGCCGGAGTGCAGATGCGTTTTGTCCGGAAAGGACCGGGCGATCCGGAATTGGAAGTCGATGGCGAATTCCCCGGCGAAAAACTGCGGACGGAAGCCGCCTCAGCCGCCGCATCCAGAGTCGCTACGATTCCTGCTGTCCGGACACGGCTTGTGGAACTTCAGCGGGAAATGGCTGGAAATGATCTGCTCGTTATGGAAGGCAGAGATATCGGAACGGTCGTTTTCCCTGATGCAAAGTACAAGTTTTTCCTGACAGCCTCCCCGGAAGAACGGGCAAAACGCCGCTTGCTTCAGGATGGATTTGAGCTGGAACCGGAACTGTTGCAGAAAACTGCAGCGGCTATTGCTGAACGGGATAAAGTGGATTCCACCCGGGCTGTGTCTCCGCTGAAACAGGCTGATGATGCAATTCTGGTCGACAGTTCGGATATGAGTAAAGAAGAAACGGTTCAGCATATTCTTGCGCTGATCCGGGAAAAACAGAATGGCTGATCTTTATCTCAAAAATGAAGATTTTTTGCGGAAGAAACAGCTTCCGCTTGTGCTGCTGCGGCGGGATCCTCAGCCGGAATTCCCGCTTCACAGTCATGAAAGTTCTGAATTGGTGATTGTTACACGCGGTCAGGGAAAGCATATTCTTCCCGGTTCAGAAAGAAATATCTCTGCCGGTGATGTGTTTCTGATCCACGGAAAAACACGCCATGCCTATTCAGATTTGCATGATCTGGCTCTTTATAATATCATGTTTGATCTGAAAGAGTTCAATCATCCCCTTTTTGCTCTTCAGGGAAAATCTTTATTGCCGTCTCTGTTTCTTCTGAAAGTACCGGATGGCGGAGTACATCTCACTGGAGAGGAGTTTCAAGCCGTATTTGAACTGGTCCGGAAGATGGAAGACGAACAAACCTCCGCTGCGGAAGATTCCGATGCCATGATCTCAGCGTTGTTCATGCAGCTGATCCTGCTTTTGGGGCGCAGTGCCGTCTCCGCAGGAATCACCCGGAAAAGTCCGCAATATTCCCGCGTTGATGAACTGGTGGATGAAATCACGGAACATTCCGCTAGAAAATGGAGCCGGGCGGAAATGGCTAAAAAGGCAGGAATGTCTTTGAGTACTTTGACCCGGCATTTCCGGGAACGGACAGGTGTTTCCCCTTTGGAATATCTGATCCGGGTCCGTCTGAAAAAAGCCTCTGTTCTGCTGCAGAATCCGGAACTCGGTTTAGCAGAAATTGCGGACATGACAGGGTTTACCGACAGTAATTATTTCTGTCGTCTGTTCCGGAAATATTTCGGTATTTCTCCCGGGAAATACCGTCAGAAATAAAAATAATTTCAAAACAGGGAGTTTGTTTATGAAAAAAAATTTGTTCTTGGTGTCAGTATTCATTCTGAGCTTTTGTTATTCGCTGGAATATAAGCTGGAACCTGCAAGTTCCGGTGATTGGAAATTGAAGAGTCAGGAAGAAGCGGAATTTTCAGTGAAATTATCCAGCCGTGATCATTCCAAAGCACCGTTCAGTGAACTGAACGGCAGGAAAATCCGTTATATTATAAATGTTGACGGATTGAAGAAAAAGGAAGGGATTATTATCAGCGGAGCGAAGGATGCTGTTGTAAAATATTCCCTCCCGCATCCCGGCTGGATCAATTTGAATTTTATTCTGCTTGACGATTCCGGAAAGGAGTTTGAATATCAGGATAAATCCGGTAGAAAGAAAAAAGTATCTGCCGGAATCGGTGCTTTGGTGGAACCGGAAAAACTTCGTCCGGGCATGAAAAGACCGGATGATTTTGATCAATTCTGGGATGCCCAACGGGAAATTCTGAATAAAGTTCCGATGAAAGCTGTTTTGACAGAAGTGGAACCGGCTCCCCCGCAAAAAGGAAAATTCCGCTGCTACGATGTTCAGGTCACCTGTGCCGGAGATATGCCGGTTTCCGGTTATCTGAGTGTGCCTTGCGATGCAAAAGAAAAGTCTCTTCCGGCAGTGGTTTCTTTTCATGGTGCTGGAGTATATTCTTCCAATAAAAGCATAAATCCGGAACCAGCTTTGTATCTGGATGTCAATTCTCATGGAATCCCAAACGGGAAACCGAAAGATTATTACCGGAAAATGAAAACCGTTCTGGGCGCATATTGGCACAGAGGGGCGGAAGACAGAGAAACATTTTATTTCCGTGGAATGTTTTTCCGGGTAATGCGGGCATTGGATTACATCAAAAGCCGTCCGGAATGGAACGGAAAAGTTCTGATCGTGACAGGTTCCAGTATGGGCGGTGCTCAATCTCTGGCTGCAGCCGGACTGGATTCTCAGGTGACTCATTGCATCGTTTCTGTTCCTGCTTTGATGGATCATGGCGGTTCCCTTGCGGAAATTCCGCGAAAACCCGGTTGGCCGACTCTTTTTGATGCCCGCAGAAAAACTCCGATCCCAGGCAGAGTAAAAACAGCTCCTTATTATGACAATGTTTTCTTTGTTGACAGGATGAAGTGCAACGTTTACCTTTCCGCAGGGCTCAATGATTTTGTCTGCTGTCCGACAAGTATTTATGTTCTTTACAACCGTCTCCCTGCAAAAAAACGGTCTATAGAAATCTATCCCGTCGGAGCTCATTCCACCTCGTTCAATACACGCGGATTTATTCATTTCCTGAATGATTCCGGGAAATAAGAAATCGTTTTTCCGGCAATAAAAAAGCTCCGGCTCAAACAATAGAGACGGAGCTTTTTTTTCCTTCTGATACTTAAGCTCAGATCATGGGAAGACTTGCTGCTGCAACAGCCTGTCCATGTCTGCGTCCTTTTTCATCAGGAATGCTGAATTCGATCTTCTTTGTGAGTTCGGGGAAGAGTTCATCCAGAACACGGCGTGCTTCTGCAAGGATGATATCTCCGCCGCCGCCGCTGGTCACACGGCCGAGGATCAACAGCTTTTCAACATCATAGAAGTCGAAGTAACGTGCGATGGTGCATCCGAAACAGACACCGATGGTTTCAAAGATTTTCTTTGTGCGTTCATCGCCTTTGTCAAACATAGCCTGAACTTCTTTCAAGCGGACGGCAAGAGGCATATCTTCGGGGAAGTCGATTCCTGCCTGTTTTGCCAGACGTGCCACACCCTGCTGAGAGAAGTACTGAACGCCGCAGCCCAGGTCGCCGGACCATTCGTCAGCGGGAGCACCGCAACGGTAGTCAACAGGAACAAATGCCAATTCATTCAGCCAGTCGGTAATATTGCCTTCACGGTTCACATAGCCGCCTGCCATGGAGGTTCCCATGGAAACACCGAGAACACAGTTTGCATTCATATCCATGGAACCGGCAAGAGCGGTCACTTCACCGTCGTTGACAACTTCAAAGGGAACTTTCCAGTCTTTTGCGAGATCCAGGAAGATATCGCGGACGCAGCTTTCAAAGTTTTCTTCGGGCACGCCGCGGAAGAGAGAAGCAAGACGGACGCGGTTCTGGACATAGACACCTGCGGAACTTCCGCCGATTGCATCAACTCTGGGAAGATGTGCGGCAGCGCGTTTCAGAGAGTCATTGATTCCAGCCTTGTGATATTCCGGATCTTTTTGGAAATAGGGATCCCAGGTAACTTCTTCGGTGAAGACGACTTCGCCGTTGATCACAGCGGCGCATTTGCGGTCGGAACCGCCAAGGTCAAAACCGATTCTGCAGCCGTCAAGATGACGTCCGAGAGGCTGAGAGGGTTCCACGTTTTTGGGTGCATCTGCCAGATCAGCATAAACAACTTCCATGGGAGCAGAATAGATTTTTGCCATCATGCGGAAATCAAAGTCACGTTCTGCACCGGATGCATAAATCTTGGCAACTTCATCAGCAACAGCCTTGTCACCTGCGATGGTAACTTTGTGACCGCCCTTGAGCCAGAGAAGCGTTTTGACCAGACGTTCCACATGGCGGACTGCAGCAGCCAGTTCTTCAGCGGATGCATTGTCAAACACTACGGTTTCATAGGTACTGACACTTTCGGGGTTGCGTTCGATTGCAATGATGAGTTTTTTTGATCTTCCGGATTCTTCCACAGCTTTTTTGAAAGCTCTGTCCCAGAGAACAGCTGCGCTGAAATCGGGATCAAGAACCGGTGTAATAGCGGGTTTTGCCGCAAGGTTCAGTTTGTCAATCATTTCTGATACTCCTGTTTATGGTTGAAAATGATATCACCAATATTTTACCACACGTTCCGGCAAATTACAAGGAAACTTTCCGGAATATTAGATGTGGAAAATTGATATTTTCAGCTGAAAGCAGACTCCACCTTTATTTCCAAAGCGTTTTTTATCATCATCCCGAAGTCAAATTCAGAAAAAAAAATTTTCTCTCTTGAAAATATTCCAATGTCAGTATATAGTATTCTCAGATACAAAAGGAGAAATCGAATATGAATCCGGAAATCGACAATATACTTCTTGAATATATGATCCCGATGCGGGATGGTGTAAAACTTTATACTCTCGTTCAACTTCCCGGACCGGAAGGAAATTTCCCAACCATCATCAAACGGAATCCCTATGCTGATGTCACACCGGAAATGGAACGGTTCCGGACGGAAAATACTCATGGTTATGCAATCGTTTATCAGGAGTGCCGTGGAACCGGAAGAAGCGAAGGCGACTGTATTCCGTACATCAACGAACATAATGATGGACTTGACACTCTTGACTGGATCCGGAAACAGGATTTTTACAACGGAGAACTTTTTCTTGAGGGCGCAAGTTATCTGAGTTCTGTTCATTTTTCCTATCTGAAAACCAATCAGCCGGATATCAAAGCCGCATGTCTGATGGTTCAGGACTCCGAACGGTATAACATTATCTACCGCAACGGCTTTTTCAAACCGGGACTGCATGGAAACTGGGCAGTCAATATGTATAAGAAAAAAAAGTTCCGGAAAAAGAATTTTGCATTAGAAACATTCCGTACACTTCCGTTGAAAGGTTTCACCGAAAAAGTTTACGGGGAACGTGCAGAGTTTCTGGAAGAAGAGATTTCCCACCCCGATCCGGCAGACCCGTTCTGGAAGTCTATTGAAGGCGGCTCAGATTACTCCGGAGCCATCCACGAAAGCAATGTCCCTGTTCTGCTGACAACGGGGTTCTATGATATTTATACAGACGGCATCTTTGATATCTGGAATACTCTCCCTGAGGCCCGCAGAAAAGATTGTGCAATGATCGTTTCCCCATACGATCACGGCTGGAGTGGATATGACCGGGAGGGAATGCCTGTTTTCCCGAATGCGAAAATCTCTGAAGTCTGCCCCGATTACGTTTATCTCTGGTTCGATCATTTCCGGACCGGAACTCCATTGGAATTTATCAAACGCGGAGAGATCGTTTATTATCCCATGTTCAACGGTCCATGGCAGCATGAAAAATTTTTGTCAAAAGGTTCAAAAACTGTCAGATTTTATCCTGATCAGACAGGAAAACTTGCCGCATCCCAAGGAGAAAAAGGAGAAATCACTTATCTTTACAATCCTTATGCACCGGCGGGATTCAAAGGCAGCGGCTGCTATACTTTCGGTGGAATGCAGTATCAGGATCCGCCGAATTCCAGATATGATATCATCTCTTTCCTGTCAGCCCCTTTTGAAAAAGATTCTCTGCTGAAAGGAAAAAGTTCTTTGGATCTGCATGTAAAATCTACCGCTCCCGACACTTGCTTTTATGTCCGCTTGAGCATCGTCCGGGAAGATGGAACTTTGACTTTACGGGATGATATTGATTCACTCTGCCGGACAAATCCGGATTATCAGCCGGGGAAAACTGCAGTGCTTCATTTTGATTTTACAGAACACTGCTGTGAGGTCAGAAAAGGAGAGCAGATCCGGCTGGATGTCTCATCCTCCTGTGTTCCGCATTTTCTGGTTCACACAAACCGGAAAGGTCCTATGTCAGAGCAAACCGGAGCAGATACCGCATACAACACGATTTGTACCGGAGATTCTGTGCTGACGCTGTACTTCGATGAACTCTGCTGACGGCAAAAAATCTAAAAGACTCCAAGACCGGACGTTCCAAACATTTCACTTCCCGTGCCCCCATCACAACAATGGCTAAAGCAAACTGGCAGACACTTACCCGGGAAATCGAAATCGGACTGTGGGTCCCAGGCATTGATCACTGCACTTTTGTTATCAGTGGATCAAAAATGGATGTTTACATTGACGATATCGTTGTAACTCTGTTAAAATAAGGAGAGAATATGAAAAAGATCGTTTATCAGAAACCGGGTATGGCTGCGGAAGAAAGAATCGTTCTGAAAGCAAATCTGCATACCCATACAACAAACTCCGATGGAAAATTTTCTCCTGAGGAAATAATAGAAATGTATCAAGGTGCAGGATATGATGTGCTGGCCTTTACAGATCACCGTAAGACCAACCCTGTTTCATCTTACGATGGAAAAGGAATGGTTCTGATTTCCGGAATTGAACTTCATCCGGTCGGCCCGCGCAATATTACCTGGCATATTCTGGCTGTCGGCGTACCGGAAGATTTTCCGCATAATTATCCGGCAACCGGACAGGAGGCTGTCGATCTTGCAAATGCCTCAGGTGCCGCAGTTTTCTGTGCTCATCCCTACTGGTGCGGCTTAACTTCCGGTGATGTTATGACACTTAACAATATTCTCGGAATTGAAGTTTACAATACTTCAACCAGATATATCGGAAAAGAATTTAATATGTATTGCTGGGATGATTGCCTGAATGCAGGAAAAGAGTATACCGCAATTGCAGTGGACGATATTCACAGCCGCCGTGATTTTTGTTGTGGATGGACCATGATTTGTGCAGAAAGCAGATCTCAGGAAGATATCATTAAGGCTTTGAAGCAGGGATATTTCTATTCCTCACAGGGTCCGGAATTTTCAAAGATTGCTGTTCATGACGGTATTTTGGAAGCTGAGTTCACCCCTTGTGCAGCAGCGGTTCTGGTAGGACGTAATTCTACCGGCGCAATGTTTTCCATTGAAAATCCGGATGGCCCCGGAACTGCAAGCGAAGTATCCTCTATCAAAGCTGACTTGAAAGATTGTCCACGCGGTCTTTTCAGAATTCAGCTCCGTGATGCCAATGGTAATTACGCCTGGAGTAATCCAATCCGGAATCCTTACATATAATCCGTAAAAAAGAGGGCTGCTGCAAATTAAGTTTCGCAACAGCCCCGATACTTTTGCTCCCTGTCTGTTTTATTCCTGATAAAACCAGCGATTTCCTGTTTTTATGAAAGAGCTTCTTTTCGCAAACTCAGAAATCATTTTTTCAGCATCATAGTTATGTTTTTCAAGTTCTTTGTCAATGGCAGGTTTCATCTCTTTGACAAATTTCATTTTGACTTCATCATCATTGCATTCTTCATAGTCTTTCCTGTTTTTTATATCTGCCTGCATTTTTGCGGAAAGACAATTCCATACCAGATTGTAATTTCCTCCGATGATTCCGTTGATAAAATCATTTGCCAATACTTGTTTGTCTGAATATCTTTCTTTATTTCCCTGAAGTTTTGATATATCAGCTTTCCGTGCAATAACTTCATCCAGAAGAAGATACCATTTCCCTTCAATTTCTTCCATGGGAAAGAAATCTCCTTCTGATAATGCTTCGACAACCTTATTCGGATTGTTTTCATGTTTCATCATAAGTTTCTGAAAATCTTTTTTGAACCCATAAAAAAACTCTTTTTGGACGATATCCGCAGGCTTTCCGATTTGCTGTGCTGCATTGAGGAGAATGGTCCGGGTATTTTCTGCAAGACAATTCCAGAATAATTCCGGCCGGTCATTGATAACTGCATACGTGATGGATTTCAGAGCTGTTTCTTTTGTTTCAAGAATTGGTTTATCTAAATCCGCTTCTTCCTTTTTGGGTGAATTATCAGAACATCCGACGATGAGGAATTGTGCAAACATACAGCACACAATCAAAAGAACATTCAAAATTTTTTTTTGCATAGCAAAACCTCCGGAATTTATTGTTGGATAAAAATATCATATTAATATACCCTGAAAATATAGAAAAGTCAAGTATTATATTAATCCATATTGTCCCGGTTCTCCCGGAGAAAGAATGCTTCTGAAAAAATTTTAATAAAAATCCGCAGCAGAAAGACAATTCAATTGGAAAAGTGCATTTAATAATGCTATAGTAACAGCAGATAATGTTTCCGGAAATTTTGTATTATGAAGAAAATTTTATTTCTGATTTTTTTTATTTCAGTATCCATCTGTTCTGCGGATTGGAATGCTGATATGGTTTATGATATTTACGGTCCGATGGGAGTCTCTCTGACAAAACCGGAATGGACCCCATTCAATCTTTCCGTTTATCCATTCAATCTTGTTGGGTTCAACACGAAAAATTATGGATTCCGCCTGATCTGTTCTCTATATTACGGCAATGAGGTTTGCTGCGGATTGACAGGCGGATTATCTCAAATTTCCGGATATCATTACGGTGCGGCTGTGACAGCTCTCTATTCAGCTTGCGGGATTCATTATGGTTTATCCATCAGTCCGGTGAATCTTGCTATGGAAAATCACGGAGTTCAAATCGGCATTGTGAATCATATTCTTCCCTTTGGCGAAACCGGAAATTATCTTCAGATCGGGATTTATAATTATGCCGAAAACGGATTGCAGATCGGTTTGCTTAACCATAATCCGAATGCATTGTTTCCGTGGATGATTCTTTTTAATTACTCCTCAAACGGGATTTATAAGATAAAGTAAAGCCGACAGGGGATTTTTTCATTGGAAAAAATGATAAGAGCGTGTATATTAACAGTAACATCAACAACATCCGGAGATTTTACACATGAATATTTATCAGGACAGCACAAAGACAGCCAGAGAACGCGCAGAAAATCTTCTTTCGCTTCTCACCCTCGACGAAAAACTCGGACAGCTGAATATGGTGAATGAGGCGATTCCGCGTCTCAATATTCCCACCTATCACTGGTGGAATGAAGCTCTTCACGGTGTGGCACGGAACGGGAAAGCAACCATGTTCCCGCAGGCTATTGCTGTTGCAGCCACCTTCACTCCGGATTATGCCCGCCAGATGGGGAAAGTGATTCAGGAAGAAGCCTGGATTAAACACCGATACGCCGCAGCACATGGCGAACACGGTATCTATGCCGGATTGACAATGTATTCCCCGAATATCAATATCTTCCGAGATCCCCGCTGGGGACGCGGTCATGAAACCTACGGGGAATGTCCGGTTTTGACTTCTCTTATGGGAACAGCCTTTGTTCAGGGAGTGGAAGGAGAAGATCCGGAACATTTGAAATGCAGTACCACTCTGAAACATTTTGCCGCTCATTCCGGTCCTGAAGGCGTTCGCGGCGGATTTGATTCCAAAGTCTCCAGACAGGATTTGGCTCAAACATATCTTTATGCATTCAAATATTGTCTGAAACACAGCCGTTCCAAAAGTTTTATGACTGCCTATAACGCAATCAATGGAACTCCGATGTCTGCCAATAAAGAAATCATTCAGGACATGCTGCGTGATGAATGGGGCTTTGACGGCGTTACAGTGACAGATGTCGGTACAGCAGCATTTCTTGTTGCGGCACATAAACGGTGCAAGGATATTCCCGAAGCATTGGCAATGGAAATTTCCGCCGGGGTTGATGTCTGCTGTGAAGTCGATGATCAGGCTCATGAACATTTCCGGGAAGCATATGACCGCGGCTTGCTCAAAGAGGAAGATATTGATCGTGCAGTCCGGAATCAGCTGATTTTGAAATTCCAGCTCGGCATGTTTGATTCCCATGAACTTCCGGATTACACCCGTCTGGAATGCCGGGAATTCCGGGAAATTTCCAGAAAAATCAGTGAGCGCAGTATGGTTCTGCTGAAAAATGATGGAATTCTCCCCCTGAATCCGGAAAAACTCAATCGGGTTGCTGTAATCGGACCAACTGCAACAGATATTGAGGTCCTGCGTGGAAATTATGCAGGAACCGCCAGCCGTTATGTTACACTTCTGCAAGGTTTGCAGGATACATTCGGAGAAGACAAGATTATTTACGCTCTCGGCAGTGAAATCATCGGAGACCGCACTGAAGTTGCTGCATTGCCCAATGACCGTTTGGCAGAAGCAGTTTCTTCCGCAGAAAATTCCGATTTGATCGTTCTCTGTATGGGTCTGACACCGGAATTTGAAGGTGAGGCAGGCTCAAAATTTGCAGAGGCTCAGGGCGATAAGCTCCGTTTGGAATATTCCGATCAGCAGAAAGTTCTGTTGGAAAAACTGTATGCCACCGGAAAACCCATGATTCTTCTGAGCTGTTCCGGAAGTGCCATGGCGATGCCGGCAGAGCGGATGAATGCCGTGATTCAAGTATTCTATCCCGGTCCCGAAGGCGGAAGAGTTGCAGCAGATATCCTCACAGGAAAAGTCAATCCATCCGGTCGTTTGCCGCTGACATTCTACAAATCAACTGACTGTCTGCCGGATTTTACCGATTATTCCATGCGGGGAAGAACTTACCGTTATACAGATAAAAATATTCTGTTCCCGTTCGGTTACGGTTTGAGTTACACGACGTTTGAATATTCTGAGCTGACAGCTCCCGCAGAAAATTCTTCTGCTGAGGGAATCCCATGTCAGATCAAGGTGAAAAACAGTGGTGATCGAGCCGGAGAAACGGTTGTTCTTTTCTACTTCAAGCATGAAGATGGAGCTGATTGGGAACCGTTGAAACAGTTTGCCGGTTCTGTGCGTATTGCTCTGGAACCGGGAGAAACAAAGGATGTTACTTTCACTTATCCGGCAGAATTTCTGGAATTTGCCGATGAAGAAGGCTTCTTCCATCCTGTCACAGGAAAAATTACTTTGATGATTGAAGATCAACGCTTGACAATTGACCGGAAATAATCATTTCCTGACAGAAGAGCTCCGCATGTACAGAAAACAGTGATATGCGGAGTTTTTTTTTGCTGAACAGCTGTTTCTGTTATCAGGCACGATTTTATTGATGATTTTTATCAGAAGAGATTTTTTTGTTGATAAATGATCAAAAAGGATATTCTTTTTTTGTGAAATATACTTGCAATTTGATATTTGTGTGATAATTTAAGATAGAATCAATAACCCTTATAAACCAAGGAGAAAAGAACATGAAACGGATTAAAGTCGGTATCATCGGTCAGGGACGCAGCGGACGGAATATTCACCGTCACCTTCTGGAATGCTGTCCCGCATTGCAGGAACGGTTTGATGTGGTGGCAGTTGCAGACCCCATTGAGGAACGCAGAGTCAATACCAATCCCGGAGCCAATCCCAAGTGCAAACATTATGATGACTACAAGAAATTGCTGAAAGACAAGAATGTTGAATTGGTCGTCAATGCAAGCCGCAGCCATCTTCATGTGGATATTTCCATTGAAGCCATGAAAGCCGGCTACAATGTGATCAGTGAAAAACCCCTTGCAAGCAAAGTCAGCGAAGTTGACCGTCTTTTCAAGGTTCAGAAAGATACAAAGAAGTTCTTTGCGGTTTTCCAGCAGGCACGTTTCCGTCCGCTTTATCAGAAGATTTGTGATGTGATCCGTTCCGGTGTCCTGGGCGAAATTGCAATGGTGAAAGTTTCCTACAACTCATTCGGCAGACGCTGGGACTGGCAGACCATTCAGGGCTTAAATGCCGGGGAACTCATGAATACCGCCCCCCATCCGCTTGACCAGATGATCGGTCTCTGGGATATGTTCGGTGCTACCATGCCGGACCGCATTTTCTCCAAACTTGCCAACTACAACAATTTCGGTGATGCTGAAGACTTTGTCAAACTGGTCTTTGAAGGAAAAGGTCATCCGGTCATTGACCTGGAAGTCACCAAAGAATGTATGTTCCCCCAGAAGATGTATCAGGTTTTCGGTTCCAACGGTTCTCTGGTTGCTGACGGCAATACCGTTGAATGGAAATACTATCATCCGGAAGAAGCTCCATCCCGTGAAGTCCGGATCGCTACCATGGAAACCGATGGACGCCTCCCTGTCTATTGCTCCGAAAAACTGAACTTCTATTCTGAAAAGATGGAACTTCCCGACTTCGCCAACTCCTTTGACGATTGGGGAACCAGATACTACTGCAACATTTATGATGCATTGACCACCGGAGCTCCTCTGGTCGTTCAGCTGGAACAGGTCCGCCGTCAGATCGCCATCATCGAAGAATGTCACAAGCAGAATCCTCTGAAGAAGACAGTCAAGGTTCCCAAGGGAACATTCTGATCCATGGATTATTTCTCCGACCTCGAATTTGTCTGTTTCGGAAGCAGTAAAAATGCCACCGGAATAACGCGGGACCGTTTGTTTGAATATTACGGTCTTCAGTACATCCGGGGCGGAGAGATCTATGTGAAATCTGAAGGCGAAGCTCCCTGGCTCGCTGAAGGTCCGGTTCTGTTTTTGACAGGACCGGAAAAAAAGATCACCTATTATACCCCGAACGGGGGGGGCAGGGAGCATATTTATGTCTGTTTCCGCGGAGAACGGGTGAACCGTTACATTTCCGGCGGGCTTATGCCGGAAATAGGTAAGATGATCCGTATCACGGAAGAAAAAGAGTTTATGGAAGTGATGACGGCGATAGTCCGTCAGCTTCAGAAATGTTCCCGGACTTCTTACGGGGAAGCTGTTCTTTTACTGGAAAAAGCGTTGCTGTTTTCCATGAATCAGCCGGCACCCCGTCAGGCGGGATCGTTCAATCACAAGATTATCAGCGACTTCGCCCAAAAGATCGCTGAACATCCGGAACAGGGATGGAATGTTGCAGAAGAGGCTGAGCGGCATGGGCTTTCCGAAGTTCATTTCCGCAGACTGTTCCGCCGGGAAACCGGATTCAGCCCAAACCGCTATCTGTTGGAACAGCGGATCCGGTATGCTGTGCATCTTCTGGAAACCACAGATATGCTGGTGAAAGAGATCGCTTTTGCCAGCGGATTCGGCGGAGAGTTTTATTTCTCACGTCAATTCACAAAAGTCATGAAACAATCACCAACTGAATTCCGGAAAAAGATTTAAGAAAGGAATCAATCATGTCAGAAGAAATCAAAATTGCCATCGTCGGTCTTGATACAAGCCACGCAACTGCATTTCCGAAATTGATGCAGGACCCCACCACTCCCGAAGAACAGAAAATTTCCGGTCTGCGCGTGGTCAGCTGTCTCCGTTTTGAAACAGCATTCCAGAACAAAGAAGGTCTGGATAAACGTCAGGAATATCTGGAAAGCATCGGCGTGAAAGTTACGGAAAACTTTGAAGAATCTGTGGCAGATTGCGATGCCATCATGATTGAGATCAATGATCCTGCGCTGCATCTGGAATATTTTGAAAAATGTGCCCCCCTTGGCAAACCGATCTTTTTGGATAAACCTTTCGCCGATACCGTGGAAAATATGTGCAAGATCATTGAACTTGCAAAGAAGTACAATGTCCGTTTCTTCACCGCATCCAGCCTGCGCTTCGATATCGACTTCGCAGAATGTATGGAAAAAGGCATCCCCGTTGAAAAAGGTATGACGTGGGGACCTGCCGGAATTCCTCCGAAAGGACCGGCTGTTGTCTGGTACGGCTGCCACACCTTTGAAATGCTTCAGCGTCTGATGGGACAGGGGGCTGAAACTGTTTCCGGAATCAAAACCGCTGAAAACTGCTATCTTTTCCGTGTACAGTATAAGGATGGCAGATACGGTATTGTTGACCTGAATCCTGCTTTCTCTTATGGAGCAATGGGGCGCACAAAAGAAAATCAGGCATTTACAGTTTCTGTTACCGGACGTGTTCCGTTCTATTATATGCTGATGAAAGAATTTGTGAAGTTCCTCAACGGAGAACAGCCTGTTTCCTGGGAAGATTCCGTTGAAGTCATGGCAATGATGGAGGCCGCATTGAAATCTTTGGAAAGCGGAAAAGCGGAACCCGTGTTCCATTTTTAAGAGCTGATTTCAAACAAAATTCCTGAAGGGGCTGTTTTTTACGACAGCCTCTTTTTTTTGTATCTCTGCGGGAAATTTTTCTTGAATTTTCCTTTTTTTGTGATATAGTAATTTCAAAACAGGGAGTTTTAATTTTATAATATGAAATCACTGCATAAAACATTTGATATTCTGGAATATGTGATATTGCGGAATGGAGAAAATGTAACACCGAGCGAAGCGGCGGATGCTTTGCAAGTCAATCTTGCCACCTGTACCCGGATCATGGGGGAACTGGTCAAGCGCGGATATCTGCAGAAAGTTTCCCGGAAATCCGGATATGTTGCGGGACCGATGGTTGCGTCCCTGAACACACGGCAAAATTTGTATAAGCGGATTGCAGATGCCGCAGAACTTCCTGTAAAGAAACTTTCAGAAGCGTTGAGATGTCAGGTCAATATTTCCGTGCTGCATGAAAATGAGCGGATCATGCTGGCTTATCATCTTCCGGGCTATCCGGCCGCTCCCTGGGAAATATTCCGTTTTTCGGATCACTGGGACACTGCCACGGGGCGTTTGCTGCTTGCAGCTCTTGAGGAATCAGAATCGAAGAAAGTTTGCAAAAACTGCGGGATCAAGCCATATCCGGGAGAGCTCCTCCGGAAGATCAGAGATGATGGTTATGTGCGGTTTGAACAGGATTCTCTTTGTGTGATCGGGCATTGGATCCGGATTCCGGGATATCCTGTCGCGGCATTTGGCTTCGGCGTGCCGCAGGAGTTTTCTGACAAGGCATTTGAACTTTCGGCCGAAGCTGCAGAAGAAATAAGAAAAAAACTTACTGCGCCTGTCTGTCAGGCGTATTGAACAAACATAAAGGAACATGATCATGAGTGAAAAAGCTCTTCAAGCCGCCATGGATTTCATGGAAAACGAAAAACAGTTTCATCTGGGATTTCTTCCTACGGAACAGTCCAGCCCCATTACTCGCGGGATGGATCAGAAATTTGCATCTTCCTGCGAAGCCGGTGTGCGGAATCTTCAGGAAGTTGACCGCAACGTTCTGGAAATGGCAAAGCGGATTTTTGCTTCTGCAGAATTCAAAAAGCTGGTTGATGCCGGAGAATCTGTGATCCGCAACGGCGGAAAAGTTGTGTTTTCCGGCTGCGGTGCAACCGGACGTTTGAGTATTCTTCTGGAATGTATGTGGCGTGATTGCTGTGCCAAAGATTCCGCTGCTGCCCCTTATGCAAATCAGGTGTTCAGCATTATGACCGGCGGCGATTATGCTCTCGTCAAATCCGTGGAATTCTTTGAAGATTACCAGGTATTTGGACGCCGTCAGGTTCAGGAAATGGGCATGGGAGAAAACGACATGCTGGTTGCCATTACTGAAGGCGGAGAAACTTCTTCTGTTCTCGGTTCTGTTTTTGAGGCTCTCGACCGCGGTTCCAAAGTCTTTCTGATGTTCAACAACCCCGCTGATCTTCTGGCTGAGCATCTGGAACGTTCCCGCAAAGCCATCCGTGATCCCAGAGTCTGCGTGCTGGATCTCCATTGCGGTCCCATGGCTCTTGCAGGGTCCACCCGTATGCAGGCAACTACTTCCGAACAGCTCGTTGCAGGCGGTGCTCTGGAATCCATTATGTGCCGTTTGACCGGAAAACCGCAGACCGATTATGCATCTGAATTCGGTGCTTTGCTCGCTCAGCTGGAAAGCGCTGAAGCCGTTAAAGGAATCGCTGATTATATCGCTTTTGAAGCTGATATTTACCGGAAAAAAGGTTTGATTACCTACTTTGCAAACGACTATCTGCTGGATATCTTTACCGATACAACAGAACGTTCTCCCACATTCATGCTGCCTCCGTTCCGCAAGAACGATGACAATATCTCACCGCGTCCGTGGGCTTTTGTGAAGAATCCGCTTTTCACCACAGAAGAAACCTGGATGCGCGGCATGAACCGCAAACTCCGCTGTCTGGAATGGGAAATCAAAGATTACAGAGACATGAATATTCCTGAAAGTATTTGCAGCAATCCTCCGAAGATCCGCAGCACCGAACTGCTGAAATTTGAAGTCGGCTGTGAACATCCGGAAGACCGTACCGTCACCGGAAACGACGCTGCTGTTCTGATCACTGTTGGAAACATGCCCTGTCCGGCTGATTTGAAAGATGGTTTTGCAAATGTTCAGGCTCCTTTTGCCTGCCGGAAATATCTGGCTGTCGGCGGTGCTGCTGAAGCTGATTTCTCCATTCCCTGCAATATCAAAGAATCTCCCTTGCACCTGATGGGACACATGGCAGTGAAACTGGTCCTCAATACAGTTTCCACCGGAGTTATGGCGGTTCTCGGAAGAATCACAAGCAACTGGATGAGCTGGGTGAATGTTTCCAACAAGAAACTGATGGACCGCGGAATCCGTTTGATCTGTGAAATCGGCGGCGTGGATTACAAGACAGGCTGTATCATGATCTATGAAGCCGTGGAAGAATTGGAAAATAATTTCAATGCTTCTGAAGAACAGGTTTCTGTCGTTCAGCACGTTTTGAATAAACTGAAAAAATAATCTCTGGAGATTGTACGGTTTCAATCCGTTACGATTTCATCAAAAGCTCTTCCGGGGCTTATCTTGAAAAGACCGCTCCGGTTGAGCTTGCTTTTGTCCAGCAATAAATATTTCTGCCTGGCAATTTCCAATACTTTCATCAGCAATCCGGCATGATATTCATGATTTGTGGTCACTTTGTCATCGTCAATTCCGAAGGCTGAGATAAATGCTTTGGAAATTTCCAGATATTCCAGTTCCCTCAAGGTAGCCTGTCCGAGAAATGCGTTCAGCTGCACATCAAAACTGCCTCCCAGTCCGATCCGGACATAATGCGACGGATATTTATAAAAATTCTGAATGATCATTACGGAGTTAGTAACGATCGTGAGACTGGAAAAATTGGAGGTTTCCAGAAGTTTTGCCAGATAATAAACTGTGGTTGAAGAATCCAGAAAAAGAATATCATTTTCGCAAATGCGCTTCATTGCCTCTTCTGCAATGATCTGTTTCCTTTTACAATTCCAGTTGATCCGTTCCTGAAACGGATGGCTTAGAGGAATTCTCCGGTCTGACTGCCGATCCTGAAATGCAATGCCTCCATGAACTTTACGGACAACATCTCTTGCCGCCAGTTCCGCAATATCCCGGTACATCGTGGCGGTGGAAACCTGAAAATGTTCCGTCAATTCTTCAATGGTACAGTATTTTTTCTCTTTCAGATAATCAACGATGGCGTATGTTCTTATCTTTTTCATTGGAAGACCTTTCCGGTGATGTTCTCCCGGTAATCTAACACATGTTATTGCAAAAAACAAGTCCTGATTTTGATGAAATATGAGAAAAATGATATTTTCTCATATTTTATCATTTATTTATCATATATTCTCATTATCCAACCTTGATTTTGTATGAAACTGCAGATATATTAGCCTCAAGTTACAGAATGGAGTAAAGATGATGAAGAAAGTAGATTTTGTCGGATTGGGGTTCTGCAGCAATGATTATCTGGCAGTTTTGCCGGAAATACCAATAGACAATAAACTTCAAATGCTGGAACATCTGGTTCAGGGCGGAGGTCCTGCGGCAACTGCTGCGGTCGCTGCTGCCCGGCTGGGAGTAAATGCCTCTTTTATCGGAATTGTTGGCGATGATGAACCCGGGAAGCGGATCATCCGTGATTTTGAATCGGAAAACGTGTCTACAGACGGGATCAGGATCCGGGAAGGGGCTGAATCTGCTGTCGGTTATTGCTGGATCGAACAGCCTACTGGAAAACGGAGTGTTGCCTGGACCCGCGGAACATTGAAAGAACTGCAGGCGGATGAAGTCGATTTTGAGTTGATCCGCAATGCAAAGATCCTGCATATCGATGGACACAATCCCAAAGCGGCTCTGGCTGCAGTGAAAGAAGCCGAAAAACATAATGTGATCGTGAATTTCGATGCCGGAACGTTGCGCGATGGTGTTACTGAACTGCTGCCTTATGTGACGATTCTCATTACCTCGGAACTTTTTGCCCGGCAATATTCCGGCGAAGAAGATCTGGAAAAAGCATTGCTGAAACTGGGTGAGATCGGGGCTCCGGTCACAGGTTTGACAATGGGAGAACATGGTTCTCTTTTGCTGGATAACGGCAAGATCCTGCATTGTCCGGCGTTTAAGATCAAGCCGGTTGATACCACCGGAGCGGGAGATGTGTTCCATGCAGCATTCGGAGTCCGTTATCTGGAAACGCAGGATTTGATGGAATGTGCCCGTTTTGCCTCGGCAGTTTCAGCGATTAAGTGTCTGAAACTCGGCGGACGAGCCGGAATCCCGAACAGAAAAGAAGTGGATGAATTCTTAAAAAATAATTGAAAAAGGGTACTGACCATGAATGACAAAAATCTTTTGATCCATCTGGATCCCGTTCAGGGCTATAACAAAATTTTCGATGTGGGCGAATACAATATGCAGCTCACAAAGTTCGGTTTGATCAAGCTGGCAAAGGGGACTTCTTACAGCGATACCACCGGAGAAATGGAAGTTGCACTCGTTCTCATGGGCGGAAACTTTAAAGCCTCCGGCGATGGCTGGGAATTCACCGTCACGGACGGCAGAGAGAGTCCTTTCACCGGTAAGCCTCATTGTCTTTACATGCCCAGGCATACCGCTTATACCATTGAAGCTCTTTCCGATGCGGAACTTGCATTCAACGGTTCTCCGGCAACCCGCGATACTGCAAAACCCACCCTGATCCGTCCGGAAGATACCCGGCATATCGAAATCGGAGCAAGAAACTTCTTCCGTACTTCCGAGATCATTCTGGATGAAAAATTTGATTCGGAACACTTCTATATCGGCGAAGGCATGATTCCTTCCGGAAACTGGTCCGGTTATCCCCCGCATAAACACGATGTGAATAATCCGCCGGAAGAACTGGATATGGAAGAAACCTATTTCTACCGTTTTGATCCCCGGGTCGGATTCGGGATCCAGAAAGTCTATAAAACCGACGGTTCCATTGATGAAACCTATACTGTGAAACATAATGATACCGTTGCCATTGCAGAAGGTTACCATCCGCTGTGCGGTGCACCCGGCTATCAGATGTACTATCTCTGGACAATGGCAGGTGATTCCGGACGCGGTCTTGTCTCCTCCAAAGATCCGGTTCATGCGGGGATTAAATAATGAAAGATCTTTTGCTCGGGATCGACTTCGGAACCGGCGGCTGTAAAGTGACCGCGATTGATGTCTGCGGTCATTTTGCCGGGGAAGCCTCCGAAGAATATCCCACAGAACACGCCCATCCCGGCTGGTCGGAGCAGAATCCGGAAGATTGGTATTCCGCCATGTGCCGCGCGTTGCAGAAACTCCGGCAGAACGGCGTTGACCTGAACCGGGTGCTTTCCATCAGTTTCGATGGTTCCACACACAATGCAGTCCTGTTGGATTCGCAGATGAATCCTGTGCGGAAGACCATTATGTGGACAGATCAGCGCAGCGTGGAAGAGTGTAAATATCTCCGGGAAAATTACGGGGAAAAGATTTTTCAGACAGCGTATCAGCAGGCAACCCCCACCTGGACATTGCCCCAGCTCCGCTGGCTTACGAAGCATGAACCGGAAATCCTGCGGAAGACGGCAAAGATCCTGTTTGTTAAGGATTACGTCCGTTTTCTCGTGACCGGAGTGGCTGCGACCGATTATATCGAAGCCCAGGGAACGCTCTTTTTCGATATGCAGCGCATGAACTGGTCAGAAGAGCTTGCGTCATTGGCAGGTGTCCGGCCGGATCAGCTTCCGGAGTTGATCAAACCCGTTGATCCTGCCGGAAAAGTGACCGCGAAAGCTGCTGCGGAAACCGGATTGCCGGAGGGGACTCTTGTGATCTGCGGAACTTCTGATTCTGCCGTGGAAGATTACGGCGCAGGAGCCATTGAACCGGGCGACTGCATTGTGAAACTTGCAACTGCCGGAAATGTGAATGTCATGACGGCGGAACCGCACCCGTTTGCAACGACTCTTACTTATTCACATGTGATCGAAGGCATGTGGTACACCGTTTCCGCCACCAATGCGGCAGCACTCTGTCAAAGGTGGATGCGGGATACCTTGTGTCAGGAAGAAGTGAAAGAAGCTCAAGTGCTTGGAACCAAAGCCTTTGATCTCATGGACCGTCTTGCGGAACAATCTGTTCCGGGGGCAAACGGTGTAATGTTCCATCCGTATTTACAGGGGGAACGTTCGCCTTATTGGGATGCAAATCTGCGGGCAAGTTTCACGGGCGTTTCCATCAGTTCCACGAAAGGGGATTTTATCCGTGCCCTCTTTGAAGGTGTTGCCTATTCTTTGCGGGATTGTTACGGAACCATCGAAGAGATGGGATTGCCTGTGAAACGGATTTTTCTGATTGGCGGCGGAGCCAGAGGAAAACTCTGGAGTGAGATCATCTGCAATGTATTCGGTGTGCCTGTTCAGATCCCTGTCCCGGGGGATGCTTCATTCGGTTCTGCGCTTCTTGCGGGAACCGGCGCGGGAGTATTCGCAGACAGCCGTGCGGCGGTCAAAGCATGTTTGAATGTGGATCGTGAGCTCCTGCCGGAGTCTTCTCTGACAGAATTTTACCGGGACGGATTCAAAAAATACCGTGCAGTTCATGATGCTCTTGCACCGGTTTATTCAGCAAAATAACCAAAACTATGGAGAAAAATATGTTGCCTGAACGAAACAGTTACATGTATGAGATGATTCATACAGAATTGATTGATGTACTCGGAAAAGAATTTGTCGGCGTGCGCGATGCCGACCGCTTTGGTCACTCTGTGGATTACTACTGGATCCCGGAAATGTGGCATGATCGCGGAATGGAAACCCCGAAAGCTGATTTTATCTGTCATCCGGGCTGTACGGAAGAAGTTGCCAAGATCATGAAAATCGCCAATCAGTACCGGATCCCTGTGGTTCCCTGGGGCGGCGGTTCCGGATCCCAGGGCGGCGCACTGCCGGTCTTCGGCGGGATCATCATGGATATGAAACGTATGAATAAATATTACGGTGTTGATAAAGAATCCATGACTGTGACCTGTCAGACCGGGATCATTGCCCAGCATCTGGAATGGAACTGCAACAAGGAAGGCTATTCCACTATGCACCTTCCGGCATCTATTTCCTGTGCGACCATCGGCGGATTCCTTGCCCATCGCGGAACCGGGGTGCTTTCAACCAAATACGGCAAAATCGAAGATATGGTCATGTCTCTGGAAGTGGTCACTCCCACCGGTGAAATCATCCGGACCCTTCCTGTTCCCCGTCATGCATCCGGACCCGATCTGACCATGCTTTATGTAGGAAGTGAAGGAACACTGGGAATCATCACAGAAGTGACTTTGAAAGTTCATCCCCAGCCGGAAAAGAGAGAATTCCGTGCTTATATCTTCAAAGATTTCCACACAGCCATGAGTGCCGGAGCTGAACTGATGCGGAGCCGTCTGCAGCCTTGCGCGATCCGTCTTTATGATGAAACCGAAACCAAGACACACGTCCGCAAAGTATTCGGCATGGATCTGGATCAGGGTGCCTACCTTGTGTTCGGATTCGATGGATATTCTGATATTGTGGATTGCCAGATGCGTTATGCCCGTGAGATCATGGAAAACAAATATCACGGACAGGATCTCGGCAGCAAGGGCGGCGATCTCTGGTGGGAAAACAAATATAAATTCTTCTACCCGCCGTATATTTTCCACGTTCCGCAGGCGTATGGAACACTGGACACCGTGGCAACCTTTGCCAATATTGAAAAGGTCTATCACGCCATGAAAAAGGTGGTGAATGAAAACTTTCCGCAGGCACGTTTTATCGGGCACTTCTCCCACTGGTATGAATGGGGCTGCATGCTTTACGCCCGGTTCATTTTTGAAGAAGATGCTGTTCCCAAAGATCCCCGGGAAGCAGTCGCCCTTTACAACCGTGTCTGGGATATGGCGATCAAGGCTGCCATCGACAATGGCGGCGTGATCAACGAACACCACGGCGTCGGTTTGAAACTCGGTCGTTTCATGAAATATCTCTATGGTCCTGCTATGCCTGTTCTGGAAGGAATCAAAAAGCAGATGGACCCCAACAATATCATGAACCCCGGAAAAATGGGACTTTGAAAGGAGTATTGAACCATGAATATTGATAATTTTTCTGATGTCATCAAATATTGCCGTTTCTGTTTCATGTGCCGTCATCTTTCCGGAATCGGAAACGTGACATTCACCGAAGCGGATACCCCCCGTGTCCGTGCTTCCATGATCTACGGTGCAACCCTGCGCCCGGAAACACTTACCAACGAAG
The DNA here is from genome assembly GCA_017503375.1 of Lentisphaeria bacterium. GTDB lineage: Bacteria > Verrucomicrobiota > Lentisphaeria > Victivallales > UBA1829 > SIG79. The sequence goes on along the minus strand of JAFVTF010000070.1, from coordinate 6,317 downwards.
ATCTGATCCGTACCATGTACCGTTCCGATTTGAGCGGAGCCTGCCGCAGAAATTGTGTGCATCATTTTGACGAAGTGGGACTGACTCTTGCATACCGTGCTGATATTGTGGAAAAAGATGCGGCTCCCGAAGCGATCAAAGCGATCGCTGCCAATCTGGAAGGAAAGCCGGAATGGACTGTTTCCGGAGAAGGAAAAGTTGCTTACGTTGCTGATAAATATTCCATCGAAGCCGGTTCTGCCGATGCCTTTGCAAAACTTGCAAGCGGTTATCAGACAGTTAAAGACGGCTGCTGCGGCAAAGGTTTGTATGTCCTCGGATTCCGTGCTGCGGCAAAAAACGTTGCAGAAAAATTCGTCAAGGTGCTGGCTGATACCAAAGCGGAAACGATCGTTGTCAGCAATCCTGCGATTTATGACATGCTGGTGAACACCTGTCCGGAACTGGGGATTGCTGTTCCCGCAAAAGTCATGCACACAACGGAATATCTTGCCGGTGTCACCGGAAAGAATCTTGGTGATATCTATTATCTGGAAAGCGATTTTCTGCGGAATTACAACAATGATTATACATTCCCGAAAGCGGTTCTGAAAGCCAACGGCGCAAATCTCAAACCCTTCGGCACAAACGATGAAGAATCCTACAGCTGTGCAGAAGGTGCTGTGGTTCTTGACAAGATCGAACCGGAACTGATTGAGAAACTTGCCAAATACATTGAAGCCCGTGCGGATCATCCGGAAAGCGATGTGATCGCAGTTGCCTCTCCTTACACGAAAGTTCAGTTGAAAAAATATACTTCATTGAATGTCAAAACGGTTGAAGAACTGCTTGCCGGGATTTAAGGAGATATCATGGCACTGGTCACAATGAATGAAATTCTCCCCCTTGCGCGGAAAGAAAAACGCGGCATCGGGGCATTTAACGTTGGAAATTATGAAACCACTCTGGCAGTGATGAAAGCGGCGGAAGCGGAAAAATCTCCTGTGATCATTCAGGTCTATAACCGTCTTTTTGAATCGGAAAAGGCGGCTGATATTGCGGGAATGATGATCCGTGTTGCCCAGCGGTCCAATCAACCAATCGCACTGCACTTGGATCATGGCGCAAGTTTGGAATCCGTGGCGATCGCGCTTCATGCGGGATACACTTCTGTCATGTACGACGGATCCCGTTTGCCGTTTGCGGAAAATGCTGCAAACACAAAACTTGCAGCGGATCTTGCCCATGCGGCAGGCTGTACTGTGGAAGGGGAAATCGGGCACGTTGCTCAGGGAGATGAAACATCCCTGACTTCTGTGGAAGAAGCTGTGGAATTTGCAAATCTCACCAAAGTCGATGCTCTTGCGGTTTCCATCGGCACGGCTCACGGCTATTACAAAGCCGAACCGAAACTGGATATTGAACGCTGCAAAGCGATTTCCGATGCACTTCCCGGATTGCCTCTGGTTCTTCACGGCGGTTCCGGAACCCCGCTGGAAGCCGTCCGCGAATCCATTTTGAACGGAATCGCAAAAATCAATATTGCAACGGAATATATGGATACTTACCTGAAAAGTTCCCGTGCAGAGTTGGAAAAACTGAATGGAAAATTCATTCCGGTGGATAAATTCTTTGATCCTGTTGTGGATGCCTGTGCTGCCCATGCGGCACGGTTGATCCGCTTCTTTGCCGGAAAATAACAAAAGGAGTTAAACATGAAAGTACAGAAAGTTCCTGATTATCAGACAATGAGTCAAATCGGTGCTGATATCATTTATGATGCGGTTGTCGGTGCGCTTTCTCAGGGGAAACATTTCAATCTCGGTCTTGCGACCGGGCTTACCATGATCGATCTTTACAGAATTCTTGCTGACAAGTTCAATCAGAACAAGATCGATCTTTCCAGACTTCAGACCTGGAATCTGGATGAATATGCTTCCGATGCAAGTCATGCGATCCCCCATGAACACCCTTTGAGTTATTGGAAATATATGCATGAAAAACTGTTCAGTCATTTCGATGCTGAACGGAATTTTAAAGAAGAACAGGCTCATTTCCCCGATCCTTCCGATCCGGCAAAGTTCGACCGCGAACTGGAAGCTGCGGGAGGTCTTGATCTTCAGCTCCTCGGAATCGGGTTCAATGGTCACATTGCATTCAATGAACCGGAAAAAGAATCCGATATTTCTGTTGAGGCTTACGGCGAACTGCCCACCCGCGTTCTCCCGCTGACTCAGGAAACCATTGATCAGAATACCGCATTGACCGCAGGCGGCGACAGCTCTCTCATGCCCCGGTATGCCGCAACAACCGGAATGAAACCGATCCTTGCTTCCAAACAGGAACTTCTGCTTGCCTGTTTTGCCCAGCAGGAAGCTCCGCTCCGGACCATGATCAGCGGAAACAGGGCAACTCCGGAACTCCCCGCATCCTATCTGCTGAAACATCCTGATTTTACTCTGATTTATACAACTGACAAAATCAATCTGGATCCGCTGGTATGAAAACTCTGATTCAAAATTGCCGTATCGTCTCCCCCGGAATTGATATTCCAAAGGGCGGGATCGTTATGGAAAATGACCGGATTATTGCTGTTGGTGAAATCCCGGAACAGGAATCATTCGATTCCGTCATCGACGGTTCCGGTTTGATCGCAGCTCCGGGATTCATTGATATTCATTTTCACGGAAGATCCGATTATGATTTCTGCGACGGTTCTGCAGAAGCCTTTGAAGTGATCGGAAAAGGAAAACTTCAGGATGGCGTGACTGGTTTTCTTGCCACATCTTTAAGCGTTTCTTACGATGATTTAAGAAAACTGTGCCGTTTGGCAGAAGATTATAAGAAGAATGTCACTGACGGAGCAACGCTTCTTGGGATCCATCTGGAAGGACCATTTTTCAATCCGCCATGCGCCGGAGCACAGAACCCCGATTTTCTGAAAAATCCGGATATTGCACTCATTGATGAACTGAATGCGATCTCCCCGGTGAAAAAAGTTTCTTTTTCTCCGGAACTGCCCGGCGGATTGGAGTTCACAAGGGCTTTGGCTGAGCGTAAAATTATGCCTTCCGGCGGTCATACCGAAGCAGATTACGAGTGCTTTGAACAGCACCGTGCTGCAGGAATGAAACATTTGACCCATTTCTGTAACGTGATGACACCTGTCCATCATCTGCGGTTCGGCATGGTCGGCGGCGGTCTGATGGATGATGACGTCTATGTGGAAATGATCTGCGACGGTGTGCATTTGTGTGATCAGATGATCCGTTTGATCGCCAAACTCAAAGGTCCTGAACGGATGATGCTCATCACCGATGCCATGCGTGCTTCTGCCATGCCGGATGGAAATTACACTCTGGGCGGTTTGCCCGTGATCGTGAAAGACGGCTGTGCCCGATTGACTACCGGACCTGTTGCGGGAAGTACCCTGCGGTATCATAACGGATTGAAACGTCTGGTCCGATTGACCGGCTTGCCGCTGTGTGAAGCGATCCGTGCAACAAGTTTGAATCAGGCGGAAAGTCTTGGTTTGGGCATGCGCGGAAAACTTGAAAAAAATTATATCGCTGATATAGTACTGTTGGATGAGAATCTGGATGTCCGGAAAACCATCTGCAATGGCGAATTGAAATGGCAATGTTAACCTCAAAGAAGGAATCTATAAAATGAACAATCAAATTGGTGTGTTGGACCGTTGCGGTACGATTGATGAACGCCGTATCGCATTTTACAAAGACATCGGGTTGGATTGCATCCAGCTCGCAGGCGTTTATGAAGATTGGCTCGCTCCCACGGAAGCCGCAAGAAAAGCAACGAATGAACTTTATGCTCTGCTTCAGAAATATGAAATTTCTGTGCCGACCATGTTCTTCTCTTATCCCAATCAGTGGAACACTGAATTCGGCTTGGTTCCCCAGCGTTACCGTGCGGAACGGATAGCTCTCTCCTGTCGTCAGATGGAATGGGGCCGCAAATTCGGTGCAAAATATTTTGCGTGTCATGTGGGCTTTGTGCCGGAAGAAAAGAATGAATTTTATGATCAATTCATTCTTGATCTGAAAATGCTCTGCAGATTCGCCGCAATCAATGATCAGTATTTCATGTTTGAAACCGGAACGGAATCAGTCGCCGGATTGAAAGATATGATTACCGCGATTGATGAACCTAATGTGGGAATCAACTTTGACCCTGCAAACTTCCTTTATTACAACAACGATGATCCCGCTTTGCTGGTGGATCAGCTTGTGGATAAGATTCTGACAGTCCATTGCAAAGATGCTGTCCGCCCCGCAGAAGGCGAAAAGAATGGAAAAGAAACCGTTCTTGGAGAAGGTGCAACCAACTTCCGTGTGCTGCTGAAACGGATCCTCGATACCGGATTCAGCGGTCCGCTCATCATTGAACGTGAACTTGCACCGGGACCGGAACAGGAACATGATTTCAGAAATGCAGTACAATTGATCAAATCTGTTATGAAGGGAGAAAAATAATGTTGAAGATCGGAATTATCGGAGCAGGGCGCATGGGGAATGCTCATGCGGCAAATATCGCAAATATCGCAGATGCTGAAGTTTCAGCTGTTTATGATATCAATCCGGAGAAAACTGCCGCTTTTGTGGGAAAATATCCGCAGGTGAAAATCATGAGCAGCCCGGATGAGCTGGTGAACAGTGCAGATGTCGATCTTATTGCCATTACGTCGCCCACTTATTGTCATGCAGAAGGTTTGCGCGCCGCTATGGCAACCGGAAAATCTGTGTTCTGCGAAAAGCCTTTGTGCCGTACCAGAGCGGAACTCGATGAACTGGCTCCCATGCTGAGAAGTTACAAAAATGTGTTTGCTGTCGGTTTCGTACGCAGATATTCCGCAGGTTATATGACCTTGAAAAAATTGATTGCGGAAGATAAAATCGGAAAATTGATCTGTGCTTCTGTGACCTGTCTCTTCGGCGGTTTCTGCCGTCAGTGGGGCGACTGGTTCACCGATTATCAGAAATCCGGCGGTGTGATTCTGGATATGCTCGCACACCATTGCGACCTCTGCAACGGGTTGTTCGGAAAACCGGAATCCGTCTATGCAAAAGCATTCCGTCTGAATACAGATGCAGCACTTCCCCGCGATTATGTCAGCTCCACAGTGACTTTCAAAGACAATGTGATCTGCAACATGGAATGTTCCTGGCTGCGCGGCGGTCCCAACCAGACCAGCATGACCGTTTACGGCGAAAAAGGTGCTTTGACGTTGACCGACAGCGGGATCAGTTTCTATGATATCGGCGGAGCAGAAACCAAGATTGAGATCGACGAAGGAATCCTCGGTCCTTTGCAGAAGAGCATTACCGGGGGGATGTATGCCACTGAAATGGCGAAGATCGTTGATTGTGTTCTCAACGGCGGAACACCTTATGCCGGCGTGGAAGAAGCAATCAATGCCATGGAATTCGGTTTGGCTATGATGGCATCTGCAGAAAGCGGAAACATTTCCAAACTTTGAGGAGATTGAGAAATGTCAGAAGCCGGAAAAGAGAAAGCAGAAAGAAAAACATTTTCTGAAAGATGTAAGGAATCTTTCCTGAATCATCTTCCATTCTGGATTCTCCTTTATTCATTTATTCCGGCTATGTTCTGGTTCGGAATTTTCAGCAACGGAACATTATTGCGGTGGTGGAAGAGCCTGAAACCGTACCTCCCGGAAAAATTTTATTATGTCCGGGAGGAGTTTATTGCTCTGAATTCCCATAACAATGAGTTCGGCCCCCGAATCGGTTTATATCTTATTATCATCGCCGCCGTTATTCTCTGGTTTTTGCGGAGACGGAAAAAAGTCAAGGGGAAAGTTTATCCTCTTATGTTTATTGTACTGGCTCTTTTTATTTCCAATAGCAGTAGATGTTTATGTATCGGAAAGGAACGTTCCAGAAGGGGCCGGTGCAAAGGGAATATGACATATTTTTATGAGGAATGTCAGAAAAATCCGGAATGGAAAAAACGTTTTCCGGAAAAATTGCCGGAACTGGAACATTTTGAGAAGCTGAAATGGAATTATCCGGGTGCCGGAAAAGAAAATACCGGAAAACGGTTTCCTGTACTGGAAGACCCTCCGGGTGTTCATGCCGGAGCCGCCCGGCATCGGCTGTGGTCCGATGGAACTGTAGAAGTTTATTATTCCTATCACAATCAATAAATTACCTCTAGAGGTAATTTCAAAAGTCCGGCAAAATTTGGCTGAAAAGAGATTGCTGATGAGATGGAAATGGTAGTTTGAGCGTGGCTACTCAACGAGTAACCACCGAAAACGCTCCATTTTCTGATCACAGCAAGAATTTTCAGACATT
>JAFVTF010000069.1 GCA_017503375.1 Lentisphaeria bacterium | reverse complement strand
TGCTTCATCCAGAAAGAACGAATACTCTTTCATCATTGTGGAAACAGTGCGGTTTTCATTGTCGGTATCGTAAATCAACACCGGCAGTTCCAGATCCAGAGCGGCACTTGCCATCATCATGGCAGCGAAGGATTTGCCCACGCCGCCTTTGGTTCCGGCAATAAAGATAAGGAGCTTTTGCATCATTTGCCTCCCGGAGTATCCAATTTATCCGGCAGTTTGAAGTCAGGTTTTTCCAGTTCCTGTTTTTTGCCGTTTTCCACTTCCCGGACCACATTCTGCAAAACCTGCTGTTGGAGAACCATTAAAGAAGTGCGTTTGAGTTCGATCTGGGAAAGAGTTTCAAAGGTCTTGGAAAACTCATTGATTTTCTTTATTTCCCAGATGTGAAGAGCAATGCTTGACGCAAATGCGGCGATAATGACGGCAAGGATAATAATTTTCTTTTTCATTTTGTATCTCCAAAGGTCATGGTGTTACGGTCATTGACTTTCTGTTCCAGAAGTTCAATGTACCTTTGCATTTTTTTCAAACTTTCCAGTAAGTTACGGGTGTTTTCATGCTGACGCTCAATGTCTTTACGCATCCGTTCATTCTCCTTGAAAACATCATCAAACATCTTACCTGCCTGTTCAAACCGGCGTTGATAATCTGCCACAGTTTCTTTGACGGAACGGGTTTCTGCCAGAGTATGGCTCATTTGTCCGGCAAGCGTTTGAGCGTACTGTGCCTTCAACTGCTTGCGGGCAAAAGATTCCGGATTGGCATCATACTGGGGAATAAGGTTCCATTTGGGAGCCGTTTCTATGCGGTACACTGTTCCCGCCTCCCGCATAGTGCCGCTGCCGGGATCGACCATCCTGCCAACGGAATACATCTTGATTCCGGCATTGGAAAGATACTTTTCCTGAGCGTCTCCAGGAATTTCCTGCCCTGCCATATAAAGAGGAACTGAGGTGTATTCTTTGGGTTTGATCTCCTTTTTGGTACTGGAACAGCCTGTGATCAGCAACGCCAGAGCGGAGAATGTGAGTGTGGAGTAAAGAAGTTTTTTCATTTCAGCGGATTCCTTTCAATTCTTTTTTTAATGATTTGGGGAGAGCCTGCCCGAGAGCTTCGTGCAGACGGGAGGCTTTTTCAACATCGGATTCGGAAGAGTTTTTGCCGGGGACAAGTTTCAGTTCTTCCAGTTTGTTAAGGGCAGTATCTGCAATGACGGCTTTTTCGATATTGGTCACCTGTTCGATGTAGAGATAGAACTCTGTACCTGCAGGAACCCGGATATAGTAGGACTCTTTGGAAATCTTGTCGGTAATGTTTTCCAGAGCCACATTGGACAAAGATTCAAATGCCGTTGCCAGAGCATTCTTGGTGGAACCGTCGTTGCGGGAAACGATGGTACTTCCGTTATCATAGGTGGTCTTGGTCTGGAAACCTGCGGAAAGCCCTTGGGCAAACGCCATTGTGTATTGCAGCATCTCATTGAGGTTGTTATTATTCATAACCCGTCCGGGAATGCCTGCTGCCATATCGGTAATGGTGGCTTTGCTTTTGTCGCCCGCCTGATTGGATTTCTCCAATATTCGTCCCTGCAGCTGCAACTCCAAACCTACCTGATCAGAGGTGATCTGCCAGACCAGCACGAAGTTACCGGAACACATCATCCGGTTACGGACGCATTTACCCATTTTGCCGTGAACTTCCGTCCCCGCAGGAATGATCAGTTTGCGTTCTCCTTTGGCATTTGTCCACCACAAGTCCTGTATGACAATGGCAATCAAAGGAGTTCCATCCACATTGCTTTCCAGAGTATTTACCAGCTTGCAGTCCAGTAAACGCCCGAAGGGAGCATACCGTTCCGAAAGGAACGCCTCATCTTTCTTGCCGGATGAAGCATTTTTGTTTCCGGCACTCAAAGAGAAAATTCTGCCTTGTGCGTTGCTGGAAGTTCTGCCGTTTCCGTTGCTGTTACGGTTGTCAAAAAGATTGGATAAATTCCGCTCTCTCCGGGATTGAGCCGAAACCGCAGGTTTTCTGTTACCGGCAGACCGATTGGGCGTTATCTTTTTTTCGCCGTTACGGGAAATGACTGCCGGTGGCGGCGTTGCATCTTTTTCACTTTCCCGGTCTGCTTTGAATTGCGGGATACCACTGCCGATCTCAATGGGAGCTTTTTCTTCCTGTTTGAGTTCTGTATTTTCCTTAATGGCGGAAGGATCTTCATCCCGGTTCAGCATCGGGATCAACACCAAAGCTCCGCCGATAAGCAGGATACCGAAAAAGATGATTTTCGATGTGGGAGATTTCAAGATATTGACAAGTTCTGTTCCGGTCATAGCTTACTTCTCCTCTTTTTGGGGAACTGGTGCAGGAGCTTTCTTTTCAGGAACAGCCGAATTGACCTTCGGTGCTGTTCTTTCCTGAATCTCCTTTACCGCCTTTTCAGTCTGCTGCTGCATGGATTTTATAGCGGTTTGAGCCTTTTTAACGATGTTAGAAGCGGGAGTCGCTTTTTCAGCGGCTTGAGCTTTGACTTTTTCTTCGTACTCTCTGGCAGCCTTGACTTTAGCCTCGGCATCTTTCAAGAGTTTATCCGCTTCGCTTTTATTTTTGGCAACGGCACTCTTTTCAGCATCCAACTTCTTCTGGAGTTCAACAACGGACTTTTCAAATTCTTTTTTGGCACGCAAAAGTTCTTCCTGCTGTTTTTTGACTTCCG
>JAFVTF010000068.1 GCA_017503375.1 Lentisphaeria bacterium | reverse complement strand
TAAAGGTTGATTTGTGATCGGGGAAGAAGGGAAAAAATTTTGAGGAAATTTCTTCCCTTCTTCCCCGAACCCCATCATCCTTTTTCAAACCTTTTTGCGGCATTCCGATTTTTGCAACGCAAAAATCAAAATGCCATCTTTGGGGTAAAAGGACAGAAAGATTTACCAACCTGTATTGGGAACTGAGCCTAATCAAAAACGGATTGATTGAAAATCTTTATTTTTCGGGCACAAAAAAGGCTGTTGTTACCTGAAAGGTTTCGCAACAGCCAATTCTGTTCGGATTGTTCAAAACTCTGAAAATCAGGGTTTCTGAACTTTTCCGGAGCGGATGCACTGAACGCAGACTTTCCGACGGACAACACGGCCATCTTCGACGACACGGATGCTCTGGATGTTGGGTTCAAATGTACGAGGGGTAACTTTCACCACGTGCATACCGATCCCGCCTTTTTTCTTGGCAAGACCTCTACGGATGATGGTTGCACCCTGGGCTTTCTTCTTTCCGCAAATTTCACAGACGTTGCTCATTATTATCTCCCAATGTTGTTGATTACATAAACAAGGACAATAATATATCGCCGATTCCGGAAAATACAAGTCATTCCATTAAAAAAAAAGAAGAAATCGTGATTTTTTCCGGTCGTTATTCATATATATGCTCTTGTTTGAGATGCAAGATTCAAAAACTCCCGATTTTGTCTGCCGTTTTTTACTGATTGCTCCTCACCACAATCCTGATAAATTTCATACAGTTCCCAATAATGATTGATTTGTGCTCCGGGAAGAAAGGAAAAATGTTCAAAGAACGATGTTCCCTTCTTCCAAATCACTCATCATCCGTTTTATCCACTGCATTCAACAAAAATACTGCTATTTTTTCCTGGCTTTGAAGTTCCGTTCCTGAAGCATTTCAACTTCCTCTTTTGAAAGAACAGTATCCCATCCGCCAATCTGTTCACCTTCATGTCTGTCAATGCCGGTATAGGTCAAACTGGCATCCTCATAACGTTTGAAGGCGAATATTGCAGAGTTCATCACATTTCCATTGAACACGCCGATACTGACCAGCAATGCAAAATCGGGCAGAGTCAACCCGGTCACGCGGGTAAAAAGCTGCCGTTCCAACTGGGTGATAACATCATAAAGAGTCTGCTCCCGATAATCGGTGAGGTACATAAAGACAGGAATCCTGGTGGAAAATTTAATCAGTTTATCCTGAATCATTTTGCGTTTGGATTTTATCTTTTTTTCTTCTTCGGACAGCTGTTTCTTTTCCTTTTGGGTGGCTTTTTCCCCTTTTGCGGCTTTCTCTTTTTTCAGTTTTTTCAGCGCATTGGAACGATTAATAATCGTCTCAATATCACCGGAAAGTCCACGGAACCCTTCAATGCGTTCAATTGCTGCCATTGCGTCCGGATTGTTCAACAGCCGCTGAAGCGTTTCGTTATCGACATTGACCAGAAGTGCACTCTGCCATCTGCGGGCCAACATGGTAGAAGCAGTACCGCTGATAACCAGGTCCAGAATTTCTCCTGCATTCAGCTGTTTCATGGAACTTCCATCGTAACAAAGGACCGGAAGGAAACGGATAAAGTCTTCGACCTGCTGTTCCGGTTTTTGGTTTGATTTATAATCAAGCTTTGTGCTGTAGGATGCAATTTCAGACAGCGCCCTGTCCGGTGCATAGTCAAAGACATAACAAACCGGTTTTATAATCTCCCGCTCATTGGGGCTGAGGCCATCCGGATTGCGTATAACCCATGGAGATTGGACACGGAAGGCAGCCTGAAAATAAGTTTCCGGACTGGAAGTGTTGCGGAGCATGAAAATTCCGCTCCAGGCAGGCACGGTCACGCCTGTTGTCAGTTTTCCGCAGGAAAGTGTAATTGTTTTTGTTGCAAGAGCATTTCCTATTGTCTTTTCCACCGGGCCAAGAGCTTTGACCCCAACACCTGCCTCAGTTCCGGCACAGACGATCACCTTGAACTCATGATAGAAACTGTTTGCCTGCTGAGCCAGCAGTTTTTCCATAGCTTTGCATGCAGCAATACTGGGAAGGAACCAGAATGTATGCTGAAGCACATTCCGCAGACGGACATCGGAAAACGGCATCGGAGGACGCACTTTTGAACGGAGTTCATCTATATTCTGTGCAAGATACTGTCCACGCAAAAGGTCCAGCCATTTCTGAACGGCCTCCTCATGTTTGAATTTGAATTCATCCGTTGAAGAGTCTTGAACTTCTCCGGCTTTGAAAAACTCATTCAAATCAAATTCATTGGTTTCGGTGTTCAGAGCAACTTCCCGGATCTCCTTCGGCATCTGATAGGTCATCAGAACCATCTGCGGCAGTTCGGCATAAGGATTATCGCCTTTTTCCGGATCCCATTCCGCTTTTGCCCGCTGTTCATCAGAATAAGTCCAGTTGAAAATCTGATCTTCAAGAAATTCGCCTGTTGCCATTGCCCGGAACGGGGTTCCGGAAAGATAAAGATAATGATTTGCTGTCAGCGGGAGTTCATCCTCATTTTCAAACCAGCTCTGACCGCCGTCATTGAACTCCTGTTCCTTGTTATCTTCCGCATTATAAAGTTCTTTACTGTTTTCATTCCACGCACCGAAATGATACTCATCAAGAATAATGCAGTCCCAATTTACCGCATGGGCTTCCAGATTCTTTGCCTTGATACCTCCGATTTCAGTTTTTCCCAACATATCCTGAAATGAAGCAAACCATACGCAGAGACGGTCCGGATCGCGGTTTTCAAATTTCAGTTCCGTATCTTTGGAAACAAACTGCCACCCTTCAAAATCAATATGCCCCATCAAATCTTTTTTCCATTCGCTCTGAACGGCGGGCTTGAAGGTGAGAACCAGAATTTTTTTCCAGCCCATTCGCTTTGCAAGCTGATAACTGGTAAAAGTTTTTCCGAAACGCATCTTGGCATTCCAAAGAAAATGCGGCGGCTTTGCTCCGGCTTTACCGGCATTCTGTTTGAAATATTCTTCCGTCAATGCAACAGCCTGTTCCTGTTCAGGACGCATTTTGAAAGTATTGCGCTTTTTTTCCGGATTGTGTTTCCGGCTCCTGACAGCAAGAATTGCCGCTTGAATCTCCTCTACGGTAACTTCAAACCATTCTCCTTCCAGACGGTTTACCTGCATTTCTTTCAAAACTTTATGAACATCATGGTCCTTAAATAAAGTTCCGTCATCACGGACAGCAAACTCATCCAACAGGATCGTATAGGGATTTCCTCCCGGTTTTTTTACCGGGAACTGCTCATCAATGCGTTCTTTGACATCCTTCGTGGTATAACCGACTTTTATGATACCTTTTCCGGTACGCGCCCCCGTCCAGGGCGCATTTGTGTATTGAGGTTCCGTATAGGCATAAATATGCGGACGTAACTGTTCTCCAAAAAAAGAATCTGTTGAATTCTGCATTTTTCACCTCATTCCATGGGCCGTATCATAGAGTTGATAAAGTCAATTTCATCTTTTTCAAGATTATATTTCTGATAAAGTTCCTCATCGGTCCAGGGTTTGGAAAAATCCTGAAGAGGGACAAATATAAACTTGTCTTTTGATAAATTGATGGAAGAAACAGCCTGCAGAAGCAAAAATCTGCAAAATTTTGTTTTGAGATACGACATCAGATTTTCTGCTTTTGCTTCATCATCAAAATTACCGATGATGAAATATGAGAAGGTACACACTTCACGCGGTCCGAGTTTCTTCATTGTGGATAACACTTTGAACTGACCGTTTTTGTCCGGTTCACCCGCATGCTCTGAGGTTGTTTTGCTGACCATGATTTTATAAGAATTCACCCACTGATTATCTGCGGAAACCGAATCAACAGAAATATACCCTGCCCCTTGACTTGAATGTACAATCAAATCATTTTCCGTCAGACGTTCCTTTTCACCCCTTACTTTAGAATCCAGACCAAACGGCATTAACGGACTGACGATTTCAGATAAGGGAGCAAAGCCTGATTTTTGAATTTTTTCGATAATTCTCAAGGCACTGTTATAACGCACAAAGAAAGGATATTGATTCAAAACTCTCATTTGAGTATCTTCTTTGCCGTTCAGCACATTCGTATATTCACACAGTCCCTGACTGTCACGTTTCCACAGGAAATAGTTCACACCGCCGCCAATACTGGTTCCGGGAAAACAATCCTTTGCATTGGGATAATCAACGATTTTCCTGATCTGCTGATCATTAAGCATCTCCTGCCGGAAAGAATCAAGCCCCATCCCCCCGGCAAACCATCTGGACGGTGTAATCATCACCAGATAAGCGGGAGAGAGTTTTTTGGCAGAACGCACAAATTTATCATACAGGGGGGTTGCCTGTGTTTTTGAACCTGTATTGAGCTGATACGGCGGATTCCCGATAATAACATCAAATTTCATATTTTCAAATATCTTTCCGGGGTGAATAAATTGATACGCATGAGTTTCAAGGTCTCCCGTCCGGTCATATTCGGATTTACTTGCTCCGCAATATTTACAGGATTTCCCTTCCCAAGAGTGTTTTATACGATGAAAAGCAATATTTCCTTCCGCTGTTTCAAACGCGGAAATACTCCATTTTGAATCGGCATTTTTGGAACAATAAACAGAACGGCGTGACATCAAGGCCGTGAGTTCTGTAATGGCAATTCCGAACAGCTGATTGTGAAATATATGGTCCAAACGTTTCTGAAGGTCCGGAATCTGATCTTTCAATCCTTCTATCAGACGTTTGGCGATTTCCCGCAAAAACACGCCGGACTTGCTGACCGGATCAAGAAAACGGATCTCCGGATTGGAAAAAAGTTCCTGCGGAAGCATATCCAGAATCTTATTCACCATATCCGGAGGAGTGAAAACTTCATCATTGCTCAGATTGGCCAGACACTGAAGAACATCCGGTTTATACACTGCGTTCAGAAAGCCGCTGACCGGAGCTGTATCCGAAGATATACATTGCTGTTGATCTGACATTGTCAAAGCTCTCCTTTCATGGAAATTTTTGTGTAATGGGTCAACGGAAAATCCCGAACAGGGGTCGGTTTCATAATTTCGTTTCCCGTATCAGTTTTAAAAACATCGTGTGCAGCAGACTTATCTCCTGCAAAAAGATCATCTGAAGCTGCAGAAGCTCCGGCAGTCTCAGACCCGTCCAAATACATTGTTGAATAACGGAATTCCCTGCGCTTGAAATCATTACCGATCCGGCTCCATTCTGTAAAAATAATTTGATCAAGTCCGGGAACGCCGGGAACAGTTACATCCTTCTGCGGATTGATCGCATCACCAAGCAAAATATTTTTATCCAAAATGAACTTTGCCGCAGCAAACACTTCCTGCGGAATCTCTTTTTCAACAATCCGCTGATAACTCTCTGTAAAATATGTCAGTAAACGCTCCTTTGCGGCATCAATGCTGTCCTGCAGAATATCAATCCCATAAATACTGCTTAACGCCAGAAGAGAATCCGGTTCATACAGAGGAGCTTTCCATCCGGGACGTTTTTCAGCCTTTTTGAGATGTTTTTCCTGCCGGGCCAGCTTACGTTCTATGACAGAAAGTTTCCGTTCCAATATTGCGATCAGGAAATTTCCGTTTCCGCAGGCCGGTTCAAGGAAACGGGACTCTATACGCTCTGTTTCCTGTTTTACCAAATCCAGCATAGCCTCGACTTCACGGCGGGCTGTCAAAACCTCGCCATGATCCGTAACCCGTTTTCGGCTGATAACCTGTTTCTCTTTATTTTCCATTGATCTCTTTCGTATTTCCTGTAATTTGCAAACAATAAAAACATTGCTCTTCCGGTTTTGTAAAGCATATTCAAAACGGGGAAATATATCACTCTTTTTTCAAGTTTTCAAACTCAAAAAACAGCAAATATGTATTTTAAAACCGGAGAATATGTAAAAAAACAGGCTCTGTTCCCTATAAAGGTTGATTTGAGATTGGGAAAGATGAAAAAAACTTTTGAGAAAAAATTTTCCTTTTTTTCCAGGGCCCCATCTTCCCTTCTTGTCCTCCGCAGCCTTGTGTGGAGGAGGATTGAAACTTTCTCGCAGCATTCCGATTTTTGCAGCACAAAAAAACACAATGCCATCATAAAAGTTATAATAGAGGCAATTTCAAAAGTCTTCAAAAATGTCTGAAAACTCTTGCCGTGATCTGAAAATGGAGCGTTTTCGGCTTGTCCTCCGGAGTTTTAACGAAGGAGGATGGAAAGCCACGCTCAAACTACCATTTCCATCTCATCAGCAATCTCTTTTCAGCCAAATTTTGCCGGACTTTTGAAATTACCTCAATAGCAGAAAGATTTACCAACCCATATGGGAAACAAAACCTTTTTTAATATCAATTCTTCTGAGTTTCTGCAATCAATGTCAGGGTTTGATTACGGAAATCACAAATTTGTGTAAAAAATTCGGAAGCATCTTTTTGCATTGCATCAAGCGCAGCAGTATTTTGCTCCAATGTATCAAGTTCCGGCTTCAGATGTGTTTTTATGATATTTTTGACGATTTCCTTGCAGTTATCTCCCAAATTGGCAGAGGCTTTGATGTAAGCATTGCGGACTTTGTCTCTGTTTTCACGCATTATTTGCTGCAGTTTATACTGATCATAATCTACTTTTGCCTGCATTCCGATAGAAATAACAGCCCCGACCACAGCAATCCCCTTTGCCGCATTGGAAACTGCTTTTGTCCATTTCAATGCTTCCCACGGCTTGAATTTATGTCCCAGCAAATGACCAACTTTGATCACGACATCATGAACAGTACTTCCGCTGACACCGGCTAAACCGCTTCCTCCCTTCCCGGTGCACATTCCGGCCAGAGTTTCTCCAAATTTTTCAGAACCTTTTCCAATATTTTTAATTTTTGGATTGGCATCAGGAGAAAAAATCGCATTATACTTTTCCAGTCTGACTTCCAATCGTTCCATCAGCTGTTTCCCGAAATCACTGTTCTGTAATTCTTCTTCGCGACGGGCAAGAGCATTCAGCTCCTCTTGAACAATAGCTTGAATCTTGCTGTCCATCTGCTGGGCTTTTACTTTGATATCATTATCAATCTTGATTTTCTGATCTTCAAAATCGGCCTCAACGCACCCGACATCTATAGAATTTGCCAACTCAGCTCCGCATTGCCGTACAAATACTTTCAGATTATCAACTTCATTTTCAACTCTGCGCTCTATATTGTTTTTTGCCTGATTGATACTGAGTTTTCTGCGCCGGAATTGTTCCCGGAGACAGTCGACATCGACATCACCGCTTTTTTCAAAGCCCTGCAGTTTTTCCAGGAGGTGCAGCAAAGCATATAAATTCGTCGTAAACCGTGAATTTAAATTACGTTCAGCTGAAAACTTATTCAGATTGGCAATAAACTCATCGATATTGGACGCTTGCAGTTTTTTCTGCCTTCTGCGTTCATTGTCAGTATCCTGCGCCTCAAACCAATTTTCTGCGGAAATGAATGTCGTCAGAAAATCTTCCGGTGCTGCCGGAGCCAAAACCGCTCTCAAGTCAGCAAGCTTCATTTCCCGCATTTCCAATGTATTGCCGGTAATGGTATCGTTCATCTTATTAACAACCAGCATCATCTCATTTTTCTTACCGTACCCGAATGCAAGTTTTCGGAAATTTTCGATAAGAACAGGTTCAAAAAGGGTCTGTGTTACTACATATATAATCAAATCAGCTTTTGAAATTGCGCTGTAAGTAATCGCATCATGATCAGGCCGGATTCCGGTGTGGATTCCCGGAGTATCAATCACGGTAATGCCATTCCAGCTGAGCTGACAAGTTTCATTTGTAACAATTTTTTCACCGACTGCAAGGTTACTTCCGGTGAGCAGATTGAGAATACTGGATTTTCCTGCACTGTATGGTCCGACAAATGCAATTGAAAGAGGCTTTTCAGTTGATACAGGTGATAAAGGCACTTCTGATGCAATAGCGTTCAGCTCTCCGTTTTCTGATTTCTGAAGAAATGTTCTGACGGAATCAAGAAGTTGCTGCGTTTTCTCTGCTGTGCGGCCCAATGAGTGTTCCATAATTAACTCCCTAATCTTTTTTCTTTTTATGGATGTATACCCCTGTTATTTGCTGAGCCAATCTCACACGGTCATGCAATTCCGGAGTATCTTCATATTGTTTCAGCCAGGCGATTCTTTTTTCTTCATCCAGAGACAACACCTCGTGATTCGCCCGGATTTTTAAAATATTGCATATTTGAATATACAAATTCGTATTGACTGCTGTAATAATAACAGTTTCTTTCAGAGCCTGTCCCAGAATTTTAAACACTTCCTGAGGCAAATGAACAGACCGGTGGAGAAGAAGCAATGTAATCTTTCCCGGAATCCGTCCGACAGATGCAATGCTGGTCATCCAATTGACATATTCACTGTTCCGCAAAATCTCCGATACAACGCTATAGTTCAAAGTTTGTATCTGTTTATTAAGAGATGCTCCTAATTGTCTTTGTTTATCTGCCATGGAAAAAATAACAGCGGTTCCCTTGTTGAGACTTTTACAAACGCTGCGGAAAACCCCTTCCTGATTCTTAGATTTCCGGCGTGAGGAATGGATAAAATTGTCTCCGAAAGAATTTCTGAAAACATCGAAAAAAGACAAATTATTTACAGGAAGCTGAACATCTTGCTCCTGAGTTCCAAGCAGTTGCTCATGCAGAAAGGAAAAAAGCTGACTCTTTATCTGCTGCCGCAGCTCACGCATTTGACTGTTTAATTGAACTTCCATTTCGGCCCGTGCTTTTTTGAGTTTTTCTCCATAATCATCAAAAAAGAAACTTCCAAGATATGTCAGCAAACCGACTCCTGCCGCAATCCATCCCAAAGGACCACTCCCCAAACAAACCGCAGCAATTCCTAAACCGCTGCTCAAAAGATTACCGCCCCAGTTCCACATTTTCTTGTAATCTGTCGGTGTTTCCGATAAAATCCCGTTTACATCTAACGAAAATGAAATTTCAAAACTTAATTCCTGTTGAAAATTATTTAATCCATTCTGAAGTCTTTTCAACAAATTATCCCGGCAAAAGAACTTGCATTTTCCGGCAATATTGTAAGAGTTCAAAAAATCATTCCATGCGGAACCTGCATTTTCAGACTGGCAATACTGTTCACAAAATTCAGGAATTTTTTCCTGCAGCTGTGCAATCGTTCTATCAACAAAAGCATCTATTTCTCTCGTTGCATACGGATAAAACTCTTCCTCTTTCCAACGCTTGAGCTGCTGAAATTTATCACAGAGAATTTTCCCCTGCTGACGGCAAATTTCATTTTGTTCAAACAGCTTTTCTGAGAAATCCTGAAGCGGTTTTATGATAAGATCCATAAAAGTCTTCAACCGATAAGTTGGACCATGATATTTTATAATATTTTTCATTGATTTTTCAAAAGCAAAAAAATTACTGCTGTCTGCAAGTTTTTTCCGCAAAACCGGATCTGTTTCCAGATCCGCATGAAAACGTGCAGCCAAATGTACCGGAATAAAATGAACAGAAGGACCGGAACTGATTTTATGCAGGTACTCATTAAACTGGGATTCCACATTAATACAATGAGGACCTTTCATTTTTTTTCCAAGATCGTATAAAAAATCTTCTGCATCTTCCGGTGTCTCCACATCAACCGTCAATCTCACATTGACAACTCCGATAATCGGCTTCCCCTGAGAGCGGATTTTGTTAAAGAAACGGGCTTCTTCCTCACAGGGGGAGTCATCAGTTATCAAAAAGACTACCAAGTCTGCACTTTTTGTTGCCTCATATGCGACTTCAGAATCATCCTCTCCTCCTGCGGCACAAATTCCGGGGACATCAGTAACTTTGATTCCATTCCAATAATATGCTCTTACATCACGGGTCGTCCTCTGGCGGCCAAGTCCAATTGAATCTCCATTCCCATGAGTTAGAATCTCCATCATGGTGGATTTCCCATTCATAGTTTTGCCGAATATCACAATATTGAATGCTTCATTGAACTCCTTCAAACGCTCTAACTCTTCCCGGATCTTATCTGGAAGAGACTCAAATTCATGTCTGACTTTAGTCAGATGATCGTTTATTTCTTTCCGACTTTGCGCTGCACTGGCTTCTTTTGAATCAATCCCCTTGATTTCATTGATACAACAGACAATATGATTAATCGCATTTGAGATATGTTGTAAATTTTCACTGGCAATTTTATAACCTTCTTCCCCTGCAGAACGGCATGATTCCAACAGAGAACGCATTTGTAAAGATTGAATATTCTTCTTGCCAACAGCTTTGATTTCCGGCGTATAAACTGTACGCAAAGAATATGTATATCCGGTCAAATCACTATCTTGAGGATCCCGTTTATCTAAAACTTTATTCCCATCTACAGAATAATAATACCGATATCTTCCCGGCATTAGTTCATGTGAATATTTAAACAAGCCATTATTGTACAGATCTTTCATCTGCACAGGATGCCAATTCAAAAAATCAGCATAAAGAAGAACATCTCGTCCAAGTTCTGCCTGACACGTAAAAGTTATTTTATACTTTTTATCCATAGAGTTTTCCGTCCTCACGTTCAGCAATTAACCCGCAAGCAGCCAGACTGCTGTTAAAAGGCATAACTGTACAGGACCTCAGCTTAATAACAATCTCAGTTATCACGGTTCGGTTAATCTATCATAACATAAAGAAAATACAAATAATAAAATAAAAAAAATGAAATTTGATAATTCTGTTAATTGAAAAAGTAAATGCACAGGCGAAAAAGTTCTTAGTGCGTTAAGTCTTAGGCACTGTAACGAACTTTCTGTAAAATTGCATCTATCGGAGGGGTAGAGTTATGCATAGTTGGCACTCCGGCGAGAATGGGTCTATCCAACTCGTCGGAGACGGAGTACGAACTGTGAATAACTCGGTTGAAAATCCGAAAAGGTGTGATAAATTCTCTAAAAGACTCCTGAGAAAAGTCAAACAAGAGAGGATTTATCACAAATGGAATATAGCACACAAAACGACATTTTGCAACTGGAAGAAGCGGAATCTATGCTCAAAAAGACGATTGAGAAATATGAAAACAAGACGTCTGGATTTGCAGAATGGATTGAACATGAAATCCCGGAAGGTTTGACAGTATTCAATCTTGTTCCGGATTCCATCGGGGTCAGGCGCAAATTAAGGACTGCAAATATGATAGAATTTCAAAACAAGGAGTTGAAAAAACGGACAAGGTGTATTAAATTATTTCCCAACAGGGAATCTTTGCTCAGAATTGCCACGGCACTTCTGATTGAGTTGAATGAAACATGGCTCAGCGAGAGTAAACGTTACATCTGAGGAGCAGCAGGTACAGGAAATATGTTACGTAGCCCGTAATAAAGTTTTTCACATCACAAAATGAATGGTAGATACCACCTATGATCCAAAACAAACTCTCTCAGGAAAATATGAATACTGCTGAGATCACCCGCAATCTCAGAGCGTTGAGTTCAGTTCAGACTCCGCTGCCGGAAGGAATGTCCGGGGTTTATCAGATCGCGCGTTTCGTTCAGCTGGATGCTCAAACCGCAGGATTTTTTATCAATGTCAGACAGGATAAAAATCAGGCTTGCGATTTGGAAATCGGATGTGATTTCTGTTTTACCCGGGACCCGGAATTCAGGAAGTTTGAAGGCTTTCAGGTGTTGACCCGGGCTGAAATCGCAGAACCTTTTGAGAATAAACAAAAATTTCTGATGGTTTCATATCCCGTGTTTGCCGCATTCGTTCCGCTGGGTGCTTTGCTTGAAGATGGAACACCGCATCCGCATGCCGGAACAGGATTCGCATTTGGAGTCCGTTTGGGACGCCCCTGCGATGATAACGGTTCATGTCAGGGCTACACAAATCCTCTTTTGGAAGATTGTTATGATGAAGTGGAAATCCTGCAGCTGGCATGGGATGGGAAAAAATTAACAGTTACCGACCGGGAACGTCTGGCATATCCAAGCAAAGTCGATACGTTCAAGCATACGATTCCGCTGCTGCCGCCGCTTGCCGGTGTTGTTTCCGATGGAGAAGATATTCTGACCGGAGCAACAAAAGTGATCGGAGAAGAACCGCTGGGCCGCGCCGGAGTCTGCCGCTGGAAACGGAAAAACGGGCACTGGGAAATTGCAGAATTTACCCCCATCGGTGCGCCCGGAAGTTTTGAACCCAGCCTGATCCGGGATACTAACGGTTCATTGCTATATACACACCGCACCGCCGTTCCGGAATGGACCTTTGCGCTGAAGCTCTCTCCGGAAGGAATGGAAGATGCAAAATATAACCGGGATATCCGTGTATGGCGTTCCCGCGATAATGGCAAAAACTGGACAAAATGCATTCATCAAAAAGATTGCTGCAACGGCTGTCCGGTATCAATCACTATGACAAAGGCCGGAGTTCCGGTGATATTCACCAATGAACATTCTGATACGTTAGGCTCAGGAAAACCGTTTTTTCATGGAGTTGTCAGGGAAAAAATGAATCTCTGGAGACTGAATAAAGAACGGAATGGACTGCTGCCGCAAAAACTCGTGCGGGATGCTGTTGCGGAATTCGGAAATGCACCTTATGGCAATGGCTGGTTCATGGATCATCCGATCGGACTGTTGATCCGTTTGAGCGATCAGCAATGGCACAGTGTTCTCACTATGCGTGTGATGGATATTTCCGAAAGCGGAGGCGGAAATGAGGCGACTCCATACACCGGGCTTTACGTGGAAGAGATCATCTCTGAAACCGCCGATTTCAAACCGCCGTGGAACTTTTCTCATTAAAAATACAAAATAATCAGAAAATAGAGATAGAATGAACGCTGAACTGCTTTTACGCTGCTGTTATATTGTCTCCGGAATCGTTATTGCGATTGTCGGAATTGTCATGCCGAAAACAAAACCAAACCGCTGGATTGGTTTCCGATTGAAATGTACAATGGAAGATCCGGTTTTGTGGAGTCAGGTTCACCGGTTCTCCGGACCGGTATGGTTTATCGGCGGATGTCTGATTATCATTAACACGGCATTTTTACCCATTGAACTGGTTATTCCGGCACTGCTTGGAATGATTTTTCTGCTCTGTATTATTTCACTTGTGCATATAGAAGTGCTTCTCAAAAGAAAAAAGACAGAAAAATGACAGTTTTTTTTGACGGAATCACCACTGCGGCTTCAGCAGTTCTGCGATATATGCCATGGATTTTCGTTCAAATTCTATTGCCCGTTTACTGGCAGCTTCAGCCTGCTGCAGCGCAGCGGGATAATCCTGCAGGATTTTGTCCGTACATGCAGCAATGCATGCGGCATCAGAAACATTCAGCTCAAGAATCCAATCCTGTAAACCGATATCGCGCCACATCTGTCCTTTCCAGGTATCTTCTGCCTGACGCAGTAAAACAGCCGGTCGGTGTTCATCAATAAAAATAATGGGAGAATGCATTTCCATACTCAAAAGAAGTTTTGCCTGAGAATAAACAGATTCCGCTTCATCGGTCAACCAGAATTCCCGTTTCAAAACAACTTTTTTACGGATATCCTCCGGCAACCGTTCATAGAGATAACGCCGTCCCATGGGGACCTGATAATCCGTTTCCGGACAAATCAGCACTTTCAAGTCATAATTTCTGACGATATGTGCGATCACCTCACGCAATTTTTCCATGTCCTGTTCGATTTTTTCTCTTGAAGGGATTTCTCTGTTGGGGTCTTTGTAGTAAAAATCCTGTTCATCAAAGCCGGATGGAGTAAAGCGCAGCCGCGGAACCACACAGACAAATTTTTCCGGTTCCAGTCCATTTTCTTTCATATATAAATCGGCTGCCGGATTTTTCAGCAGTTTCATACCAAATGTACTGTCCGGAGTAAAACCAATCATCGGACATTCCAATTTCTGCTGTCTCAGGAAGTATTGCGATAATGAATCCCGGCAGAAAACAAATGCGGCTCCGGATAAAATCATTTTCCGTTTTTCCGTCCACAATCCATCAGCAGAAACGCCGAATAAACCGTAAGGTTTTCCTGTTTTTTCTTTCCAATCCAGAATCCCTGCGGCTTCCATTCCCGCACTGGAACCGTTGATCAGCAAATCACATTCAACGAAAGCCTCCTGAAGCGCCTCTTCGTTTTCCACTAGATGCAATCCCGGAAAATTCCGGAGGATCATTTCCCGGACAGCCGGACTGATAATGCAGGGCCAAAGCCAGATTTCATATTCCGGTAAAAATTGTTTTGCCAATTTCAAAAAACCGAGCGGATGGGCTATATCGCCAATATTATTGACTTGCCAACTGTTTCTGAGAAGGATTTTTTTCATTTATCCATTCCTTTTACCACTGCAGAGATGCTGTGATCGCAAGCATCTGCGGCAACAGCTGTTTTTTGCGGCTCAAGACACCCGGCAGCGCATAAAGATCATCTCCGATTTTATCGTAAGGCAGACTGCTGACGATTTCATGACTGCCACAGACCAACAGTTCAGAGTTTCCGCGAACGGCATCTGTAACCAGAAGTCCGAAGAAATCCAGCTGATCCGTTTTAAGTTTCTGCTGCATGAGTTCGACCAATTCATCATGACGGTCATGAAGCAATTCCAAATCGCTCTCTTCCACCTGTGCCAACGCAAAACGGAACTTGCCATCCACATAATCCTTGCGGTCTCCGCTGATGACGTCTTCCGGTGACTTTGCGGCAAGTGCAGAATCAATCTTCATCAATTCTGTCATGAGATCTTCCCCTTTGACACCGGAAATTTTTTCCAGCCATTCAGCCATCCGGAAATCCAGATCGGCAGTTGTGGGAGATTTCAGCTGCAACGTGTCGGAAATGATTCCGCCCAGCAGCAATCCTGCCATATCCGCATTCAAACTTTCCCCGGCGGCACGGTACATACTGGCGACAAGAGTACAGGAACTTCCCACAACATCTCCGGTGAATTTGATCGGCTGAGCTGTCGGATTCATCCCGATCCGGTGATGGTCAACAACTTCTATCACAGGCAGTTCCGCGACACCGGGCAGACTCTGTTCCGGCTCATTGTGGTCGATCAGAATCATCCGGAACGGCGGAGGTGCGTTGAAAATCCGTTTAAGAACTACTCCGGAAAGTTTTTCATCATCCACAACAGGAATCACATCTTCCGGATGGTTCAATGCCCGATGCTTGATCTCTGTCATCCGGTCACGGGGAGCCAGAATCAGATCTTCTTTCGGGAAATCGCTGAGTTCCACTGGCACACTGAACTTCAATCTTCTGATGACTGAAGCGGAATCCAGTTTTGTCTGAATAATGGAAACGCCTTCATTCCGGGCACCTTCCAGAACCCACGGGTCAACCGGACGGTTTCCGGTAATGATCATCAGCCGCAGTTTCCGGGAAATGGATTTCAAGTGAATATCCGGACGGTCGCCGACGATCATCGCAAGTTCATGATTGTTGTCCGGCAAATGTTCATCGAACACATCAGGACTCATAGCAGCAACATAAACCTCAAAGGTCTGGTGACGGTCACTTTCCTTAACGGTGAGAATTTCTCCGGAAAGAACCTGATTGATCAAGGAAATCGACGTTTTGATTCTGCGTCCGGTCAAACTGGAACCGGCATCGTTTCCGATACTCAGCAAATTTGTAAGAAGAGCCATACCGCTGAGCATACCAAGGAATTTTCCGGAGTGATCCACAACCGGAAGCCGGGGAAAACCGGATTCCCGCAACGCCCCCACAGCATCAAACAATGTACAGCCGCTGGTAATGACAGGAACATCTTCCATAATATCACGCACGCGGACATAAAGATCATTCCGGGATGTTGGAGCTGAAATATTAAACCGGTTGAGCAGGTAAGCAGCCCGGTCCGGCAGGATTCCCGGACAAATGGCTTTGATATTTTTATATCCCTGACGGCGGCGCAATTCGGCAAGCGCAACGGCTCCGGCGATACTGTCAATATCGGGATTGCGGTGTCCGCAAACAAATATTTGCGGCTGATTCTGCTGATTCTGTGAATTTTTCAAAATTGCCTCTTGTTTCCGATACCCCTATGGTATCAGTAATTTTTTTTGGCTCTGTTCCGCACAAAGATTGGTACTTGAGGAGGGGAAAAAGCCCTTTTCAGGAAAGGTCTTTTTCCCCTCCTCAAACTCCACCCCTTTTTTCCAAACCTTTTTGCGGCATTCCGATTTTTGCGTCACAAAAATCAAAATGCCATCTTAAAATTAAAACAGCAAAAGGATCTACCAACTCATATGGTAAACAGAGCTATTTTTTTGTAAGTTCTATCATATCTCGTTTCCATAATATACAACCATCTGAGATTTTTTTCAAACATCTGCCGCTGATTTTTTCAAATTCTCCGCGTATCAAATCAGACGAAACAGAAAATCGGTATTGAATTTTTGTTTTTCCGGATTATATTTCCTGCGGTGATTTTTCTGAAAGGGCATAAAATGAGATTGAATGATTTGGAGTGGGGCAAGTGGAAATTGATGCTGGATAAGCCTGAAATGGTAAAGGATTTGGAACTTCTCTCAGAACGCAGTTATACAGGTTATCATTGGAGCAGATTGCTCTGTTTTCAGCCACGATTCTCAGTAAAATGCCCATGGGAAATTTTGGACGGAAGTTGTTGGAGTCATCTTCTGCAAGAACAACCCAAATTTGCCGGGAAATGCCGTGGCAGAATTTTGTATAAAACGGATCTTCGATAGTGAGTGGGAAGTTATGCTGGAAAAGCATCTCCGGTTCAGCCGCTGGAAATAAATTTGGAAAGGAACGGAATTTATGATGACGAAGAGTTATATCATTATCGCAATCATTGTTTTCCTGCTCCTTGCTTTCGGACCTGCACTGTGGTTCATGGAACAATATAAAATTCAGAAAACAATGAATGGAATCTATAATCTGAAAATCTTTGGGCAGGCAATTCTGGCATATAAAGAACAATATTCCTCTTTGCCGATGGATAAAGACGGAACAATCTTTTTCTCAAAACTTTCTCTGGAAAAAAAATCATTCAAGGACAACGCCACACCGGATATTTATCAATGCAAAGGAGTTGGAAAAACAAAACTTCTGCAGGGATTCGGCGAAAAAGAGGTCTTTGCCATAGGCGTTTCTGAAAAGTTCTTTGACCCGTTTTCATTCTCTGAATACACGATCATAATGTATATCCTAAATGACGGGTCCGTTCTTACGGAGAAAAAAACGCTTAAATAAAAGCTCTGTCCGTATGAAGTGCACCCCAAAGGTTGTGTCCAACTTTTGGGGTGCACTTCACCTTTTTGCGGGGCTGTTGTAAAACCTGCATACAGAAAACACATTTTAATTGAGTCTTTTGAACAGAGTGAACGGAGTTTACAGAGATTACGGAGGTGGTTTGGTAATTAAAACAACCGTTACCCAAGAGAAAAATTTTTATTTCTTTTGAGAAATCGGTCGGTAATAACCAAAAATGCCT
>JAFVTF010000011.1 GCA_017503375.1 Lentisphaeria bacterium | reverse complement strand
TCGATTTTTACATCGTAAAAATCGGAATGCCGCAAAAAGGTTTGGAAAAAAGGGGTGGAGTTTGAGGAGGGGAAAAAGGACCTTTCCTCAAAAGGGCTTTTTCCCCTCCTCAAGGAACAACCTTTATTGGGAACAGAGCTAAAGAAAAAGAGGACCGGAACGCCCCGATCCTCTTCCATTCAACTTGAGAGGTCTTCCTCAGATCAACTTTTTGAGGAAGTCATAGGCAAGCTGGATATCTCCTGCTGGATTGTCTCCGCATTCCCGTTCAATGGTCAGGAATCCGTCAAATCCGGCTTTCTTCAAAGCTGCAATATATTCAGTCCAGGGAACTTGACCCTGTCCCAGAGGAACTTCCAGGAATTTGGTCGGTTTTTCAGCAAACACACGGGGCGTTCCATCGGGGTTCACCATGCCGTAAGCTGCTGCAGCAGAACCGGGTTCCAGAACTTTTCCGTCTTTTGCGTGGGTGTGAACTATATATTTTCCAAGGACTTCCACCGCATGAACGGGGTCTGCCATGGAAACCATACGCAGGTTTGCGGGGTCAAGATTGACGCCTAAACCTTTGGAATTGACATCTTCAATGAAAGCACACAGAGTTTCCGGCTGTTCCGGTCCGGTTTCAATCGCAAAGATACAATTCCTGGATGCGGCATATTCAGCAGCATAACGGATGGACTTCAGCATCAGAGGATAAACGGGATCATTCTTATCTGCAGGAACGACTCCGATATGGGTGGTGATAATACGGCAGTTCAAACGGACAGCTGTATCAACCACACTGCACATGAATTCTGCACGTGCCATACACTTGTCTGCGATCTGAAAATCATGACCGCCAATGTCACCGCAAATGGAAACAATTTCCACATTTGCAGCTTTTGCGGTATCAATAATTTCCTGAATCTGAGCATCAGAAAAATCGACAAATTCTTTGCCACAATACATCTGCACGCCCTGAATTCCCATTTTTCCATACTCTTTAATTGCCTCAAGGCGGGGCTTTTTAAGAGATTCTGCAATTGCACCGATTTTCATAATAACCGACTCCTGTTTAATTATTTGCGGAGAGACCGCTGTAATGGAGAGACAACTCTTTTCTGGCTCTCTCGTAGCACTCTGCTCCATTTTTTGATAATGATTTTTTACGCTGCTCTGAATTTTTCAGCATGGCTGGAACAATGGATTCCACCAGCTCGGATACATTGTGAAGCATTTCCACTTCCATGTTTGACAAGGCATCCTCAATCCCATTGAATTTCATCAGAATTCCCGTTCCGGCAAATGACTCTGAAGGCCCTTTCTGCTCCAGCATCTCATGATTCAAAATTGCAGATTCATGCAGCACCCGGAAGGAATGATAAACCACCTGTAAAACCGGAATTCCCGGATCCGGTTCAACTTTATGATGCTGGGAGGCTTTCGCACTTTCACGGTAAAGAATCATCAGCGATTCCAATATGTCAGCTGTCATATCAGCCAACATTCCGTAATACTCGCAGCGTTCATTCGTATCCTTTACAAAAATTGCCCCTTTGAGCAGCGGCAGCAGTTCCTGAAATGCAGAATCACATCTGGCAAGCAGCCAGGGCAAATTCAACCCGGAGACAGGAATCCGGGGCTTGGTTCCACCGCCGGACATCAATGACTTTACGCGTGCAATCACACCTGTTTCTTTTTCTGCCGCCATCCTTAAGATTCCTTAAAATTTCAGTTTTTCCGCAATCTCTGGAAAATCCGTTTCCTCACAAACAAGCATCTCCGGATATTTCTTACGGACAAGTTTCGCAAAGTATCCCTGCCCCGTTAAAGGCAGCTCTTTTCCCTGACGGTTGAACACCTGACAACTCAATCCGCAACTGGGAGACTTGGACTTGAAGATAAATGCCGCCAAATCCAGACGCTCCATTTGAAGCAGACGGTTTTCCGCCCATTCACGCATCTGATCCGTCACATCTTCCCCTGTCTCTATCACGATCAGGCGGACTCCGCGGGGACCGGTCTCCTGACGCATCGGCAAACGCGGAATATCAAACCCGCATTCCACCTCCGGACAGAACGGGACCAGCTCCGCATGTTCACGGAGCAGTTCTATAATCTGAGAATCCTTTTTGGATTTCCCATCGTACCTGTACTGAAATCCCAATAAACAGGCACTGATCCCGATTCTGATCTTCTTCATATCACTCAAAGTTTGACAGGAACAGGTCCTGTGGCTTTATCTACCACACTCCAGCCCATTTCTTTGAGCTGATCACGGATTGCATCAGCTTTCGCAAAGTCTTTTGCTTTCTTGGCTTCCGTTCTGGCAGCAACAAGAGCAAGAACTTCCGCAGGAGCATCCGCAGCAGGAGCTTCTTCTTTCACGGCATCAACATCCAGCACGCCAAACACTTTGTCAAAATCACGGAACTGATCCAGAAGAACTTTAGCTCCGGATGCCTGCACACCTTCCGCAAGAAGACGTCCGGCAGTTTTCACCAGAACAAACAAAGCAGAAAGTGCTTCGGAAATATTCAAGTCATCACTGACCGCAGCTGTAAACGCTGCTTTTCCGGCCTTGGCTGCTTCAGTTGCTTCTGCAAGTTTGGCATCTCCGGCTGGAGCTGCTTTCAATCTTGCAAAGAGATTGTCAAATTTCGCCAATGCTGCACGGGCGGAATCCAATGCGCCGATGCTGAAATTCAATTTTGCTCTGTAATGGGTTCCGATCAGCACCCAGCGAACTTCACGGCCGGAATATCCTTTCGCTTCCAGATCACGCAAGGTATAGAAGTTGCCGAGAGACTTCGACATCTTTTTCTTGTCGATGGTCAAGTGTTCGCAATGGAGCCAGTAATTCACAAAACGGCAGCCGTTGGCAGATTCACTCTGAGCAATTTCATCTTCATGGTGCGGGAACATATTGTCAACACCGCCGGTATGAATATCAAAGGTCTTGCCGAGATATTTCATACTCATTGCGCTGCATTCAATATGCCAGCCCGGACGTCCTTCACCCCAGGGACTGTCCCATTTCACATCACCGTCTTTTTCATCCCATGCTTTCCACAATGCAAAGTCTGCAACAGAATCTTTGGCATATTCATCGGTATTGATACGGACTCCTGCACGCTGATTTTCACGGTCGATTTTGGCAAGTTTACCATACTCCGGGAACTTATCAATGGAGAAATAAATACATTTGTCATCGGACTGATAAGCATAACCTTTGTCCAGAAGAGTCTGAATGGTATCGATCATTTCCGGAATATGGGTTGTTGCTTCAGGATAGACATCTGCACGTTCGATCCGCAGCTTATCCAGATCTTCAAAAAACGCTTTTTTGTATTTTGCAGTAAAATCGTTGAGCGGGATCTTTGCCGCCTGGGAATCACGGATCGTTTTGTCATCCACATCTGTCAGGTTCATTACATGTTTGACTTTGTAACCGTTATATTCCAGAGAACGTTTCAGGATATCTTCAAAAAGATATGCCCGGAAATTCCCGATGTGCGCAAAGTTGTAAACAGTAGGACCGCAAGTATAAAGTCCTACTTCCGCAGGATTGATGGGGTTGAACTCTTCAACGGTTCTGCCCATGGTATTGAAAAATTTCATCATAGCTTATGCTCCCAGCATTTTTCTGAGTTCAATCTGGAACTCTTGAATATCTTTTTCATTGGGCTTTCCGCCCTCGACTTTATCCAATGCAAGACGGCCCATCTGATCCAGGAACCAGTCAGCAGTTACACCGGAACCGAACTTGACACTTCCGTTCATCACTGTTCCGGGCATGGCAAGTTTGCTGATTTCGACAACTGTCGGACCGCGGGGGGCATCTTCTGCGGGTGCTTCTTCCGGTGCGGCCGGAACTTCCTCCGGTTCATCAGCAGGAGCTGCGGGGGCAGCAGGAATGTCCTCTGCGGGAGCTGCGGGGGAAGCAGGTGCAGGTTCCTCTTTCTTGACTTCCGCTTTCTTATCCAGTTTTTCCAACTCTTCTGTATCAATTTCAGATGCGATCAGACGCAATTCCATGAAAGTGATCTTCACCTGCTGAGCGGTCAATTCATCCTGAATTTTGGAAAGAGAGACTCCTTCCGCCACACGCTCCGCAACAAACTGTTTGATCTGTTCGTGATTCATTTTATTTTAAAACTCCTGTTCTTTTTTTATGATCATAGAAAGATACTTCATTTTTCGATTTTATCAAGCGGAAATATTTTTTTTCTTTAGAAAAAGAGGCTTTTTTTTCATCAGATTTCTGCTGTTCAGAACAAAATACCGGAAAGAAAACAAATGAACATAAAAAAAAGGACAGGCTTTTACACCTGTCCTTATCATCTGAACTATCAGAAAATTATTCCCATTCGATGGTTGCCGGGGGCTTGCCGGTGATGTCATAAACAACACGGTTGATTCCGTCAACTTCTTTCACAATACGGGTGGACATCTTGAAGAGCAGTTCCCAGGGAAGTTCCACGACATCAGCGGTCACAGCATCCACACTGTTGATGGAACGGATCGCAATCACATTGTCATAGGAACGTTTGCCATCTTTAATACCAACTGTCTTGACCGGAACAAAGATCGCAAAGGTCTGCCAAGTCTTGTGATACCAGCCAGCCTTGATCAACTCCTCCGTTACAATCGCATCTGCTTCCTGCAGCATTTTCAGGGTCGGTCTGGCAATGGGGCCGACATGACGGACACCGAGAGAGGGTCCGGGGAACGGATGACGGTCGAGCAGTTCGCTGGGCAGACCGAGCATTTTTCCAACCTGACGGACTTCGTCTTTGAAGAGACGTTCCACAGGTTCCACCAGTTTGAATTTCAGATCCGGGGGAAGTCCGCCAACGTTGTGATGGCTCTTGATCACGCCTTCCGGCTTTCCATCGAAAGAGATACTTTCGAGGATATCGGGATAAATGGTTCCCTGTCCGAGGAATGTCGCATTAGTTTCGCGGGCTGCTTCTGCAAAAACTTCAATGAACTCTTTTCCAATGATCTTGCGTTTCTGTTCCGGATCGGAAACACCTGCAAGTTTATCCAGAAAACGATCGGAGGCATCCACATATTTCAGGTTCATCTTGAAGTGACCAACGAACAATTTCTGTACCATTTCCGCTTCATTCTTGCGAAGCAGACCATGATTGACGAACACGCAGGTCAGCTGATCGCCGATCGCCTTGTGAAGCAGAGCGGCAACCACAGAGGAGTCAACACCGCCGGAAAGCCCCAGCACGACTTTTTCTTTGCCGACGAGTTCGCGGACTTCACGGACAGCATCATCAACGAAGGTGTCGAGTGTCCAAGCTCCGGTGCATCCGCAGGTGGTTTTGCAGAAATCAAGCATTTTTTCCACATTGTCCAAAGCTCCGGAAGGAACTCCGGGAAGGAAGGAAGCCACATCGCCGGCTGCATAAACGGGAACGCCTGCATTGGCAAGTCTGGGCAATTCAGCCTTTGCCAAATCAGAAACTTCAGTTCCCACAAAAAGGATTCCCACAGGTTTTTCCTGCAAAAGCCGTTCGGTCGGAACGGTAAAGGGCATTACCATGGTATAGATATGGTGATCACGGATTTTTCTGGCAAGTTTCTGTACATCCGGATAACCGCAATTGATGATAACGACTGTTTGTTCTGTTTGACGCATCTTTCCTGTACTCCCATTGTTGGCTGTTGGAAATTTTTTATATCAGGTAATTTAAACCCGAAATGCCAAAAAAACAAATTGAAAAAATAATTTTTTTTGAAAAAAATCCCGACTTTCTGCAACAGACAGCTTTTCAAAAAGTTCATTTTCAATTTATGACGCTCTCAGACTCCAGACCAGTGTTGCAATAATTGCACTCAACACCAGAATCAGCAGAGCAACCGTCACAAATAAAGAGGCCTTCCGCTCTTTCCATTTGTTCAGGAAAGGTTCACAGAATATTGAAACAAAAAGGTCACAAATAATCTCGAAAATCAAAGACATTGAAAACTCAGTTATTCATTATCTTTCCGGCAAATTTCACAGCTGCATCATAAAGCAGCTCTGCGGAACGGGGCTTGATCTCTTCAAAGGGCATCCCGACCGGAACCGTGGCGAGAAATCCGGCAAATAAATTGCCCGGATCTTCCGTGATTTTCCCGGACAGCAAATAGCAGGGGACACCATGAGTTTTACAGAAAAGTGCCAATTCTGAACACAATTTTCCATTTTCCGTCTGTGCATCGGAACACCCTTCCCCCGTGATCACAAGATCAGCTCCGGAAAGTTTTTCTTCCAGACGGGTCAGTTTGATAGCAAGTTTTGCTCCTGATTCCGGAACAGCGGCACAAAATGCGCGTAATCCCAAACCGAGTCCGCCCGCAGCACCATCCCCGGGAACATCATCATGAATCATACCCTGCTGATACAAAACATTCCGCAGATTGGCAAGACCATTTTCCAGCAGAGGCATCATTTCCGGAGTTGCTCCTTTCTGGGGCGCAAATACTGCGACAGATCCGTTTTCCCCCAGAAGCGGATTCGTCACATCCGACGCAATCCGGAATTTGCATTTTTTCAATGCAGGATGCACTTTTTCGCAGGAAATTTTTCCAATTTCAACAAGATTACCACCGCACAAACCGGACATTTTTGATCCGTTTTTATCAAAGAACTCATATCCGAGCGCCTCTGCCATCCCTGCCCCGCCATCGACAGTGGCACTGCCGCCGATTCCGATCACGATTTCTTTCACGCCTGACTCCAATGCTTTCCGGATCAATTCCCCGGTACCATACGTTGAAGTTTTCATGGGATTCCGTTCTTCAGCGGACAGCAGAACCATCCCGGAGGCGGTCGCCATTTCCAATATGGCACAATCAGAAGCCAGCCCGAATTGAGCCGTCACATTTTTCCCCAGAGGTCCCCGGACATCACAAGTTTCAAATTTGCCGCCAAGAGCGGTTGTCAGAGCTTGAACAGTTCCATCGCCGCCGTCAGCAAGCGGAACGCAAAGTATTTCCGCTTCCGGAATTACAGAAAGAATCGCCTTTTTTTCGATTTCCGTAACCTGAGCGGCGGTGAGAGTTCCTTTGAATTTATCCGGAGCAAGAATGATTTTCATGATACTGAGCCTTTCTTTTTTTTGGCTCTGTTCCCAATAAAGGTTGATTTGTGATCGGGGAAGAAGGGAAAAACTTTTGAGGAAACTTTTTCCCTTCTTCCCCGAACCCCATCATCCTTTTTCAAACCTTTTTGCGGCATTCCGATTTTTGCAACGCAAAAATCAAAATGCCATCTTAAAGTTTTAATAGTATAACCCTTATGGCGAACAGAGCTTTTTTTCAATGTAATATAATAATGATAAATCATTTTTCAAATTCAGGCAGGAAACTTTTTACAGGAGAACTTCAACAATACCGGACATGTTTCCGCAAGAAAAGTTCCGGAAAACGCTTCAGTACCTGAAAAAGTTTCACTTTTCTGAGAAATTTTTCTGTAAAGTGCTTGATTTTTCTAAAAACGGTGATAATATTAGACAAGTGAAAATAAATACCACTTGATTTACGGAGGTAAAAAAAAATGAACAGTCAAGCGTTACAGTTTTGTGCAGAACTGGCACAAAAAACAAGAATTCATTGTTTGAAAATGGTCAACAAGGGAAAGAGCGGACACATTGGAAGTATGCTTTCCATGGCAGATATGCTGCCTGTGATCTATACTCAAATCCTCAATGTCGATCCGAAAGACCCGAAAAAAGCAGACCGTGACCGTTTTATACTGAGCAAAGGGCACGGCGGAGCGGCGTTGCTTTCCGTTCTGGCTGAATTGGGGTTCTTTCCGCTGGACTGGCTCGATCAATATTACTGCGATAACGGGAAACTCAGCGGACATATTTCCCACCATATCCCCGGAGTGGAATTTTCCACCGGTTCTCTCGGACACGGTCTCCCGGTCGCCTGCGGAATGGCTATGGCTGCAAAACAGGCAGGAAAAAAACACAGAATTTTCTGTCTTTCCAGCGATGGTGATTTGAACGAAGGTTCCAGCTGGGAAGCGATCATGCTTGCCGGACAGCATCATTACGACAACCTCATCATGCTTGTTGACTACAACCGTCTTCAGGCTCTTGGAAAATCAAAAGATATCATCGATCTGGAATCCCTGAGCGAAAAATTGAAACTCTTCGGCTGGGCTGTCCGTGAGGCTGACGGTCACGATCAGATGGCTGTTTATGAATCCCTGCGTGATCTTCCTCTTGTA
The DNA here is from genome assembly GCA_017503375.1 of Lentisphaeria bacterium. Classification (GTDB taxonomy): domain Bacteria; phylum Verrucomicrobiota; class Lentisphaeria; order Victivallales; family UBA1829; genus SIG79. Next base: position 99,241 of record JAFVTF010000011.1, on the reverse strand, counting down.
AACGGAAAACCGACTGCAGTGATTTACCATACCGTAAAAGGAAAAGGAGTTTCCTTTATGGAAAATGAATACAAATGGCATTACGGTGGTTTGACAGATGAATTACTGGCGGAAGCATTGAAAGAAGTGGAGGCTGCAAAATGAGAAAAGCGTTTAACAAGGAATTATTGGAAATTGCAAAAAAAGACCCCAGAGTCTTTATGATTCTGGCTGATATCGGTTACGGCGAAATTGAAGACTTTGCAAATACATTCCCTGACAGATTCATCAACTGCGGCGTTGCGGAACAGAATATGACAGGTGTCGCCTGCGGTGTCGCCATGGAAGGAAATATCGCAATCACTTATTCCATTGCCAACTTCCCCACCCTTCGCTGTCTGGAACAGGTCCGGAACGATGTCTGCTATCACAATGCAAACGTGAAAATCATCATCATCGGCGGAGGTATGGCTTACGGTGAATTGGGAATCTCCCATCACTCAACAGAAGATATTGCGATCATGCGTTCTCTGCCCAACATGGTGGTGCTTGCTCCCTGCGATATCCCTGAAGCTGTTGCGCTCACAAGAGAAATGATGAAATACGAAGGACCGGTTTATTTCCGCTGCGGCTACAAAGGGGAACCGGATATCCACAGCGGTCCCATTGAGGCAAAAATCGGCGGTTCCGCACAGATCCGCGATGGAAAAGATGCAACTGTTTTCTTTGCCGGTACAGTCGGGATCAATGCGAAAAAAGCTGTCGAACAGCTGGCTGCAGAAGGAATCAACTGCCGCCTGGTCAGTCTTTATTCCATCAAACCCATTGATAAAGAGGCGATCATCCGTGCAGCAAAAGAAACAGGCGGAATCGTTGTTCTGGAAGAACATAATATCGACGGCGGCGTGGGAAGTGCAGTGGCGGAAGTCTTGATGGATTCCGGAAACGGAAATGTTCCTTTCAAACGTCTTGCAATGCCGGATGTCAATGCGACAAAAGTCGGTTGTCAGGCATGGATGCGGGAACAGTACGGTCTGGGAACAGCCGATGTGATCAACGCAGTCAAAAACATGGTCAAGTAAGAGGTTTTCCCATGATTGAACTCAAAGGAAAGAAAGCGATTATCACCGGCGGTGCCGGAGGAATCGGACTGGCGGCTGCACGCACTTTTACAAAAGCCGGTGCGGAAGTCATCATCGCTGATATCAATGAAACAGCAGGTTTGAAAGCTGCGGAAGAAACCGGAGCGACCTTTATCCGCTGCGATGTTTCCAACAGTCAGGATGTGCAGAAAGTCATTGCCGCCGCAAACGGAAAACTGGATATTCTCTATAACAATGCAGGTGTCTACTGGAACGGAAGAGACGGCAGAATCACGGAAATCGAAGAAGACAACTGGGAAAAAATCATTGCCATCAACCTCCGCAGTGTTTATCTTTTCTGCAAATACGCCCTGCCCCTGCTGATGAAACAGGGAGGTTCCATCATCAACACTGCCTCCAGTGCAGGTATGATCGGAATCCCGAACTGCGATGCCTATACCGCAACAAAAGGTGCAATCGTTCAGCTGACAAAATCCATGGCGGCTGAATACGGACGCTACAATGTCCGTGTCAACTGCATTTCCCCTGCGGCGATCATGACTCCCATGGTCAAAGAAAGCAATCCGCCGGATTCCACCTTTGACGAAAATTCCTTTTTGAATTTGCGCACCCCTCTGCGCCGTTACGGAACTCCGGAAGAGATCGCGGATCTCGCCTGTTATCTTGCATCTGATCAGGCAACGTATCTGAACGGTGCAATCATCGCCGCCGACGGCGGAATCACAATCAACGGTGATCTTTCCCATCCGGATAAACATTGATGAGGTGAAATATGAAACCTGATGTACCGATTACTTATTTTATCAACTGGCGCGTCGTCTCCAATGAACTTGTTCCCGTCATCATGGAACAGATCGCATCCTGTGGAATTGAAAACATTGTGCTGACAGATAACATCATTCCCAGATTGGCTGATATGGATGTTCATGAACTGTTTCTGAAATCCGCAGCTGCAGCCGGAGTGAAATATGTGGATGCACACGCCCCGCTTCAGGAAACGGATCTCCTCGGTCTTGCTCCGGAGAAAAACCGGAAAGCAATGCTCCGCAGCTCTGAAAATGTGATTCAGATCGCCAGCGAGTTCGGATGCACGACCTGTACATTCCACGTCTGGAACTGGCGGCCGGATTCCCACAATGCGGAAGAACGGTTCGGTTTTATCTGCGACAGTTTGGAAAAACTCATTCCTGTTGCTGAAAAAAACGGGGTTATCATTGCATTGGAAAATGTATGGGGACCTCATTGTTCACCTGATATGCTGGTGCGGATCATGAAACATTTCAATTCCAAGTGGCTTGGGTTGTGTTATGATTCCGGACATGCCTTTATTTTTGGTCAGGGCAAAAACGATCCGGCACAATCCTGCGCTCGTCTCAGCTGGGAATGTCCGCTGGAAGAAATTCCCTGGGATGATCAGGCTCTGGAAAAAATGCTTCCCTGGATCGTAAACTGTCATCTGCATGATAATGACGGATTTAATGATCAGCACGTCATGCCCGGAAAAGGAAGGATTGACTGGAATCATGTGGTAAGTCTTCTTGCAAAAGCTCCGAATCTGAAATGCATTCAGAGTGAAGTCAGCGCAAAATGGCAGGAAGGTGCAGTCAAAACTTTGAAACAGGATTTTGAAAAAATCTTCAACTGAAATATTCCTGAGGAAACATTATGAGAAAAAAACGATTTCTGCTGATTTTTTGTCTGGCTCTTGCCGGAACACTTTCCGGTTATGATGTCAAAAACAAGGCTCTCGCACCGGTTAAATTTTCTGCAAGCCCGAAACATGCAGATCTGAAACTGGTGGAAAATGGAAAATTGAATTTTGCCATTGTCAGTGACCTGCAGGCAGAACAGCGTTTACGGAAAAATTGTAAAGCAGAATTCAGCATTAAACCGGCTATCGCAATGCTGGTGGAAGGGTTTGAAAAATGTACCGGTGTCAAACCGCAGGTTCTGGATATCAAAGATGCCGGAAAAGCAAAGTACATGATCGTTGTCGGAGATTGTAAAATCGCCAGAGATCACGGTGTGGATGTCAGCAAACTGCCCGATCAGGGACTTGCGGTCAAGACATTTGACAGGGGAATCATTCTTGCCGGAAAAGATTCATCTCTCATTGACGGTTTCAACATGGATCCGCTGGATCGGCTCGGTTCCAGTCTCGGCACAAAATTCGCTGCGACGGATTTTCTCGAACGTTTCCTCGGAATGCGCGCTTTCTATCCGGGGGAATACGGAACAATCTGGCCGAAAATCTCCGATTTGACAATCAAACCAGTTTCCTACACAGATTCCCCCTATCTTCTGAACAGAAGCAACGGTTATTATCTGCAGTTCAAACCTTATCAGACTCCCGAAGGAAAAAAATTCTGGGAATCCTATCTCGGACCTCTGACAAGGAAAGATATTCATTTCCCGGACTGGAGATGGCGCGAAGGATGGACCGTCCCGTTCGGCGGAATGCATTGTCCTGATCCTCAAGTCTTTGCAAAATATTATCCAAACCGCCTCAAAGATATCTTCTACACTTCCCCCTATGGAAATTTCTGGTACAATTCAAATGCTCATATCGGAAACTATTTCGATGTGATCAATTTCAAATTTGCTGACTTGATGATCGAATCTCTCAAGAAATTTTATGCCAGCAAGGGAAAAATTGATGAAGGAAAGTTCAGAGCATACTGCAACAACTCCTATATCTCTTTCGGAGTTTGTGATACGTTCATGCCCGATCAGGAAGTTCTCAACGATCCTGTTGTTCAGAAACTGAAACTGATGACCAAAGAAGAAATGGGAAACCGCGGAAAAGCAAATATTTATGCCCGGTTCCATCAGTATCTTGCAAAGCGCATCCAGAAGGAATTCCCCGGCAAAAAACTCTGCATCATGGCTTATTATGATGTAAAATATGCCGGAACCGATCCCCGCTGGACGCTCCCGCCGAACACTGATGTAAAAGTCTGCGGAACATTCAGACCACAGAAAGCCCATAACAAAAAAGAAGTTCAGGCAAGTATAAAGCTGATGAAGGAGTGGTATGAATCTCTCGGCAACCGCCCTGTTCAGGCTCTCTGGCTTTATGACGGGAAAAATGAATTCACAAACGCTGTCGCCGGGTATTACGTCCGGGAAATCCCGAAAATCTTCGGGAAATATTTCGGAAACGTCAGTATTTTCTATGACCACATGGATGGCTGTCCGGGCAGTACCTGGTTCCATTATCCCTCAACCTATGCCGTCTACCGTGCAATGTGGAGTCCTGATTGGGATATTGATGCGGCAATCGACGAACATTGGGAACCGTTTTACGGAAAAGTTGCCGGAGATCATCTCAGAAAATTCCACAAACTTGTCCGTGACTGTTATGAAAAATACGGGATGAATCTCACGGAAGATCAGCCGTTGGTCTACCCTGCAAATCTTCTGAAAAAAATGGAATTTCATCTTGCTGAAGCACAGAAAGCCGTCAAACCCGGCTCTGTGGAAGCCAAAAGAATGAAAATCTTCTGTGCGCCCTGGCCCAAAGCGATCCAATCCATGAAAAATATTTCCGCTTATGAACGGCCCGTTTATTATGCCTATCAATTACTGGATCAGGAATCCGTCAAACTCGATGGAAAAGGAGATGAACCGTTCTGGAAAAATGCAATGGAAATGAAAATGCTGGACCCGCTCGGCAGCGGAATCCCGCTCAAATATCCAGTCTCTATCAAATTCGCATGGAACAAAAAAGGAATTTACGGATTGTTCAAAACATCCTATAAACCTGTTACAGACAAGCCTTCCATGTGGGGAAATGAAACCTATGAAGTATTCTTCTCTCCCGGTACAAAAATGGAAGAAGAATTTCAATTTATTTTCGATCCGGTTGGACGTCAGCAGACCGGGTATCAGCGGCATCTGCCTATTCCCCAGCAGTATAACAAACATTGGAAAGCTCCGGGATTCAAGAAAGTTTCCACATATAATCAGAAACAGTGGACCGTTGAATTCTTCATGCCGTTTGAACTTTTCAAAGGATATAAAATACCTAACAGTTATGATTTCTGGTATTGCAATGTTGTCCGCAACAAAGTATCTCCGAAAGAATACAGCGGAAGTGCTTTGACTCTGGGCAATAATCACAATATGGGAATGTTCGGTATTTTCAGATTCTGCGGAAAAGGCGATTCATTTTCAAAATAATATAAGCAAGGGAGAGTAAATTATGAAACATGTTCTGACAATTTGTACGTTCGCTATGGTGGCGGCTCTGGCTGCTGGTCCGACCGTGAAACTTGATAAATATCGCGGCTGGGGAGATAACAAACTTTCATTCAATGAACAGATGAAAGTCGCAGGCGATAAAAATTATTATGACATCAACCTGCTTCAGAGCAAGCCGGATAAAAAAGGAAATCAGAAAACCTTTATCACCCTCTCCGCACCCAGCCAAAAGTGGAACTTCGGAAGAGCTCCCTCTGAATTCCTCTTTATGAAAGTCAACGGGATCTCCCTGAATAAAATCCAGCCGGTTCCTGGTTCCATAAAACCGTGGTCAAAAAAAGACTCTGCAGGCGCAGAATTCCTGCTGAACTTTGACGGGACAAAAATCATTGTCAATATGTTCATGAAAACCGGTTCCCCGCTGTTGTTCCTCACCTTTACTCAACCCGAAAAACAACTTGTTCCGATCAAAGGGAATTTTACCATCAATTTCAATCTGGTCATTTCCCGACTGCTCGTAAATGAAAAGAAAATTACCATTTGGAACAATGTTTATAATCGGCAGGCGCAAACGGAATCCAGACTGCTCAAACAGCAGCACGCCGCTCTTGATCTCACCGCCGCAGATAAGTATTTGATTTTCAGCGATGAAAAACTTGACGGCTCCGGAAAAGGGGATGAAAAAGGGGTAGGTCCCTGTCTGCTCGCTTTCGATCTGGCTGACGGTATCACGGGTAAACTCCTGATGAGAAACGCATACAGCACCCATGTTACTTTCACAGTTCCCGGAACGTTCAAAGAGTTCCGCTGTGCGATTCTCCAGCACAAAGCCAAGATCTCCAACGATGAATTCATGAAACGTTTTCAAGCTGATAAAAACAGTTATACCGTATTGAAGTGAAACTCTGAACACATAAAAAAAGGAGCTGATCTATGAAAAAGTACTTCGGTTTGTTATGTCTCGGGATATCCATTCTTCTCTGCGGATGCAATACCTGTTTCCAATCACGGGAAATGATCGTCGGAAACGCTCAGGGTATTGTCATTGACGGTATTCTAAATGAAAAATGCTGGCAGAATGTTCCGGAATATCCCTTGTCGACTTCCGTAAACGCATGGAAACAGAAACATCCGGAATACGCAAAAATTTACAGCAAAAAGAATGTCGTTCCGGGAAAGGTTAAATTTCTCTGCGACAAAGATTATCTGTACATCAGCGCAAATCTTACGGACGATGACATAGTCGCGCTAGAACCGAAAAACCAGGTATCGCACTGTACCAAGGGCGATGTTTTTGAAATTTTCCTGAAGCCGGAAAATGCGTTTCATTACTGGGAAATCCACATTACACCTGCCGGATACAGTGCAGTGATATTTTATCCTTCCAGAGGGTATCATTTTCTCGGAAAAATCGTTATGCCGGAAAAAAGTCCTCTGAAGAAAATGAAATATAAAGTATCTCTCAATGGGACACTGAATAACAATAAAGATAAAGACCGTTCCTGGTCGGTTGAAGCGGCAATTCCGCTGGATGAATTGAAAGCTCAGGGGATCCCCTTTGATGCTGAAAATCAATGGCGTGTTCTGATTTCCAGATATAACTATTCCCGGTATCAGGCTTTTTGTGAGTTATCGTCCTGTCCGGAATTGACAAAATTAGATTTTCATGTTCACGAAGAGTACGGCTATCTGAAACAGAAATAAAAAGAGAGGGTATTATGAAAACGAAAAGATTAAAGAAAAGTTTCACACTGATTGAACTGCTCGTAGTTATTGCGATCATCGCAATTCTGGCAGGAATGCTGCTGCCCGCGTTGAACAAAGCAAAAGCCTCCGGGCGAAATGCTTCCTGCATCAATAATGAAAAACAGATCGGAAATGCGTTGGCTCTTTATACAGGTGATTACGACGGATGTTACCCGACGACAGTCGCCGGAAGTGCAAATTGGAACGATCCCAAAACGAGCTGGCACGGTGCGATTGCCGGATATATTACTCCCGGACCGAATTATATCATGGTCAGCGGATGGCCCTCATTTCCGACCAATCATCCATTCATGTGTCCTTCTCTCGGTGCTTATGTGGGCTCATCATTTTCCTGTGCATATTCCGGTTATGGTTATAACAGCGGACTTTTCGGCGCTACAAATTATGAAGCAGGTCCCGTTTACGGAAACGACCGGGTTGTCAGTGTCCCTGTGAAAAACGGGAATTTGAAAGCTGCGTCTCAAACTCTGATGGTTGCCGACTGCCGTTTTTTTTCCTCTGATACTAATTATGACAATAAAAAAGGTCACTACGATGGAGGAGCAAGAAAGAGAATAGGACTGCGTCATTCAAGAAAAGCGAATATCCTGATGGTTGATGGTCATGTCGAGCCTTGGGGGGTTGAACTTATCAACACCCATCCCATCTCCTGTCCCTGGAATCAGATCGGGGCAGGAAAAGCCCGGCTTCCGTATGATAATCATGTTTATGATTACGGACCGTATCTGTGACATTCAAAAGAAAATTACAATGCTGCCAAAAATCAGTCATTGTTGTCATTGGTACATCATCACAACTTGAAGACAGAATGAAAAAATAAGAATTATTTCTTTACGGCTTACAATATCATAATCTCGCCGGATGGTCAAACAAATACTCTTGAATGACCATGCGTGCGGGATTTTTTTATCCGGAAACAATCCGTTGAAATCTGTGTTTTTGAAGACTTTTGAAATTGCCTCCAATTATCAGGAAATTTGTGAGTTATCTTTCTTTTCGGAATTGACAAAAACGAATTCTCAGGTTCATGAGAAATATGGTTATCTGAAAAAAATAAATTTTTCTTAACAACGAAAGGATATTGATAATGAAGTTATTAACAAAACTGAAGAACGGCAGAAAAACGTTCACCCTTATCGAACTTCTTGTGAGTAGTTCTAAACAACACTGCATTGCTAAATCTTAATGTACCATCGTTTTAAGATAAATCAAGTCTATTTTCTATTTTTTTTCTGATTTTTTCTAAAAATATATGGATTTATCGGATCTTTTTCAATCCATACCCCCTTTTTATTTGCTCTTGCTATCTGCTCTGCTGTGATGTAAGATTCAGTATTATCATAGTGTCTATAGTGCCATGCTAAACCATCTTGAACCATTTGCAGATTGATTTCTTTGCCGTCAAGATAAACAATTCCTAAGATTCTTCCATAGTTATCTATTTTTTTGAATCTGATTTTTACTTGTTTTCCATAGATCAATGTAGATAGATATTGTTTGGCTTTAGCTCCAAATGCTTGTTTCTTTTCGGGAACATCAATTTTATCAAGTCTGATTCTGAACCGTCCTTTATCAAGATTATCTAAAACGGTAATGGTATCACCGTCAGAAACGCCAACCACCTTACCAATGATTTCAGCGGAAAAGAGAGAAAGAGAGAGTAAAAGCAGAGAGAGTAAAAATAGTGGTTTCATGCTGTGGTATTTCCCTTTGGAGTTATGGAAAACACCACAAAAAAAGAGGTGCATTCCAGTCTGCACACCTCCACACGCCTACCACAGCGCCCGTAACGGTACAATACCAGAAATGCACCATATACGCTATTCAAATAAACCGTATATGGTACAATTTGGTTGTTACGGGAAAAAGGCTATATACAAAGGTGGTAGTTTTGTGGAGGTAGCCTCTTTATACTATATGCAATTTTTCAGTTCAAATGTTTTTCTGTTCGTTTTTTCCTTTCCTGTCAATCAAAACAAAACCTGCCACAATATAGCACATAGGCAATCAGTTTTCAAATTGAATCTGTGTTTTTTCTCAGATTTAGGGATTCTGCACAAAAAAAGCAAGGTGTTTTAAGCCTTGCTTCAATATTGTTTCATCTTCATTTATTGCACTGTTTATTATGGTAATGGTACTACAGCAACTTGATTTTATCATCAATCATCTTTTCTACTTGCTGTGGAGTTAGGATCGTTGTTTGAACTTTTGCTATCTCAACTCTGATACTTGCAAGATCTTTTTGCATTTCATGGAGTGAAGATAAAAAACTATTCCCAACCCTACTATGTTTTATTTTCTGCGTTTTCGTCAATATCCGCTGAGCCTTGTAGCATCTACATAGTATTAGCTATCTTCAATCCCCTATCTGATAACATCTGATTCCATTTAACCCATGAATTAAGAACATCTATAGGATCTTTCCCCAAATTGTGTATCTACATATATAGGAGAAGATAACCCTAATGCTAATCTCATTTGTATTGATTGCATTTCTTTTTGCGGATCTAAATATTCAAAATTCCTACCCCTAAAATCATGTGACATGAATTTATCTATCTTACTTTAATCTGCCAAGCACATTCTATCTAGAGTTATAACCTAAAATCATGTGACATGAATTTATCTATCTTACCATAAGGTAAATTAGTCAAATCTGATAAAAGCAAGTACTTCAACCATTCTGCTTAAATTCAATCTCTATCCTGTTATTCCCCGAAAACCGCTTGATTTTTTCTGAATATGGGGTATATTAAGCCACTTATATGAAAATTATTTAATATAAATATGATTACAGACGGTGATTTCAGTAAAATTACCGCTGAAGGAGAGAGAATTATGTCTGCAGAATTTTCCTTTTTGAAAGAACTGGGGACCGATCGGAGCAGTCTGATCAAAGGTCTTCAGCTCGTTCAGCAGCAGGAAGGGTACGTCTCGGATGAAGCGATTGAAGCCGTTGCCGCCCATTTCGGCATGGCTCCTGCTGAAGTCGAAGGCGTTCTTACATTTTATGCTCAGTTCAAACGGATCAAACCGGGCAGATTCCAGATCAGTGTCTGTGACGGAACAGCCTGTCATATCAAAGGTTCCCCGCAGATTCAGCAGTGGCTGGAAGCGGAACTCGGAATCAAAGATGGGGAAACAGATTCAGAAGGCAGATTTTCCATTCAAGTCGTGGCTTGTCTCGGATGCTGCAGTCTGGCTCCTGTCATGTCCGTCAACGGTAAAGTCTATGGCAACCTCGACCGGAAAAAACTTGTCCGCGTCCTCAATGAATACAGAAAGATGTGATCATCATGGCACAGATCAAACGTATCAAAGTCGGGATGGCATCCTGCGGGCTTGCAGCAGGTGCTCAGGCGGTGTTCGATGAACTCAAAAAAATTGCCGGAGATATTCCGGTTGTGGGTGTCGGATGTATCGGACATTGCTATTGTGAACCCATAGTGGAAGTGGAAACGGATTCCGAACCTGTTTTTTATTCCCGCGTTCAGGGGACAGCAGATACCGCACAGAAAATTCTTGCTCTTTCCGAAGATGGAAGATTTGAAATCCCCGCGCTCCGCAAGAAAAATGAGATGGTTTTTGTGACAAAACTTGCAGGAAGAATTGTTCCCTGCGATATTGAAGAATACAAAGCCAATGACGGTTTTTCCGCCCTTGCAAAATGCACCGTAATGAAACCCGCTGAAGTGATCGAAGAACTCAAAAAGAGCGGATTGCGCGGCCGCGGCGGTGCTGGATTCCCCACAGGAATGAAATGGAGTTTCCTCGCAGCAAAACAGAATCCGGAAAAAGTCATGATCTGTAACGCTGACGAAGGCGACCCCGGTGCGTTCATGGACCGTTCCATGATGGAAAGCGTGCCTTATCAGGTTCTGGAAGGGATGCTGATCGGAGCTTATGCAACCGGAGCTACAAAAATCTTCATTTACTGCCGTGCGGAATATCCCATGGCGATCGAACATTTGACTATTGCCATTGCAGAGATCAAAAAAGCCGGTTATGACATGCTTCCCGGAAGAGAAAAGCCTCTGGATATCGTCATCAAGGAAGGTGCCGGAGCATTTGTCTGCGGGGAAGAAACCGCAATGATCGCCTCTCTGGAAGGAAAGCGCGGTCAGCCCAGATTCCGTCCGCCCTTCCCCACCGACAGCGGATGGAACGGTTTGCCCACCTCTATCAATAACGTGGAAACCTTTGCAAATATCGCCCCTGTTTTGAATTATGGTGCAGAAAATTATGCAAAGATCGGAACACCGAAGAGTACAGGAACAAAGATTTTTGCACTTGCCGGAGACTTGAAGAATCCCGGTCTGGCGGAAGTTCCCATGGGTGTTACTCTGGCTGAAATCGTTTATGAAATCGGCGGAGCAAAACCCGGAACCGTCAAAGCAGTTCAGACAGGCGGACCTTCCGGCGGATGTATTCCCGCTGACAAGTTCGATGTCAAAGTCGATTACGATTCCCTGAAAGAACTGGGAGCCATCATGGGTTCCGGCGGTTTGATCGTGATCGGAAACGACCGCTGTATGGTGGAAACTGCCCGTTACTTCCTTTCTTTCACCCACAAAGAATCCTGCGGAAAATGCACATTCTGCCGTGTCGGAACGAAACGCATGTATGAAACATTGCAGCGGATCACGGAAGGAAACGGAACAGAAGAAGATATTGCATTTCTGGAAGATATCGGTCCGAAAATCCGGATGGGTGCTTTGTGCGGATTGGGTCAGACAGCTCCCAACCCGGCACTTTCCACGCTCCGTTATTTCCGGAATGAATATGAAGCCCACGTGAAGGAAAAAGTTTGTCCTTCTCTTGCCTGTTCTGCACTGGTGGATTTGAAACTGAATCCCGAAAACTGTATCAAATGCGGACTTTGCCGCAGAACATGTCCTGTGGGTGCGATTGATGAAAACTTTGTCATTGACAATGCAAAGTGCATCAAGTGCAATTCCTGTAAAGAACTCTGCCCGAAAAAGACCATTCAGCGCGTTCCCCGCGGCGAAGGGTTCAACTCCAACAACAAGTGACCGGAGAATCTGTCATGTCAGAAATTCATTTCAAAATAGATGGTATGGATCGTGTCGCCCAGCCGGGGGATACCATCCTGAAAGCTGCTGAAGCTGCCGGGATCAAGATTCCGACACTCTGTTATAACCAGAAAATTTCCAGAACCACATCCTGCTTTGTCTGTGTGGTGAAAGATATGAAAACAGGGAAATTCCTTCCCTCATGTTCCGCCTGCCCTAGCGAAGGTCAGGAAATCGATGCATCTTCCGAAGAAGTCAAGCAGATGCGCCGGACAGCTTTGGGATTGCTTCTTTCCGAACACAGCGGAGACTGCGAAGCCCCCTGTACCATGGCCTGTCCAGCCCACGCTTCTGTGGAGGAATATGTCCGCGCAGGAAAACAGGGTGATTTCCTGAAAGCTCTGAAAATCATCAAACAGCGGATTCCCCTGCCCATGTCCATCGGCAGAGTCTGCCCCCGGTTCTGTGAACGTGACTGCCGCCGGAATATTGATTCCAAGCCGGTCTCCATCAACGATTTCAAACGGCTTGCGGCTGATCTTCATTATGATTCCTACATGGAAGAACTTCCGCCGCTCAACGGCAAAAAAGTTGCCATTGTCGGAGCCGGTCCTGCGGGATTCTCCGCAGCATACTATCTCCGTCTGGAAGGGGTTCAAGCTGATATTTATGAAAAAATGCCTGAAGCCGGAGGTATGCTCCGTTACGGTATCCCCGAATTCCGTCTTCCCAAAGCAACACTCCGCAAAGAACTTGCCCATTTTGAAAAGATGGATGTGACCATTCAATACGGAAAAGAACTTGGAAAAGACATCACGATTGCCGATCTTTCCAAAAAGTATGACGGTGTGATCCTTGCAGTTGGTTCCTGGTCCCCCAGTTCCATGAGAGTGGAAGGGGAAGAATTTGCAGAACAGGGAATCCGCTGGTTGGAAAATATTGCTGCTCACAACTGGAAAGATTTGCCGAACCTCGGTAAAACGCTGGTGGTCGGCGGCGGAAATACAGCCATGGACTGCGCCAGAACAGCGATCCGTCTCGGCGGAGATGTGACGATCGTCTACCGCAGAACCCGGAAAGAGATGCCTGCACAGGCAATCGAAGTGGATGAAGCAGTGGAAGAAGGTGCAAAATTGGAACTGCTGACAGCCCCTATCGCTGTCAAAAAACTGGAAAACGGAAAACTGGCTCTCACCTGCTGCAAGATGCAGCTTGGCGAACCTGATGCCTCCGGAAGACGGAAACCGGAACCTGTTCCCGGTTCTGAATTTGATCTGGAAGCCGATACCATCATCGCAGCGATCGGACAGAGAACCATCTGCCCGACAGAAGCTACTGCAACAAAACGCGGAGATATCTCCGTCAATGCCGATGACCTGAAAGTGGATGGTTTTGAAAACGTCTTTGCTGCAGGGGATTGCGTCAGCGGTCCTGCTACTGTTGTTGAAGCGGTTGCAGCCGGACGGAAAGCAGCTCTTTCTGCGGTTGATTTCTTTGCCGGACGCAAACATATTGAACCGCCTGTGTTCAATGTTTCCCGCGGACACTGGAGTTCCCTCTCCACCGATGATCTGGTTTATCTGCACGAAGTTTCCAAAGCAGACCGTGTGGAACCGGAGTTCATCCCGATGGAACAGCGGAAAACCACTTTCACAGAATTGTTCCCGACGATTCCGGCGGACAAGATCATGAAGGAAGGCGAACGCTGCATTGAATGTTCCTGTACCGCAAAGGGTGAATGTAAACTGAAGAAACATTCCGAAACGCTTGGTGTCAAGCCCGATATGTTCAAGGGGGAACGCAGCTGCGGAAAAGCTGATACCCGTCATCCGGCAATCATCCGCGATCCCCGCAAGTGTCTTCGCTGCGGTATCTGCGTGAAGATTTGCGGAGAAGTGGTGAACAAGCACCTGCTTGCAGCAATGCAGCGCGGTTTCGGAACACGGATCGGAACAGCGTTCGGCAGTGTTCTGCCGCTTGCATGTACCGATTGCGGAAAATGTATTGAAGAATGTCCTGTGGGCGCACTGGATTGGAAAACGAAAGAATAAGATAGGAAAGACATAACATGGGTTTTGCATGTGGTTTTGTCGGATTGCCCAATGTGGGAAAATCCACTTTGTTTAATGCTCTCTGCAAGGGCGGCGCTGTTGCGGCGAACTTCCCCTTCTGTACTATTGAGCCGAACACCGGAATCGTTCCGGTTCCGGATCCCCGTCTGGATGTTCTGGCAAAAATTGAAAAATCTGCCAGAATCGTTCCGACAACGATGAAGTTCATCGACATTGCAGGTCTGGTTGAAGGTGCAAGTCAGGGACAGGGACTTGGAAACAAGTTTCTCGGGAACATCCGCAACGTTGATGCAGTGGCTCATGTTGTCCGCCTGTTTACGGATGACGATGTGGTTCATGTCGGAGGCTCTGTCAATCCCAGCCGTGACCTGGAACTGATTCTTACCGAACTGATGCTTGCGGACCTTGACCTTCTGCAGAAGCGTCTGGACCACGGCAAGAAAGCTCTCCGCAGCGGAGATCCTGATCTTAAGATCGAAGTGGAGCTGATCACTTCCTTCATCAAACAGCTGGAAAACGGGGAACGGCCTTCCTACGATACCGCTGATGAAAAACAGTCCCGGATCGCAAAAGAGCTGCAGCTGCTCACATTGACACCTGCATTTGTTTGTGCGAATACCGATGAAGAAGCATTTCACGAATTCGGCAAGAGTGATCTTTCCAAAGAGCTGATTGCAACTGCCGCAAAACATGGAATGCAGGTTGTCCCCGTTTGTGCAAAATTGGAAGAAGAACTGGCACAGCTTTCCGCTGAAGATGCAAAGGTCTTCCTGGAAGATCTGGGAGTTACGGAAAGCGGACTTGAACGCGTGATCAACATGGGTTACAGTCTGCTGGATTATATCACATTCTTCACGACCGGAACCGATGAAACACGTGCCTGGACTGTCACAAGGAATGCGCTTGCACCGCAGGCAGCCGGAAAGATCCATACTGATATGGAACGCGGATTCATCCGTATGGAAGTGGAATCCTATGATGATCTTGTTCAGTACGGCAGCTGGAACGCCGCCAAAGAAGCCGGAAAACTCCGGATCGAAGGGAAAGAATATGTTGTTCAGGATGGAGACTGTGTGTTCATCCGTTTCAACGTGTGATTTCTGATAAAAAGATTCAGGGGCTGCGGTTGCAGCCCTTTCTTATCTGTTTTTTACAGGTTAATCTTTTGAATTATCCTTGAAAAAATAGAGTACTGAGGTATAGTATTCAAATTCAATCATTTTAAATAAAAGGTGGTAAAAATGACATTGTTTGGATCTTTTCTATTGCATCAGTCATTCAGAGTGCGCCAAGGAGGTTTTACTTTGAACTCATTTTCTCTGAAAAAAACACCCGTTGAGTGTAGTTATCAGCCCCCTGCCCATGGGCAGGGTAAAGCATGCTTTACCCTGATAGAACTTCTTGTAGTGATTGCAATTATTGCTATTCTTGCCGGAATGCTGCTCCCTGCATTGAACAAAGCACGGGAACAGGGGCGTGCCGCTTCATGCACCAATAATTTGAAACAGGCTGGGTTAAGCTTCAAACTTTATGAGAATGATCAAAACGACTACTTCCCGTTCATAAAACCCGGCAAAGCTCCGTTTCAGGTTATGACAGACATGAAGTATATCACGGACGTTCATATCATGGATTGTCCAAGTGACCTGACCAGAACACCCGGAGTCGATTATTACGATTATGCATGGACACGTTCCGGCACGAAAAAAGTCAACCGCAGCTATGCCATCCTGAAGCGGTTGGGACAGTTCCTCAGTGCTTCTCAGGGGTATTACGCTCCGTACCGCCCCAGCAAAGATAAATTGAATTACGGTGCAAGTAAAGTTCCCGTGATGTATGACACAACGGCATCAAACGGCGACAACAACTTCTACTACGGAACGGCAGATTTCAACATGGAAACCAAACATCATGGCGGTCGAGCCGTCATGCTGATTCAGGATGGCTCTGTTGAGAAGAGTCGTTTGGCGACTGATAAATTTTCAGATATTCCAAACCTCGGAAGTGAATTCCATTATCCGGTCAATGCATACAATATGGTAAAGTAACACATTAAATCAAATATACAACCAAAGGAACTACGATGAAGAAAAAACTGATTCTTGCAGCATTGCTTGGTGCAGCCGCATTGTTTGCAAGTGAATTCAAAGTCAACAACAGGGTGCCGGCTTCCGGTTATTCTGCAAACAACAGTTCATGGAAATATGAACATAATTTTACCTTTGAAAAAGGAAAAGTCCCGGCGGAATTTCTGGTTCCTGAAGGACGTCTCAAAAAACATAAAAAATATGCTTCCATTTATGGATATAATGGAGATATTACGCTTCAAATCAAGGCTCCCGGCCCTGTGAAAGCTCTGGAATGGTCTGCTTCCGTAACAAATTTTGCTGATAAAGTCAAGCGGAAACTTTCGCTTTCTTATTCTCTGGATGGCGTGACTTACAAAACTCTTGATTCCAAAGAATTTATTCAGAATTGTTCTCTTGCTTCCGGAAAAATTCAGCTTCCTGCAAACAGGGGATATCTTTTCCTGAAGTATCAGCGTCATGTGGAGAAAAATGATTCCAATGGAAGATATGGATTTGTACTGCTCCAAAAGATGAATCTGAAACTTGACGGCACCTGGTCTGACAGGGAATCTATCAGCTCTCAAACCAATTCCACCCCGCTGAAAAAAGCTTTCCCGACAGGGGTGTATTGGGCTTGGGAACGCACAAAAATGAATGCTGATTATGCTAAAATGGAGTTTTGGCAGTTTGTTGAACACAGCATGAAGGTTGCAAAAGAAAACGGCTATGATACCCTGTGGTTCGTGAACCTCCCCGGAAACCATGAACAGGTTAAAGTTCTTGCTCTTGCAGAAAAGCATGGTCTCCGTGTTCTTACCAATTCAGATCTCTATACCATCTACTACACCGGATTGGATTCTCTTGGTCAGATGGATCGTCTTGCTGATCAGACAGTCGCCAGGATCGGTCACTTTAAATCCCTGCTTGGTTATGTTCTGAAAGATGAACCCCTGCTTTGCGATATGGACAGCTCTGACTATCTCTGCTCGCTTATGAAAAAGGCTGACCCCGGCAGAGACAGCGTGGTTGTGGTAATGAACCGTCCATCTCTTACTTATTTGCGCGACAGCAAACTTCCCATTGTTTGCACAGATATTTACTATTTTGCAGATGAAAATTCCACTATGCTCCCGGCTCCCAGAAATGTCGGTCAGGCAGAATTTACCAATGCGCTAAACCTTTTTAATCTTTCTGCGGAACGGCATAACAAGCACAGCTGGTTCATGGGACAGATTTTTGGCGATATCTGGGGACGTCATTGGTATAAAAACGGAAAATATATTGTTTATCCAGGTTGCTATCTCCATTGGAGAATGCCGACAAAAGCAGAGTCGAAATGGCAGATTTGGGAAGCTCTCCGGCTTGGCAGCAAAGGAATCATTTTCTATGTTTATCACTCCGATATTCCCCTGATGGTTCCCCCGGAAAAGGCTGTTACGGCAGACGATAAGAAAAAAGTTGCTGCCATGGATAAACGCGGAAAGATCGCGGCATCCTGGAAAACGCAGAAGCTTACTGACAAAACGATCGAACTTGAATGGAGTGCAGGAATGCTTCATCCCGGTGGGAAACCCACGGAACAGATGGTTGCAACCCGCTCCGTTATGAAACTGATCCGGGCAAACGAATCTTTGCTTGTTGATCGTTGCCGTGCTGAATTTCCTGTTTTCTTTGCCACGGATGCAAAGACAAATGTGGAAAGATTCCGCTCCGGTGATAAGTGGTTTGGGGTGATCGTCAACCGTGATCTTGACAATACCCGTACAGTGGAAATCAGACTCCCGCTGAACGTGAAGAAGATCAAAGACCTTGCTACTGGAAAAGAAGTAAAAATGGCTTCTGCCGGAAAATATTTCCAGAAGATTTCACTGACACTGGAAGCAGGTTCCGGAGCTTTGCTGGAATCTGAATTCTATGAACACGCCGGTCTCCGTTACAGCAAAGAATCCTTTGATCAATACAGTATCCATAACGTAAAAGTCAATGATCATGCTGAAATCTTCAATCATGGAAGATATGGAGCAGATGAAAATCGTTCCCTCCGTCTGAAGAAAGGCGGTGATCCTTCACTGGCAGCTTGTGCGCTCCTCGGAATCAGTAATCCGAAAAACTCCAACTTTACCTATTCCAAAAACTTGAGCCGTCGTGGAAAAGGTACAACTTACTGCATGATCCGTGGCAAACTTGATAAGTCTGAAATCCGTGCAGCTGTCGTCGGACAGGAAGCCGATGCGCCCAACTTCCAGCACCTTCTCCATCCGAAAAATGGAAAACTGGAAAAAATGGACAGCAAGACCATCCAGAAAGATCAATTCTATATCCCTGCGGTTGTTCCCCGTGAAATTGCAGCATTGGAATTTTATCTCGGAAGAGAGGATTATCTGGAAGAGATCATTCTCTGGTTTGTGCCTGATCCTCCTGGAAAATAATGGAGTCAGAAACAAAAAAGCCCGGTTAGCAATTTCCGGGCTTTTTGTTTGGCTGTATGAGAAAGTATTCAGAATGGAAAAATTCACTCATTCATCCATTTTTTGAGAAAATTCCGGTGCAGCTGTTTGTCGCCATATTTGTCCGGAGCATTTTCAACCAATTCATCCGGAGAATAGTTTGATCGTAGATCTTTTACTTCTACATATTTTTCATTTACTGTAAAAGCGATTCTCCATGTACAGAATCCGATTTCATATCCATCCGCAGTTTGAGCGATTCGTTTCCGTTCCGGATTTAACGGATCACTTCCTAATTGAAGATAACAAAAGTTTTCTGCATCGAATCCATTTTCTTTCAGAAAGAGCAGCTTTTCAAGAGCTTTTGGCAGGATTTCAACTTTATATTCTTCGGGAATAACAGCCCGTTCCAGCCATCCGATTCTGGAATCCGGGAAAGAATCTGCCGCTGGAATATAAGGTTTGATATCGAATACAGGAGTACCATCCAGCAAGTCACAATCCTGAACAAAGATTTTCAATCCATCGACTTTTTCCAGTTTCACACAACTCATTCCGAGCGGGTTTGGTCTGTGAGGAGAACGGGTTGCAAACACTCCGATCCGTTCTTTTTCAGGAGCTACGGGGGGACGGACTTTCGGTTTCCAGTTATTGTTCAGATGGAATTGAAAAATTATCCATATCCGGTCGAATCCATCCAAATCTTCCAATGCAGTTTCAAAATTCATTCCGTGTTGAAGTTCGATGACTCCGGAATTGTGAATGAATACGCTTTGTCTGGGCGTTTCAAAACGGTAACGCTGGGCGGAATGATAGATTCCGATCGGTTCAAGATTCATCCTTGTCTCCTGGCAAAATAATGGGGAGAATCCCCCCACTCATTCCACTGGATCACCTCTCCGGCTTCTGCCGCTTCCCGTTTCAGCTGTTCCAATCCGGCAGCGGAATCATCATTCACGCCCGGTTTTCCCTGATAGAGCAGATATCCGGCACGGCGGCAGCTTTCCGTGATATTCGGCATAATCACGTTTGCACCTGCAAGCAGTCCATATTTCCGGCCTTGCGGATGAAGAGCCTGCAATGCTGTTGTAGAGGCAATATTCACATTTTTCAGCAGCAGTCTGGTTATAGCTATCGCTTTCAATCCGAGCTGCAGCTGCCGTTCCGGATCAAAATCCGGCATTTCCTTTGCCAATGGAGTATCTTTATGAATAATGTACGGTCCCATTCCGATCATATCCACATTCATTTCCTGATAAAACAGCAAATCCTTTGCAATATGCTCCATTGTCTGAAAAGGCAATCCAAGCATGACCCCTGTACCGGTCTGATATCCGGCTTCAGAAAGAAGTTTCAAACAGTTTTTCCGTTTTTCCCATGAATGGTCCGGGGGATGAATTTTTGCATAAAGTTCCGGAACGGAGGCCTCTATCCGCAGGAGAAATCTGTGAGCACCGGCTTCAAACCACCGTTGATAAGTTTCACCGGATTGTTCGCCAGTGCTGAGTGTGATTCCCAGCCGCCCATTGCTTTCCTGCTTGATTCGGCGTACGGCACGTTCGATCAATGCGATGAACGCTTCATCGCTGCGTTCTCCGGATTGAAGAACGACAGAACCCAACCCCATCTGATCTGCTGCCATAGCCTGCGTCACAATATCATCTTCCGGAATCTGATAACGGGAAACTTTATGATTGTCCCGGCGGATTCCGCAGTAACAGCAGTTTTTAGTACAGATATTGCTGAACTCTATGATGCCGCGCAAATGAATTTTATTTCCGACATATTTCAATTTTGTCTGATAGGCAGCAGCAAAAAGCTGATCTTTTTCCATTCCGTCGGGTAATTCCAGAAGATAAACCAATTCGGGAATATCCGGAGTAATTCCCTGTTCCATTTTTTCCAGTATTGAAGAAAGGTTCATTTTCTTCCGCCTTTCTGCCTCAGTTCTTCATAAAGCGAAAGATACTCAGCGGTCATTGTTTCAACAGAACAGAGAGTTCTTTTTTCAGCGCGGGGCATAGATAATGCTTTTGCGATGATTTCAGCGGTTTCCGCATCTTTATCCGGACGGTCAAAACGGGCCGGGAACGCATTGGGGACCCCTTCTGCCAATTCCGGCAGGGAATCTACGGGCGCATATACACAAGGCAAACCGAGACTGATTGCCTCAGCCAGCACCAATCCATAACCTTCGTAACGGGATGGCATAACAAAGGCATCGAAAGCCTGAGCATAAGATGCGGCATCTTTTTCAAATCCGGGAAAGCGGATGATCAAGCCCCTGCGGGAACAATGAGACAGCTGTTCTTCCAGCCTTTGCCGTTCCTCTCCTTCACCGAGAATTACAATGCCCCATGTTTCCCCCTGTGGAACTTGCTGTTCCAGAGCCGGAAGCACCCGCAGCAGACGGTCAAAACCTTTCTGTTGATTGAGCCGTCCCACCGCTCCGAGAATTTTGCTGCACATATTGACTTGCCAGCGGTCTTTGGCTTCTTTCAGTTCTTCCGGAGTCCGGACAACAGCGGGGTCGACCCCGTTCCGGATCGTACGGATCAAACCTTCTTTCAAATGAACGGCTTTTTCGTGAAATCTGGCGGATGCGTTGGATACAGCGGTATAGCAATCGCAGAGCGGATGTGTAAGAGAATCCAGAAGGAAGAAAAGTTTCTGTCCGCTCCGTCTCTCGGAAATATGAATAGTATTTATCAGGGGGATTCCGGTTTTATAATTTGCGATTCTTGCAATCAGATTCGGGTGCATCAGATGAGAATGAATCACATCCGGCTTGTACTCCCGGATCAGTTTTCTCAGTTTCCTGATTTTTCTCCAATCCCGGAAAGAATTGATTTTCAGGATATCGGGATAGATCCCGATCCGTACGAAGTCCTCTTTCATATTTTGTTCCGGCAAGTCCTTCATTACGGCGAGAAAAACTGTATGCCCCTGCGCCGTCAAGGTCCGTGAAAGGTCCAGAACAACGCGTTCTGCGCCGCCGAACCCCAACTCTGTCATAACCTGCAGTATCTTCATAGCAAAAAAAATCCCGAAAATCTCAACTCTGGACTTGTTAAATTGTCAAAGTGTGCTAAATTTATATAGTCTCAGAAAAAGTTCCGAGACGTCCTCTTATGGTAATGTAACACAATATTTAAAATATGGAAGCGGAAAAATGCGGTATTTTGAAAAAATTTCTGTATTTTTATCGGTTGTTGTCCTTTTTTTGATTGGAACATCCGATTTACAGGCGGATGATATCACTGCAAGATCGTCATTCCGTGATGGAATGACAAAAGAAAAAGATGAAAAATATCTGGCAGCAGCGGCAGCTTTTGAAGAAGCACATGTGCAGGCAAATGATCCTGTTCTCAAGGCAAATGCGCTGATGAACACAGCCCGCTGTTACAGAAAAGCCCGGCAATATGGAAAAGAATTTGATGTTCTTCAGGGTTTGATCAAAGTTCACATCAGCCGGATCAACTTTACGGCTGTTGTACAGCGGCAGTATGAAATTGCCGAAATGTATTTCAAAGGACACAGAGATTATTTTGTTTCCTGGCTTCCGTTTATTACAAAAGAAGACCGTACCACGGAACTTTTTGAAAAAGTT
Source organism: Lentisphaeria bacterium (assembly GCA_017503375.1). Taxonomy (GTDB): domain Bacteria; phylum Verrucomicrobiota; class Lentisphaeria; order Victivallales; family UBA1829; genus SIG79. Next base: position 76,958 of record JAFVTF010000011.1, on the reverse strand, counting down.
CTGGAGAACGCACCGTGTGCAGAACCTGCGGCAGAGATACGGCTGGGGCTTGGAAGACTTTATGTGAACAGCCAGAAGCCTCAAAAAGCTGCGGAGACCTTCCGGAAAGTTCTTCAGCTTCATCCGGATACGCGGGAAGCTAAATATGCGGCACTGGAACTTGCCAACCTCTTTATGCAGCTGGCTGAAAATGGGGATGGCGATGGAAAGTATGCAAAAGAAGCATTGGAAACCTTGGAAAACTTTTTGAAAAAGCATCCCGATGATTCTGAAGCGGACTGGATTCGCCGCTCCATAAAAAAAGTCAATTCCTATATTGCAAAACGGTTCTGCAGACTGGGAGATTTTTACAAAAAATCCGGAAAAAATAAAACAGCAGAACATTACTATGCAACAGTTCTCAGCGACTATCCGGATACACCGGAAGCAAGAGATGCTGAAAAAAAACTTGCCCAGCTTGACAAAGAATTTATGCCAAGCAAAAAACCGTATGAACCGGAAAAACAGAATTTTGTTGAAGCAGAATTTCCTCAGGAACCGGAAAAGCTCCTGGTACAGCCGGATGACAGCAACGGAAGTTTTCTGCTCCCGGTTAAAGATTTGAAACGCAATGTTTCTGCTCCGGAGAAAATAAGAACATTCAAAGAAGAGGTTGATGACGATGCGCTGTAAAATATTTGTCTGGGTTATGATCTGCTGTCTGCTGTGCTTCGTAACGGGCTGCGGTTATAAGATCGGGGTCCGCGGAATGATGCACCCGCAAATCAAATCTATTGCTATTGCCCCCATTCATAACAACACGTTGGAACCATTGGCTTCTGATGTCATGCGGATGCAGCTCGCAGGACAGTTCCAAAGTGACGGAGCATTGAAATTAAAACGCCTTTCTCAGGCTGATTGTGTTATTTATGCAACTATCACATCTGTAAAAAACAGTACTCTGGAAGATGCCAGCTTTGATGGAGGCGTCACCTATACTCCTGAAAAATTCAGATTGAAGATTGAGGTGAAATATAAAGTTGTCATTCCCGGCAGCGGAACGATGCTTCTCAATAATGCAACCGCTACGGGAAACGCCACTTATGAAATTCTTTCAGATCCTGCGACAGCAAGATCCAGTGCTCTGAAATTCGCCTGCTACCACGCAGCAAAAAAAATTGTCTCTCAAATCACAGAGGCTTGGTAATCATCTAAAATAATGGAGTCTAAGATAACATGAAACACCTTCTTCTTTCACTTTGTACCGTATCCGTTCTTCTCCTCTGTTCCTGTGCGAGAGAATATATTCCTTATGAAGTCTTACAGGTTTCCAAATTCGATAAACTTTACACTTCATATACGCTCTGGTATGTTGATCCCATGGAAATGACCAATGAAAACGTTCAGCAGGGGTCTATCATTCCCTTCGGAACAGAAGCCAGAATCACGTTTATGAATGAAAATAAAGTCTGCTTTGAAGCACAGGGAAAAAAATTCCAGATCAATATCGCTGACAAAAGTCTGGAAACTGTTCACGCTTTCGTAATCCGTACTTTTTCTAAGAAAAAAGCAGATGAACTCGCAGGAGATTCTTCCGCAGCGGATTTTGAAAAAATGCGCAGAGGTGTCATTTCTGAAGGCATGACGGAACAGCAGGTTCTTACAGCTTATGGCAGACCTTCCATCACACGCAGTCCTCAGCTTGCCAACGATACCTGGATCTATCAGGTCGGTCCTGTAAAGAGCAGACGTGTTATTTTCCGGCAAACCAGCAAAGATAAACCCCGTCAAGTTTCCAGAATTTTTGAGCTTTAAGGAAATTCCTCATGAAACTTGCGTTTTCAGATCTCGCTGCAGCTGTCGGGGGAACTCTCCGGAATGTCTCCGGTAACGGTTTCGTCTCCTGTGTTTCTACAGATTCCAGGAAAGAGATTCCAAACGGTCTTTTCTTTGCCATCCCCGGCGAACGGTTCGATGGTCATGATTTTCTGACAGCCGCACTGAAAAACGGTGCAGTGCTTCTTTGTGTGGAGGAAGAGTCTCTTCACAAACTCCCGCTGGGAGCCCCTGCCCTCGTTGTCAAATCCACTCAGCAGGCGTATCTGGATGCCGCAAAGTTTTACAGGAACACCTTTCCTGAGCTGAAAGTTGTTGCGCTCTCCGGTTCTTCCGGAAAAACAAGTACAAAAGAGATGCTCCGTTCCATTTTTGCAGAAGTTTACGGTGAGGAGCACGTTCTCGCGACAGAGGGAAATACCAATAATCAAATCGGTGTACCTTATAATCTTTTCCGTCTGAATGAAAATCATAAAATTGCGGTGATCGAAACAGGCACGAATCATTTCGGTGAAATCCAGCCGCTCGCACGCACAATTCAGCCGGATGCAGCTGTCATCGTTTCCATCGGACGCTGTCACTTGGAAAATCTCCTTTCGCTGGAAGGGGTTGCCGCTGAAAAATCTGATTTGTTCCGCAGTTTAAAAACCGGAGGAACAGCTGTGATCCCTGCCGGATGTCCTCAGAATCCCATTCTGGCAAAAGCCGCAGATCCCTGCAATGTCGTTACTGCCGGCGAAGAAGATGGAGATGTATTTTCCATTTATCTGGGCGGCAATATTGATGGCAGTGCATTTCTTTTGAAAGATACCCGTTCCGGCGAAGTCGCAAAAGTCGACTGGTATTTATCCGGTGCCCATCAGGCAAGCAATGCCGCATTGGCTGCCGCCGTGGCAAAATCTTTCGGGATCCCGCTGAAAACCATTGCAAAAGGTTTGGAAAACTGTTCCCTGCCCGGACTCCGCATGAAAAAGAGCGTACATCTGGGCGCGACATGGATCAATGATGCTTACAATGCAAACCCTGACAGTATGCGGGCAACTCTGACATGGCTCTCTGAATTTGCTGTTCCTACAAAAGTCCTTCCCGTTCTGGGGGATATGCTGGAAACAGGAGAAAATGCATCTCGTGTTCACAAAGAAATTCTTGAATATGCATTGGAACTGTTCCCGGAAGATAAAATTCTGGCTGTCGGGCCGCTTATGACCGCTGCCGCACAAGAACTTTCCTCTGAAAGAATCGTTTCTTTCCCGGATTCTGAAACATGTGCTGAAAAGATTGCAGATCATATTATCCCGGAAGGTATTGTTTTCCTGAAAGCCTCCCGCGGGACTCATTTGGAAAAGGTTGAACCGCAATGACCTTTGAAGAGTTATTGAAAACGCCCGGCTTGAACCCGGTCAATGATTCGCGGAAAGTCGTTCCCGGATGCGTTTTCTGTGCAATCAACGGTGCAAAATCTGACGGCAGACATTTTATTCCATCGGCGATTGAATCCGGTGCTGCCTGCATTGTTTCCGACACAGACATGCCCGGATTGAGTGTCCCTCTGATCAAAGTTGATGATCCGTATCTTGCCTGGGCTGAACTATGTGAAGCCGCCGCCGGTTATCCATACCGCGCCCTGCAATTCCACGGAGTCACTGGAACAAACGGAAAAACAACCATTGCGTTTCTGCTCCGCCATTTCTTTTCCAACAGAAAATGCGGTTTGATTTCCACGGTGGAATATGATGCCGGAAAAGGTGTCAAGCCCTCTTCCAATACAACGCCGGATGCCGCAGGTTTTCAGAAAATCATCTCTGAAATGAAACAGAATGAACTTTCCGATTGTGTCATGGAACTTTCCAGTCACGGACTCCATCAGCACCGGACAGGCAGCACAAAATTCACGTCGGCGATCTTTACAAATCTCACTGGAGACCATCTGGACTATCATCATGATATGGAATCTTATTATCTGGCAAAAAAGATTCTGTTTGCAGAACTTTCCTGCGGCAGCAAGATCATAAATATTGATGATCCATGGGGCAAACGCCTTTATCAGGAATGCGGAGGTCAGGCTGTTTCCTGTCAGGATTCCTCTGCGGAATTCTTCGTCTCAAACATCTCCGGAACGGCGGAAGGTACAGATTTTCAATTGAAAACGCCGAACGGAATTATGCAAATCCATTCACCTCTGATCGGGCTGCACAACATTTACAATTTAACAGAAGCCATTGCAGCGGCGTTGATGACCGGACTTTCTGCAGAAGAGGTACAGGTGGCTTTGAACAAACCTTTTGCGGTCCCCGGCAGATTGGAACGGATCGCTCTCCCGAATGGAGTTTCTGCTTATGTCGATTATGCTCATACGGATGATGCGCTCAAACGGGTTCTTGCGGCATTGAAGCCGCTCTGTAAAGGAAGGCTTTTCTGTGTTTTCGGCTGCGGCGGGGACAGAGACCGCACCAAGCGTCCGAGAATGGGAAAAGCTGTTGCTGAAGCCGCTGATTTTGCGATTGTGACCTCAGACAATCCCCGTTCTGAAAAACCGGAAGAGATCATTAAAGAAATCATTGCCGGAATCCCGGCAGATTTTTCATACGAAACGGAACCGGACCGGGTCAAGGCAATTCACAGAGCAGCCAGTCTTACACAACCGGGAGACCTTCTTCTGGTTGCCGGAAAAGGTCATGAAGATTATCAGGAAATCAACGGAGTCCGGCATCATCTGGATGACCGGGAAACCTTGCGGCAATACCATTGAAATCCTGGAATCAGATTATTCCGCCTCCAAACGGAGGAAATCAATTAAATAGAAATCTCCGGGCTGGAGATAAAGATACGGCGGCATCGGTTTTATGATCCGGGATGCACAAAGATAGAACTTGATATCAATCGTTATTTTTCCACTTTTTTTCCCGAAGACTTTCCGCAAATCGTATGCGTGATAAAGGAACTGACTCATTCCGTAATCTTCTTTCAGCGTGACCTGTTTTCCGGTTGCTTTATCCACAACTTTCACGGATGTATGCCCGCCATTTACTTTGGTATCGCGCAAACGCCATGTCAGATACGGCATTTTATCCAGATCAACTTCAACATTCTGAATCCGTACATGAGGATAGGAAGATTTTTTCCGCCGATAAACAATAACGGTCTGTTCTCCGCTGCCTGCCACGGCAAGAAAATCACTGCACAAATCCTTGATTCCATCCAGACAATCTCCGGTAAACCAGGGATTGCTCTTTGTGGTGATGCTGCGGAACGTACCGGGAGTTGTTTTCCGGGTATGCTTCTGATAAGTCCAGCCATCTTTGAATGGAGGAATCTTTGAAATCTGACTGAGAGCATTTTTCAAAGCCCGCTCTGTTTCAGCGGAAGAAAGCTGTTCGCCGGGAGCAAAAATCTGTTTTTTCGGTTTAATATCCGCCAGACGTTTCCGGAATCCGGCAGGAACGTCTTTTGCGAATTCGCCAATATTATTTCCAAGATCAAAAGAAACCATTCCGGGATTTGCATCATTGAAGTAATCCTTTTTCTGAACTTTGGAAGAAAGTTTTACAGGCGGGATTCCGGCAAGAACGCAATCACGGATCGTGATCATGGAAGGATATTCTTCACAATAAACAGCGGCTTTCCGGTTCGGATTTCCGACCGCTGTTGCAAAACAGTTTTCCAGAACAACAAAAGGTCCGGAAAGCCTCGGCTCATATTTTGCATAATTGACGACCGGAGTAAATCCGCCGCCTTCTCCGCCGAAACGGAAATTCCGGCAGGTCAGATTTCCATAGTTATCGATCCATCTCAAATCAGAACCGCCCGCAACGCGGGGAACTCCCAGAATATTTTCACATACAAGAACGCCGTGGTTTTCAATAACAGCAAGGCTCTTTGTATTCTTACGGCTTGTTGAAATCCAGCTGTTGGAAAAATAAACGAGGTCGGACCGGGCAATAAACGCCTGAATACAATCCCGGAAAGCACACTCATCCACTTTGACAAACGCTGAGGCTGTCGGTGTAAAACGGATCGCGCACCCGGAAGCATCATTGAAAAAACAATCCTTGATCACAAAGAAACTCTGGTCTATGTTTTTATTTCCGAGAAGCAGAGAATCTTTTCCGCCGTCAAAACGCAATCCGGAAATCCGGATCCGCCACGGTTCTGCTTTCATAATCACCTTCTCCGGATTTCTCATGTGCAGTACAGGATGTCCGATCCCGACAACATCGGTATAGACCGTAACAGTATCTTCCAGCGCATAATAACCGGATGGAACAAGAAGCGGTTTCTTCAATTTCCTTGCACTGTCAGCAGCCTGCTGAAATGCGGTTGTTACAGGAACGCCCTTTTTCCGGAAATCGGCAACGGAAACATACTCTCCACCAAAACAAAATGTAAAGGCGAATAACAATACATAAAATAAATTTTTCTTCCAGTTCATAACCGTTCTCCTTTATTTTTTTGCCGGACTGATTTTACATTCCGGACCTGTATAACATGATTTCAGAAATTCCGGCAGAAGAGTCTGACGATAAGGATTCACATCATCCACCTTGATCGAAATATGATTTTTCGTAAATTTATTCCAATCTTTGTTATTGACAGAATCCCGGAACCGGAAAAGCCATGCATCAACCAAACCGCGGCAGCGGACGACTGAAACCCGGTTCGGAATATCAAAGAAATCAATTGCCGGCTGCTGCGCGCAGTAAAGCTGACAATCCATCAGAGTAATGCAATTGGGCGTTATGGGATAAGTTTTCTTTGCTTTGGTATAGTTCCGTACGATCGTAAAACCGCCGCCCTCCCCGCCGAAACGGACTCCACGGCAGAAAAGCGTTCCATGATTATCAACCCAACGCTGAGTAACTTGTTTCAAAGGTACTTTTTCCACACGGGGAACGCCGAGAACATTCTCTATATGAAGTACCCCATAATTTTCAATCACAGCTTTATCATGCATTTTCCGGTTTGTGGAAATCCAGCTGTTGCTCAGACTTGCCAGATCAGATTTGATCCACATCACCTGCATATTTTCGATGAAATGACATTTGTCTATCACGATTCGAGAGGAAAAAGTTTTTTCTCCGAACTTCAGCGCATACCCCTTTGCCTGACGGAAATAGCAATTTTCTATCCGGATAAATGTCTGGTCTGTATTATTGTTTTCCAATACAAGCTGATTCCGTCCGCCCAGGAATGTGATTCCGGATATGGAAAAATTCCATGCAGGAGAAAGATGAAAGATATCTTTGTCAGGATTTTTCATGTCAAGTTTCACATCTCCAGAACCAACCACTTTGCCGCAAATTTCAATTGTATCGGAAAGTGCATAATATCCGGAAGGAATATTGACCTGTTTCACTCCTTTTACAGAAAAAGCTTTTTTGAATGCCGCTGTATGATCTTTCATTCCCGGCTTGATATAATCACCGAGATTCACCACCTGTTGGGCAAAAGCCATTGAAATGCTGAAAAATACAGCAAAAAATACGAACATTTTTTTCATATTTAATATCCCTCTATCCCTTAAATATCACTTCCAGACCAATCGCTGTTATGTCTGTATTGATTCGGATTATTATACACCTCAATTGCCGCTGTATGACCGTCAAGGAACACTGTATTGGCGCGTTTATTATGCCGCTGGATCGGTAATCCCATATATCCGCCGATGTTGTCCAGCTGAAAACGAACCGCCGGATTCAGCGTATTCGTTGCATTCTGATCCTCTTTATAACGGCAGTAATCTGCGGCAAACCCTGTCGAAGACGGTGCCGGAAATTTGTTGAGACGGTGACACCCCGTTGAAGCACCTCCATAAGCTTTTGGATATGCATCATACGCAATTCCATAACCGAGCTGGGTCCACTCAACAACACTTGCTGTCGCAGGATTTCTCATGGAAGGACAAACAAAAAGTCTGGAAGACGTTCTTCCATCATACTTTCCTTCCATATTGGAAAGAAGCGATGCCCAGAACGTCGCATGGTCGCTCGTATTGTAAGAATAGTTCGGAATCCAGCCGTCATAGGTATTTTCATACATTGTCAGAAGAGTTCCGATCTGTTTTGCATTTCCCTGACATTGAGTGGATTTTGCCTTTCCTCTTGCATTATTCAAGGCGGGCAGAAGCATTCCGGCAAGAATTGCGATGATCGCAATGACCACGAGTAATTCTATCAGAGTGAAGCTGAAATGTTTTATGGTGTTTTTGTTCACTATTGTACCTCCATTCCTTTATTTGTGAATTTTTATACTTTATTTTATCACACTTAACCAGTTACGCATTGATAGTGCGGTAACCGAAAAACTCTCTGAAAGTTCAATCGTTGTAACGTGACCGGATTCTTTTGATTTTTTCAGTAAAAAACTCATAGAGAAGTCTCCTTTCTATTTTTTTATCTAACAATCAATTTTGGCTGAATAAAAATATCACGTCTCTGAGATGGTTCCGTTTCTGCCATTCTGATCACATTGTCAAAGATTTCCTGATAATCAAAATAAATCGAAGAAAACGGATGAAGCGGCAGTTCTCTGCTCCATGGAGTATTTCCGAGTCCGATAAATCTGACATTCCGGCAGGAATCTCCATGAAACTCATTCAAGTATTTCATATACTCCGCAACCAGATTATCAGCAGTTCCGAAAAAACCATCCGGAATCAAACTTTCTTCAGCTGCAAATTCAGAAAGAAATTTGAAATGTTCCCGTAAATTCCGGGAATAAGGAGAAAGAACCAGCGGTTCCGGGTCGATTCCCGCCTCATCCAATGCCTGACGGAATCCCTCTATACACAGTTTTTCCCGGTGCTTTTCATAAACATGGGAGACGAACCGCTTGGACCACCATGTACAGTTTGTAAAAATCACCGGACGTCTGCATCCGGAATCAAGCAAATATTTTCCAGCCAGATATCCGGCATTCCGGTAATCATTCCAAACGCCTTTTTTGTCAAGAGTGTATTCCGTACCTGAAAAATCAATGGGAATCGCATCAAAATCAGCAACTTTTTCCTGAAAGGATTCCAGCATTTCATACTCATGATCATAAACAATCAAATCAGGAGGATGATGCATAATCAAAGAATCAAACGTCTGCCGCTGACGCTGTTCTGTTACCGGATTGCTCCAGTTTCCTCTGAAATGGGTACTCACTGTATACACAGCATACCCTTTTTTCAGAAAAGCCTCCAGAAAACATTTGTAACGGTCTTCATACAAATGTCCGGTCGTCCGCATGACCAATGCAACTGTTTTTTTAGGCAAATATTCCTGCGGAGAACTCACTGCAGTTCCTGTCCTCCGCTGACGCTTGATCAGCCCATCCTGTTCCAGAACTGATAATGCAGAACGGATCGTATTTCTAGCCACTTGAAATTGTTCGCTGAGAATCCGTTCAGAAGGAAGTTTTCCGGATATTATTTTACCAGAAAGGATCTGACTCCTGAGGATTTTTGCAATTTCTGTACTTTTTCTTATGACATTCATAAAAAACCAGCTCCATCAATACAGCAATTACTATAACATCTGGATATTCTTTTTTCAACTGAACCATTTACAAGATAACAACAATATTAAACACAAAAACTATACCATTCAATCCACAAAATTCTTCTGCAGCAGATTTTACATATTTTCCGGAAAAATGGAACCGGATATGCAAAAAAGGGCTGCCAGTCTGTTTATTTCCGGCAGCCCACTCAATCTCATTTTTCTGTTACAGAGATTTCTCTTTCAATCTTTTGCTCAGCCGGACTGAACAGAAATCCGGACCGCACATGGTACAATATTCAGAACCATGCTGATTCGGCGCAGAACTCGCTTTCAGTGCCTGAGCACGCAATTCTCTTGCCCATTCCGGATCAAGAGCCAACTCAAACTGTTTCTCCCAGTCAAATGCGGCCCGGGCGTCCGAAATTGCATCATCGCGATCGCGGCATCCGGGTTTATGCAATGCCACATCTGCCGCATGAGCTGCAATTTTGAATGCAACAACTCCGCGGCGGACATCATCGGCATCCGGCAAGCCCAAATGTTCTTTCGGTGTAACATAACACAGCATCGCGGCTCCGTAATAAGCTCCCATCATGCCGCCCATTCCGGCAACAAAATGATCATATCCCGGCGCACAATCAATCACCACGGGTCCCAGAATATAAAACGGAGCATCCCCGCAGACTTTCCGTTCCCGTTCCATATTTTCCTGAATCTGATCCAGCGGAACATGTCCGGGACCTTCCACCATTGCTTGAACTTTTGCGGCACGGCAGCGGAAAACCAATTCGCCCAAAGTTTCAAGCTCTGCAAATTGTGCTTCATCTGAAGCATCAGCCAGACAGCCGGGACGCAAACCGTCGCCCAGAGAGAGGGTTACATCATATTTCCGGCAGATTTCCAGAATCTCATCAAATGCCTCATAAAACGGATTTTCTTTTTTGTTTTCCTGCATCCATGCTGCCAGCAAAGCGCCGCCGCGGCTCACAATTCCCAGTTTCCGTTTCAATGCAAGAGGAACATATTTTCTCAGCAATCCGGCATGGATCGTCATATAATCCACCCCCTGCTCAGCCTGTTCCCGGATGACAGCAAGAATTTTTTCTTTTGCAAAATCACTGCTGCCGTAACGGGCAACGATTTCATAGATCGGAACAGTCCCCAGCGGTGCGGTACTCTGCTCCAGCATGGATTGACGGATGGAAGTGATTTCCCCGCCTGTACTTAAGTCCATGACCGTATCTGCACCGTAATGCAAAGCAATGGCAAGTTTGCTTTTTTCTGCACCCGGACAGCTGGAAAGAGAGGAATTTCCAAGATTGGCATTGATCTTTGTTTTGAGTTCTCTGCCAATTCCGCAGGGAACCAGATTTTTATGATTGCTGTTTACGGGAATCACGATTGTTCCGGCAGCAACCCGTTCTGCAATAAATTCCGGAGAACGCTGTTCTGTTTCAGCCACATGTCTGATTTCCGGAGTGATAATTCCCTTTTCTGCATATTCTATCTGTGTCATAATTCCTCCAAAGCTGTTTTGTTCAAATAATTATTCTCCGGCGGATACATTTGAGAAAGGTTTTCGCTCAAAACTTTGTTTTCATAAAGAGAACCATAAACAAAAGCCTTTGTTTCTTTCAAAGCCTGATCCCAACTCTTTCCTAATGCCAGATTTGCCGCCATTGCCGCACTCAGAGTACATCCGGTTCCGTGAGCTGTATTCTTTCGTATATTTACAACCGGAGAACTCAATGCAAAAATTCTGCCATGATAACAGACGATATCCGTTACGCGGTCAGAAGAAATGGCATGACCGCTTTTCAGAATAACATTACACCCATACTGATTGTAAAACTCTTTTGCAGCATCAGCCAGATCATCAGGTGACTGGAATTTCCGGTTACAGATCAATTCTGCTTCCGGAATGTTCGGCGTGATCCATTGAGCCGCCGGAAAAAGTTTTTCTGTCATTGCCGAGATTGCAGATCCTTCCAGCAATCTTGTTCCGGAAGTCGAAACCATGACAGGATCGACCACCAGATTCAGGTCATATTTTTGAACAAGTTCTGCAACACATTCAATGATTTCCCGTCCGGCAAGCATTCCGGTTTTGGCATAGCGAACCGGAAACAGGTCAAGGACACTTTCCATCTGAGTTCTGATTGCTTCAACAGGCAAAACATCAACTCTGCAGACTTCATCCGGATTCTGGGAAGTGACCGCTGTAATCACAGAACAGCCGTAAACTTTGAATGAATGAAATGTCCGCAAATCAGCCTGGATTCCGGCACCTCCGCCGGAATCACTGCCCGCAATGGTCAGAACGGACGGTAATGAATCATTCATGAGAACAGCCTTTCATGATTTGCCGCAAATGTTTAACTTTTGCTTCAACATCAGGAGCTTGCGTGATTTCTGTGACCATGGCAATATGTTTGAATCCCCTGGAACACAAAAGTTCCAGATGATGTTCCTTGATTCCTCCCATAACAGAAAATGGACATGTTACGAGTTTTTTGAGGTCTTCAATCATCTCCAGCCCCAAAGCACCGCATGCAACACTTTTGGTTTGTGTCGGAAACATCGGTCCCATATTCAAGTAAGAACATCCATCAGCAAGAGCTTTCCGGATCTCCTCTGCATTATGAGTGGAAACGCCGAAAAACATATCCGGAGCCAGTTTTTTTGCTTCGGTCAGAGGAAAATCCTCCTGTCCGAGATGAACACCGTCAGCCCCGGCAGCTATTGCAATATCCACACGGTCGTCAACGATCAGAAGCATCTGATAATTATCCGTGATTTTTTTACACTTCTGCACCAGCTCAAACATCGCACAGTCCGATATATTTTTTTCCCGGATCTGCACGATTTTTGCTCCGGCGGACGCAATGCCGGCGACGATATCGCAAACATTACGCCCATTGCAGTATTCAGAACTCACAACCGGATAAAGATCAGAACTTTTGAAAATTTCAATACGTTCTGTCAAAGTACGCATTTTCAGCATCCTTTTTCAATGATGAGTTTTGCAACTTTTCTTCCGGACATGAGCATACCGCCGAAGATCGGTCCCATACGGTATCCGCCCATAACGTTGTTTGCACTCATACCGCAAGCGTACAAGCCGGGGAAGTAGCAGCGGGTATTTTCTACAGTGGAAGCTTCTCCGTTTTCCACCCACATGGGCTTTTCACCAATGATGTCGCCTGTGGGAGTATCAAGCTGAATTTTGGCTTTTTTCACAGCAAGATTCAGGATTTCGCTGGGGTGTCCGGTTCCGTCAACAACATTTTCGGCAATAACTGTCAGGGGGTCAACATGCAGTCCGAGACGTTCCACACAGGTCCAGTTGATCACAAGACCGTTGACTTTACCGTTTTTGAACACGAGGTCTTCCACGCTGACGGAGTTGAAGATCGTTGCTCCGGCTTTTACAGCACCGAAGATCAGTCCGCTTGCCATTTCCACGGAGTCAAGAGTATGATATCCGGGAGCATTTTCCAATTTTTTATGGGTGATATTGAAATCATCGAGAATATCGAGAGCTTCATCCTGAACGACGACTTCATTGAAGAGCATACCGCCGCCCCAGGTGCCGCCGCCCGGAGCAAGTTTCCGTTCAAAAATTGCGGTTTTCAAACCGGCTTCGGCAAGATAACGTGCTGCGACAAGTGCAGATGGTCCGCCGCCGACAAGAGCCACATCGAGTTTCAAGCCCTCAATGAGTTTTGCGCTGAATTTGTTGATGATTGCTGTGGAGATAATGTTTTCCGCTGACATACCGGAAATCCTTTCCGGAGCATTTTGCTGCTCCCGTTATGGGCATGTCGGTGCGGAATGCACCAAATAAAAAGTGTAATAAAAGTATTTTTCATTTCTTTCCTACGCCGGCATTACCCGTTTCAGGTTCAAAGGGTTTGATCTCAGCCATTGCCACCGCGGCAACAGCACCCCTGTTATGATATTTTTAATATAACATCTGTTTGTTACAATGTCAAGTCGTTATTAATTTTTTTTCTGCATCTCGCTATTCGGAGATATTTTTTCCCCACCAATCGGGGAGCTGTTCGCCCAGTTTGACTGTTCTCAAAGGTTCCAACGACAGCAATATTTCAATCTCTTTTGCTTTCCGGTAATATAACAAAATCCGCATAATTTTCAAATTTCAAAAACAGAGGTAATTTCAAAAAGTTCTCCGGTATATTTTTTCAGCTCAGCTAATATTTTTGGGCTTGAAAAACGGAAAATAACAGTGTATTATATCTTACGAAATCATCGGAGGCTTTATTTTCAGTTTTTTTTCTCACTGATGCAAAAGATGATAATCAATCCAATCATATTCAAAAAGGTGAATATCATGGAACATATTTTGGCACATTCAATGCCGGGTAATCCACGGAATTCGGAAGGTTCATTTGTCAAACTTTCTGACGGTACTCTCTACTTTGCGTTTTCCCGTTATTCGGGCAGTTCCAGCGCAGATCATGCCGCCGCTGATGTTGCAGCTGTAACATCCAAAGACAATGGAACAACGTGGAGCAAACCCTTCATAGTATTGAAAAACAAAGCGTTGAATCTGATGTCGATTTCTCTCCTGCGTTTGAACAACGGACAGATTGCGATGACTTATCTGGAAAAAAGTGCTGTTCCAGGGAAAGAAAACTTTGTCGATTGCCGTCCGAAAATCGTTTTTTCCGCCGACGAATGTAAAACATGGAGTAAACCGACGGAAATCACCGATATTCCTGCGGCATACTTTGTCATCAATAACGACCGTCTGGTTCAATTGAAAAATGGAAGACTGATTCTTCCGGCAGCGCATCATCAGTATCTTGATAAAGGCGGACTCGGAGCCGGAATCATTAAATTTTTTCTTTCCGATGACAACGGAAAAACATGGAAACTCAGCAAAGATTTCATTTATCCCGGTCAAGACTTCGTGCGGGGCATGATGGAACCCGGAGTAATTGAGTTGAATGACGGAAAACTGATGTGCTTCATCCGCACAGGGAAAGGAAGTCAGTATAAATCATTCTCAAATGATAATGGAAACAGCTGGACACCTGCAGTACCTGCACCGGAATTCACCTCTCCGGAATCACCAATGTCCCTGAAACGCAATCCCGCAAATGGAAAACTTTATGCTGTCTGGAACGACCACAGTGATCCTGCGAGAATTCCCAATGAAGGCATGATGTGGAAACGTTCCCCGCTGGTCATGGCAGAAAGCTCCGATGAAGGAAAAACATGGAAAAATCATCGTATTTTAGAGAATGAGAAAGATTATTCCTACTGCTATATCGCAATTCTTTTCAACGGACCGTTGCTTCATCTCGGCTATTGCTGCGGCGGAAAAATAAGTTGCGATAATCCATTACAGGATACAAAGCTCCGCACAATAAAATTGGATTGAATACACGACTTTTACGGAGCCGTTAATTTTTCCAATTCTTCCAGATATGCCAAAGCTTCTTCCCGGCATTTTCCGCACATTTCCTCCGAAGGCTGCAAGGAACCGCAGACCTTCGGACGGTCCGGAGAATGGAATATCTTACACCGGAACTGTTCATCCAGATTCACACAGGGAACACCCGCCGGTTTTCCGTCCGGCATTCCCGGAATCGGAGAGGAAATGGAGGGTGCAATGCAGCAGGCTCCGCACCCTGCTCTGCAAGAGAGTTTTCCGCTCATTCAAACAACCAGGTGGAAAGATAACGTTCACCGCAATCGGGCAGAAGAACCACAATCCGTTTTCCGGCATATTCCGGCCGTTTGGAAAGTTCCAGCGCTGCAAACAATGCCGCTCCGGAAGAAATACCGATCAGAATGCCTTCTCTTGCCGCACAATCACGGGCAGTTTTACCTGCATTTTCACCGGAAACCGGAAACACTTCGGATATGATTTCTGTATTCAGAACTTTCGGAATAAATCCGGCACCGATTCCCTGAAGCGGATGCGCTCCGGCAGGTTTTCCGGATAAGACCGCACTGGTTTCCGGTTCCACTGCAATGATTTTCACCGCAGGATTTTTTGACAGCAGATATTCCCCGATTCCAGTCAATGTTCCACCCGTTCCGACACCTGCCACGAACGCATCTATCTTACCTTCTGTATCTTCCCAGATCTCCGGTCCGGTAGAGGCTTTGTGAGCTTCTGCATTTGCCGGATTTTCAAACTGCTGGGGAATGAATGCTCCGGGTGTTTTGTCCCGCAGTTCGATCGCCTTTTCGATGGCTCCGTTCATTCCTTTTGCACCCTCCGTCAGAACGATTTCCGCACCGTAAGCGGCGGCAAGTTTGCGGCGTTCGATGCTCATGGTATCCGGCATGGTAAGGATGAGGTGATATCCTTTGACAGCGGCAGCGATCGCCAATCCGATTCCGGTATTTCCGCTGGTAGGTTCAATAATCAAAGCTCCGGGCTTCAGCAATCCGGCCTTTTCTGCCGCTTCAATCATGGAAAGTGCTGCGCGGTCCTTCACGGAACTGCCGGGATTGAACGATTCCACTTTCACAAGGATTTCCGCACCGCCCTCATTCAATTTATTGATCCGTACAAGGGGTGTATGACCAATGGTTTCCAGTATATTTCCTGCAATCTTTCTCATCATTTGATCCCTTTCTTTTTGGCTTCGTTCCAGAGAGAATCCATTTCGTCCAGAGAAACAGCTTCGATATCTTTTCCCTGCTCTGCAAGTTTTTCCTCAATATAACGAAATCGTTTGACAAATTTCCGGTTTGCGGCGGCGAGGAGATCTTCAGAAGAATTGCGTTTCCGGAACCGGACCAGATTGGTTACGGCAAAAAGAAAATCACCCAATTCTTCATCAATATGTTCATCATTGCCTTCCGCAATCGCCTCTTTTACTTCAGAAAATTCTTCGCCGATCTTTTCAATGATCTGTTCCTGAGAACTCCAGTCAAATCCGACTTTTGCGGCTTTTTTCTGCATTTTCTCCGCCTGCAGAAGAGCCGGACAGTGATACGGGATTCCGTCCATCAGAGATTTCCGGTCATCCTTATGTTCTTCTTTTTTCACGGCCTCCCAGAGCTTCAGAACGTCTGAAGTATCTTTGACCTTTTCTTCACCGAAAACATGAGGATGACGCCGGATCATCTTTGCAGAAATTTCATTCACCACATCATCGAATGTAAATGCCCCGCGTTCTTCAGCGATAACAGAATGAAGCACAACATGCATAAGCAGATCGCCCAGTTCCTCACACATTCCGGCATCGTTATCATCT
This sequence comes from Lentisphaeria bacterium, assembly GCA_017503375.1. GTDB lineage: Bacteria > Verrucomicrobiota > Lentisphaeria > Victivallales > UBA1829 > SIG79. Next base: position 60,415 of record JAFVTF010000011.1, on the reverse strand, counting down.
TCAATGGCATCCATGAGTTCGGCACACTCTTCCATGGAACATTTTTTCAGGGATTTATGAGTCTGCACTTTATCCCACGGACAACCATCGGGAGCGCGCAGGGCTTTCATGATATCGACGAGTTTCTGCATATTTTCCTGATTCATTTTTGAAAACTTTCTTTTTTTGCTTCCAGTTCTTCCCAGCGGGCATAGAGTTTTTCCAGTTCCGCTTTTCTGTTTTCAAGTTCCTGCTGGAGTTCTTTGATTTCTGCTCCGTGTTTGGCAAAGAAATCCGGATCAGAAAATTTATTTTCCAGTTCAGCAATCGCCTCTTCTGTTTCCGGAATGGAATTTTCCAGAGCTTCCAGTTCCCGTTCCTCTTTATAGGAAAGTTTTGTCTGCTGTTTCGGCTTCGGAGGCGGGGCGGCTTTCTGTTCTGCAGGAACAGATTCCGCTTTTTTCGCAGACTGCCGGGTTTTCCGTTTGGCTTCGTAAGAATCATAATCGCCCACATCAGAGAAAACAAATCCATCCTCTTCAATGGCAATGATATGAGTACAAACACGGTTCAGGAAATAGCGGTCATGACTGACCACGGCGAGGATTCCGTTGTAGGAAAGCAGAGATTCTTCCAGAACGCGCAAGGTGGGAATATCCAAATCATTGGCAGGTTCGTCCAGAATCATGAAATTTCCCTTGATACGCAGGATTTTTGCCAATGCCAAACGGGCACGTTCTCCGCCGGATATCAGCTTTACCTGCGTATTGATCCGCTCATCTTCAAACAGAAAACGCTTCAGATAACCGTAAACACCGATGGATGCGCCGTTGAACTGAACCGTATCGCCTCCGTCGGGAACAATTTCCTCACGGACTGTTTTTTCCGGATCCAGGCGGACACGTGACTGGTCGATATAATTGAATTCAACAGTGGGAGCAATTTCCACTGTTCCGGAGTCCGGCTCCAACTGTCCGGTGATCATCTTGAGCAGAGTTGTTTTTCCGGCACCGTTACGTCCAACGATTCCGACACGCTGTCCGGCTTCAAACTCAAAAGAGAAATCTTTGATGAGCGTTTTTCCGCCCATGGATTTTGAAATATTTTTGATGGAAACAGTTCTGTTTCCCAGCTGTGTTGCTTCCGGAATGATCAGTTCCATATTCCCGATCCGTTCCGGAGCTTTGACCGCTGCGATATTTTCATAACGCTTCAATCGTCCTTCGTTGCGGCGCAGACGGGCTTTCGGCGCACGGCGCACCCATTCGATCTCCCGCCGGAGAAATGCAAGACGTTTCTGTTCTGCCACATCTTCCCGGTATTCCCGTTCCTCTTTTGCAGCAAGAAAATCTGCATAGGAACCTTCACAGGTAAAGAAGGAACCGTTATCCAGTTCCACAATCCTGGTGGCGATCCGGTCAAGGAAACAGCGGTCATGGGTCACGAACAGACAGGCCCCTCTGTAAGAAGCGAGAAAATCTTCGATTGCGCTGACGGTTTCCGCATCCAGATGGTTTGTGGGTTCGTCCAGCAGAAGCAGATCCGGTTCTGCAATAATTGCACGCGCCAGCATGACACGGCGCATGTTTCCTCCGGAAAGTTCTCCGCATTTTTTATCCGGCTCGTGAAGTTCCAACTTGGAAAGAACCTGATTGAGTTTCTGTTCCGGATCCCAGGCATCATGACTTGTCAGAAACTGTTCAATTTCCGCATGTTTCGCCGAGGATGGATTCAGATTTTCATATTCTTTCAAAACCTCCTGAAAACGGTGCAATCCATCCCGGACAAATTCTGCAATGGTCCGTTCTGCATATCCATCCGGGGGAGCCTGCTGCATGAAAGAGATCACACAGCCGCGGGAAACTGTGATATCTCCTGCAGTCGGGGAATAATCCCCGGAAATGATCCGCAGCATGGTGGATTTTCCTGTTCCGTTCCGTCCGATCAAAGCCACACGTTCATTCTCATGAATGGAAAATGCGGCATTTTTGAACAGAGTCTGCAAGCCTATGGAATCATTCAAACCATCCACGGTCCAAAGAACTTTTCCTGCCATAATTCCTTATTTCTCCAAATTATTTTCCATTTTTTCAATCAATTTTCCGTTTTCGTCCACCCATGCCGGAAAGCCATTCAGATTCGATGCCATCGGAACGAAAAAACAGGGTCCGCGGAACCCGTAAGTTCCCAATGATTCCAGCCAGGGCATGACATGTTCCGGAATCAGCACATTGCCTGCCTCCGCAAGATAGAGAAACCGCAAAGACCGGACTTCACTGAACAAACCGCCAGCCAATTCATCCGGGGAATATCCGGGTGCAAGTTCATGGGCATGAATATCCAGACGCAGCTTAACCCACGGAAGCATCGTTCTCCGTAAAAATAACGGAACCTGCTGAACAATTTCTTTTGAGGCAGACGGTATGGAAAACGGTATCAAAAGTGTAAAGGAACACTGTTCCAGAATATTTGCCAAACCTTTCAACAGGGAAAAATACAGTTTCTCTTTTTCCGGAGAAAGCAGAACATTCAAATCCAGATTCAACACACCTGCAGAAATCCCCTTCCGGGAAAGAGATTCAATATTCCGTTCCAACCCGGTAATACAATCCCGCACCAATCCGGGAAACTGCAATGAAAGATTTTCCAGAAATCCTGTTTCTATCAACTCACAGGCATGAACCGGAGCCAAACCATCGGTCTGAATTGGATTTTCCATGAGATAAGGGGGAAGCTCAGCAGCGGTAAAACGCCCCGGCAGTTCCTGAAAAAAATCTGCAGGAATCTGCTCCTGCGGCAATTTCTCAACAGAAAAACCGAATGAACTTTTCAAAACGTATTCCCGGCATTGCGGACGGATCATGGAAATCATAAGAATCCCGCCTCTGCCAGTGTCTGCATGGTCACAGAAGATTTCTTTCCATATCCGGCACGGCTCAGGAATGCTGCAACATATTTTCCAATCACATCCGCTTCAAGATTCACCAGAGAACCGGACTTCTTACCGGAAAGATTTGTATGACTCAATGTTGTCGGAATCAAACCGATCCGGAATGTATTCCCCTCCACCGCTTCCAATGTTAAAGAGATTCCATCTACTGCGATAGAACCTTTTTCCACAAGAAACGGCACCAGATCATCCGGCACGGAAACAGTCAGTTCCGTATCGGAATCCCGCCGGGTCAGCGAAAGCACTTTTCCGCAGGCATCCACATGTCCGCTGACAATGTGCCCGCCGAACCTTCCATTGGCTGGCATGGCACGCTCCAGATTCACAACTGCTCCAATCGGTTCGGACCCGAGATTGGTTCTGGAAAAGGTTTCCCGCATCACATGAAACACAAGCGGTCCGCCGTTCATTCCGGATTCCAAGGTCAAACAAACGCCATTGACAGCGATACTTTCCCCCTGCTCCAGATCCTGAAACGGCCGGGCTGGTTCTATCGTCAATTTCCCGGCTTCCCCCTGCAAATTGCGGGCAAGGATCCGTCCGGTCATTTCTACTAATCCTGTAAACATAATTTCACCTCATTTTTCAAGTGAAATTTACACGCAAAACCCGTTTTTTTCAAGTGAATATTTGAGAATAAAAGAAACTTTCCGTTTGAAAAGAGTTTTTTTTGTGATATTGTATCTCCCGAAAAATTCAGGAAGTGAGGTTTATATCATGAAAAATACCTTTGGAAAACAGAATTTCTTTATCGGATGCAACTACTGGGCAAGTCATGCCGGAACCGATATGTGGCATAAATGGGAACCGGAAACAGTCAAAAAAGATTTCAAAAAAATGAAAGCTCTCAACCTGGAAATCGTCCGGGTGTTCCCCCTCTGGCCCGATTTTCAACCTCTGACGCTTCATGCAAAAGGCGGCAACACTCCGTACCAGCTCCGCTGGAAAGATAATCAGCCAATCCCATACGATGCGGATGGTTTTCAAAGCGGAGTCGATCCGGAAATGATGAAACGGTTCCGTTTCGTTTGCGATTGTGCGGAAGAAAACGGAATCAAACTCGGAATCGGACTCATCACCGGGTGGATGTCCGGAAAACTTTTCGCTCCTCCGGCTTTTGCTCAAAGCAATCTTTTGCGGGACCCGATCGTCCTCCGCTGGCAGATGAAATTCATCAAACGTTTTGTAACGGAATTCAAAGATCATCCGGCAATCAGTTTCTGGGGAACCGGAAACGAATGTAACTGTCTGGATGACGCAAACCGTTATGAAGGAGCTCTCTGGACCCGTGCAATGACCGAAGCAATCCGTGCAGCAGACCCGGAGAAACCTGTTGTTGCAGGACTTCACGGTATCACACCGCAGCCAACAACTTGCGTTGCTCCCTCAGTCCCCTGGAGCATTGAAGATATGGCGGAGGATTTCGATGTTCTTACGGTTCATCCCTACCCGCTCTTCACACCTCATGCCTCTGTTGACCGACTGACCGGAATCAAGGCGGCAATGCATGCAACAGCAGAAGCGCATTTCTTCGGGGATATCGGAAAACGCCCCTGCGTTGCAGAAGAATTGGGAACGCTCGCACCGACGATTGCAGGAGAGAAAAATGCCGCAGAATATTTGCGGACAACACTCTGTCAGCTCTGGGCTCATGATTGCGAAGGTCTCTTCTGGTGGTGTACGTTCGATCAGCTGCATCTCGAACACCCGCCCTACGAATGGTGCGGCGTAGAACGGATGCTCGGACTTTATCGTGCCGACGGTTCCCGGAAACCTGTTGCTGATGTCCTTGCAAACTTTGCTGACATGCGGAAAGAGCTTCCCTTCAGAAATCTGCCGAAATTCAAAAAGGAAGTTGTCTGCGTTCTGACAGAAGAACAGGATTGCTGGATGGCTGCTTACGGTGCATGGGTTCTGGCTAAACAGGCTGGATTCGATCTGGAATTCCAATTCGCTGATGAACCCCTCCGGGATTCTGAATTCTATCTTGTTCCCATGATCACCGGATTGAACAACATGCCCCGCAGCCGTTACATGGAACTGATGAATAAAGTCCGGAACGGCGCAACTTTGCTTTGTACGTTCAACGGAGCTTGTCTTGCGCCTTTCGATGAGTTCTTCGGTGTCACTTCCGAATATCAGGAAAATTATGAAGGAACGCTTTCTGCCAAAGTTGCCGGAACGGAACTTGCCTTTGAATTCAGCACAAAAATCTCTTTGAGTTCTGTCGGGGCAGAAGTTCTGATCTCCGATTCTGAAAACAAACCGCTGCTGACAAAATATCAATATGGCAAAGGGACTGCATTTTTCCTGACCTGTTCTCCGGAACGGGCAATCGTAAAATGGAACAGAGCTGTGGAAAAGCCGTACTTTGAACTTTACAGAATCTGTTTTGCTGAAGCATTGAAAACACGTGAAATCCTGTCTGAAACACCGGATGTCACTGTCACACTTCATCCCGTTGACTCAAACCGCTGTTATGCAGTTCTGATCAATAACGGAGAATCCGCAAGTGAATGTGATTACCGTTTGAAAGACGGCTGGGCGGTTTCCGGAACAATTTACGGAACTTTCCCGCAAATCCAGGCTCATAATATGGCAATCCTGGAATTGAAAAGAGATTGCTGATGAGATGAAAATGGTAGTTTGAGCGTGGCTACTTAACAAGTAACCACCGAAAACGCTCCATTTTCAGATTACGGCAAGAGTTTTCAGATATTTTTGAAGACTTTTGAAATTGCCTCCACTGAACAGAAATTGATAAACCGGCCGGCAAAGATTGCGGCTCCTCTGGCAAGGGAATTGTCGTAATCGAGCCGGACAAAATGTTTTGTCAGCCCCTGACGGAACAGGGTAAAAAGGGAAGAGGTTATTTTTGATTCCAGAGAGTTCTGGAAACCGGGACCAAGTTCCAGCATACGCCCGGTAATCACAAGTTTATCCACCGGATAACTGTTCAGCTGATTGGAAATTGCTGTACTGAGATATCCCGCACACCGTTCCACTTCTTCTGAAACACTCTGATCTCCTGATTGATATTTCTTGCAAAGCTGGTCAAAAGAAAGCTCCGGATGATGCAGTTTTTTTCTGCAGTGATTCAACAAAGCCCGTATGGATGCAACCGTTTCAAGACAGCCCCGTCTTCCGCAGCTGCAAGGCAAACCATCCGGAATACAAATACTGTGCCCCAGCTCCCCGCTGTGGTTATTCCGGGTAAAAAGAAAACGTCCGTTTTCCGCAATCAGAGAACCGATCCCGCTGCCGGCTGAAATCAGCATAACGGTTCCGGAATTAAACTCCGGCAGTTCCCGCCCGAGAAAAGACATTCTGGAAACCAGATGGTCACAAATCGTTACAGGATAATCTGCAGCTTTATTTAATTCTGATTGCAGATTCACCCCATTCAAAGCAGGAAGTGCCGCCGCATTTTCAATGGTAAAATCAGGTCCCGAATAGTTTCCGAAAACAGCCGCACCGATTCCGCTGAGACGCGCTCCGGCAATCTGTTTCAGATTCTGTAAAACCCTGCTCAGTTCCCGGAAGAAAAATTCCTTTGACGGCGGTTCAGAGAAAATCACCTGAGATTTTTCCCGGACGATTCCGCGCAAATCAGTAATCACTCCGGTGATCCGTTCCGCCTCCAGAGAAACTCCGATCAGAACAGGGCCTTCCGGGTTCAACTCCAACGTGATCCTAGGACGCCCATGTTCCTGCCCAGTCTTCTTTCCATGAACGATGATCCCACGTTCAATCAAAGCCCGCACAGCCCGGGAAACGGTTGTGTTGTCGCACCCCATCTTCTGTGCAAGTTCAATCCGTGAAAGTCCCTCAGACTGCAGAAGGACATCCAGAACAGTCTGATAATTTTGATTTTTTATGTTATTCAGTTTCAGTATTTTCTCTTTCATAATAACAGTAAGATACTCCTGTTTTGAAAAAAATCAAATTTTTTATCACTGTATTTTGTCTGTGAATATGGATAGATATTGAAAAACAAGGCTCATGTGCTATATTATTTCAAGGAATATGAAAAAATTGGAGAGGTAATTTCATGGAAAACCAGAAAAAAGATTTGTGTCAGCTGTTTGGACTGAAAAATTATTTACAGGAACAAATTATTGCACGGAACCGTTATGCAAGAACTGATGTAGAAGGTTATGCTTTTGCTGCAAAACCTGTGCCGGAATATGTGGAGTTGATGGAAGAATCCAGCCGTCAGATGGATGATCTGCTTCTGCAAATCATGGATGAACAGGATAAATCACTGCAAAGCGGACCGGAAAAGTTTTTGAAACAGGATGTCTTTGTCTGGGGCGGACCGACTCAACTCTGGGGAGGAACAATGGACCCGGACTGTGCGGTTCGCGGCATGGAATTTTTCGGAGCGGAAAATGCCGTTTATGTTTACGGTTCGTTGAATGAAGAAAATCTTGATTTGCATAAAAACTGCAAAAAACTGATTTTTCAGATCACCCGGACAGCCCGCAGCGGAGAACAGTTGGAAACCGATGCGGAATGTGCTGAAAAATTGAGTCTTCTTTCTTTGAAATATCCGAATATCATCGGGGGAATCGCAGACGATCTGGTGATTTATCTCGGAAGAAAATATTCCGTTGCAGATGTCCGGGAAATCCGGGAATCTTTGAAAAAACATAACAAAGCTCTCGATTTTTACGGTGTTGTCTATGCACGGGAACTTGACCATGAAAATATTCCGTACATCGCCCCCTGTCTGGATGCTGTAAATCTCTGGCTTGACAGAAAAAGCGATATTGCAGAGTTTGATATGCTGATCGAAAAATGCCGTGTAAAATTCCCCGGAAAAAAGATCATGCTCGGAATCTTCATGCAGGATATCAACCTGACCGATTTGGGGTACAGTAAAGAGCTGATGCTGCGTTATCTTGAAAAAGCAGAACGGGCTTACCGGGCAGGAAAAATCCAGAGTGTTGTAATTCTCGGAGACAGAGAAATTGCCAAGTTCCCCGAACTTGCTGAAACGATCCGGAAATTTTTTGCAGAACGTTGGAATTGACGGCCCGGGGCAACCAAAAATTTTGCCAAACAGCCGGACTGATTTTTTCAAAAGCTGACCTTAAATCATGACAGGAAGGCAGAAGGTCCTGAAAAAATGCAAAAAAAGCAAAAAAAAGAGAAATCGGGACTTGAAAATTTTAAAAGTTGTGGCATATTATTGATTCAGATATTTTACTGAGAATTTTTAACAGATTATTAACATAAGAAGGAGTCATTAAAATGGCACATAAGAAAGGTCAGTCCAGCAGCCGTAACGGTCGCGACTCAAATCCGAAAATGCTCGGTGTGAAAGCATCCGGCGGAAGCTTTGTTACAGCTGGCAGCATCATCGTCCGTCAGCGCGGAACCAGAATCCATCCCGGCAAAAACGTCGGCTGCGGAAGAGATTACACCCTCTTCGCTCTCGTCGATGGTACTGTCGAATTCGGCAAAAACGCTCGTAAAGACGTTTCTGTCATTCCTGTTGCGGTGGAAGCATAAGTTCTTTCCGCTCATTCGGAAACAAAGCGGCGCCCCGGAAGTCCCCTTCCTGGAGTGCCGTTTTTTTTTAATTTGAACTCCGGATTTGTTTAATGAAAGGAATTCTATATGTTTGTTGATAAAGCGGAAATTACCATCAAGGCTGGAAACGGCGGCAACGGCGCATGCAGTTTCCGCCGGGAAGCATTCGTTCCCAAAGGCGGCCCCAACGGCGGCGACGGCGGCAACGGCGGCGATATTGCATTCATCGTCGACCCCGGCGCAATCAATTTGCTGGACTTCACTATGAACACCCGTTTCATCGGTCATGACGGTGTCAACGGCAAAAGCAAAGATATGACCGGACGGAACGGAAAGACTCTGTATATCAAAGTTCCCCGCGGAACCATTGTGCGGCTGGCGGGAACCGGAGATCTTCTGGCTGATGTCTGCGAAGACGGTAAAGAATATATTGTTGCGAAAGGCGGAAAAGGCGGCAGAGGAAACAGCCGTTTTGCCACCTCCACCAATCAGGCGCCCCGGGAACATGAACCCGGTGAAAAAACCACTCCCATGGATATTTATCTGGAACTGAAGATCGTGGCAGATGTGGGTCTGGTCGGTTATCCCAATGCGGGGAAATCAACGATTCTTTCCGATATTTCCGGCGCAAAACCGAAGATCGCGCCCTACCCCTTCACCACACTTCAGCCGGTCGTCGGCGTGGTGGAATATGAAGATTTCACAAAATTGACTGTGGCAGATATTCCCGGTCTTGTGGATGGTGCCCATGCAAATGTGGGGCTCGGTCACGAATTTCTGCGTCATGTGGAACGTACCCGAATGCTGGTTTATGTGCTCGACATGGCAGGTACAGACGGCCGCGATCCGGTGGATGATCTTCATGCACTCGAACGGGAACTGGAACTTTACAGCGAAGGACTTTCCAAGCGGGTTTCTCTTATCATCGCCAACAAAATGGATGTACCGGAAAGCGAAGAAAACCTGAAACGTCTGGTCAAGGATGTGAAGAAACGTCTGCCGATTTTCCCCATGAGTGCTCAGGAAGATCCCGATTACGAAGAATTGAAAGAAGTTCTGCGTGATTTCCTTGCGAAAAGACCGGATGCGCCGGATGCCACCCAGACCGTTCTGGTCAATCCCCAGCCGATCCCGGCAGCAAAAAATCATGATATGGTCGAAGAGATCTATGATGAAGATGACCTCAGCGGAAACGGAGTGGAGATCATCTATGCAGAATAATTCTCCGTTAGTATTGGTCACAGGCGGTGCAAAACGGGTGGGAGCGGAAATCGTCCGCACTCTCGCCCGGAACGGTGCCCGGGTGATCATTCATTACGGAACCTCTCAAAGAGAAGCGGAACAGCTTCTCTCCACGATCGGCGGAAGTGCAAAGGGACACTCCTGTGTGCAATATGATTTGGCAAATCCGGAAGGGATCCCGGATTTTGTAAAAACGCTTCCGCAAGACCTCTCAGCAGTGGTCAACAATGCGTCAGTCTTTCTCCGTGTAACAGCGGAGAAGGAAACTCCGGAACTGGCAAAACGGCAATACAATGTGAATTTTTATTCTCCGTTTGCTCTTTTGAAAGCCTTTTATGAACATTCCGTTCTGCCGGAGATCTCTGTGGTGAATATGCTGGATCAGGCGATCACTTCCACTCCGGCAGAATCCTGCAGCTATATTTTATCGAAGAAAATGCTTGCCGAAGCGACAAAACTTGCAGCCCGGTAATTTGCTCCCAGAATGCGGGTCAACGGCATCTGTCCGGGTCCGGTGTTCCCTCCGGTCGGACTGGAACATTTGAAAATGGCAAAAACGCTTTCAACGCTTCCCCTGGCACGTCCGGTTGATGCCTCAGACCTGGCAGAAGCAGTCCGTATGCTGCTCTTCAACCGTTCCATGACCGGTTCCATCCTAAACGTCGATTGCGGTCAGAGTCTTTTGTAAAAGCTCAATTCAAAATAAAGGTTGATTTGAGATCGGGGAAGAAGAGAAAAACTTTTCAGGAAAGTTTTTCCCTTCTTCCCCGAACCCCATCATCCTTTTTCAAACCTTTTTGCGGCATTCCGATTTTTGTGTCACAAAAATCAAAATGCCATATTAAAAATAGCAGAAAGATTTACCAACCCTTACGGGGAAAAGAACAAATCGGAAAAAGTTCTCTTTTTTTCTTAATCTGAGGCATATTTTTCTGAAAGAAGACTTGAAAATTTCAGAATGTGGTACTAACTTACTGCGTAAGATATTTTTTGATGAAAGAAAGGCTGAATTGTGACAGTTGAAGAAGGCTTGTTTTTAGTATTGCTTGGTGTTTGTATCTGTCTGTCCATATATTGTGCAGCAACCAGAGCAAGAGTTGCATTACTCCGGAAAAAGTTGGCAGAGTCATTTCACAGACGGGCGGAAATGACCCGTTTTCTTGATATCTTTTCCAAAAATATTACAGCATCCGGAGACTTGGAAAACTGGATGAACGTCACTGCCAGATATGTCAGTGAATTGGTGGATTCTCAATCCGTTTGTATCTTCATGGAAGAGAACGGAGTTTTCAAGGTTGCCGGTGTTTTCGGGGCATTCCCGCCGCTTTCCGCTGCCGGAAGGGATTTTCAGGAAAATCTCATTGCCAAACCGAAATATGTAAAGGAACTGCTGAAATATGAACAGTTCAAAATGGGAGAAGGTCTGATCGGAGAAATCGCCCTTCACAGGGAAGATATGTTCGTCCAATCTCCCTCTTCCGACCCCAGAATTGCTGAACTCGGAACGTTGATGATTCCCATCCGTTCCATGCTGGCCGTCCCCTTGATCAATGATGGAAAAGTTTCCGGGGTTATGTGTGCTGTCAACAGTAAAAATGCGGCGACTCCGTTTACTCAAGAACAATTCCTCCGGTTCAAATTCATAGCGTCTCAGGTCGTGCTTGCTCAAAATATGATGCAGGTTTACTCCACACTCAGCGAACAGCAGAGAATTGCACAGGAACTGAATTTTGCAAAAAATCTTCAGATGTCCCTGATCCCGAAAGATATTCCGAACTGGGGGAAATTCCAGATCAGCGCATTTACCCGCGCCTCTAAAGAAGTCAGCGGCGATTTCTATGATTTCGTCCAGATTGATAAAAACCGTCTGCTGGTCGTGACAGGCGATGCCTGCGGAAAAGGAATTCCCGCTTGTATGATTATGGCAATGACCAGAGCTTTTATCAGAGCAAGTATCGGGCGGTTCACCACGCTGAAGGCTCTTCTGCAGGAACTTAACACAAATCTGTACAGAGATACCTCAGAAGGCCGTTATATCACACTCGCATGCTGTCTGATCGACAAGGAAGAATCCACCATTGAATGTGCCAGAGCCGGACATACCCCGCTGTATCTCTTCCTCCGTCAGCATATCCGTGAAGTCAAACCCGATGGTGCAGGTCTCGGTCTGCTCCCCTCTGAAATCGCAGATTTCGATACCCTCTGCACGGGAATCGGTCCCAACACGACCCTGCTGATGTTCACTGACGGTCTGAACGAAGCAACAAACAAAAATGATGAATATTACGGTCTGCAGCGATTGACTGATGTTTACGCCAAAAGCTGTTTGGAAAACAAATCGACTGATGAACTCATTGAAGCCATCATGAACGATGTCGATAAATTCTCCCTCGTTGATGGAAAAGATCAGGATGATGACCAGACAATGGTTGTAATCCGGCACATTTAGGATTGATTCTTATGAAAAAAACTCTTTTAATTTTCAGTGCTGCGGTTGTACTTTCAGTGCTTTCCGGATGCAAATATGCCCACGGTGACGGACCAGATGTTGCAACGCCCCGTTCCCGCAGCAAAAAAAATTCTGAAACACAGAAAAATCCCCGGAAATCCAACTGGCTCACAGAGAATATACACAGAGAAAGAGTCAGCAGAAAAGATATCAATACCCCCGGTGCAAATCGGGAATTCAAAGTATTCCCCCTCCGGGACAGGAACCGCAGCGAAGATCTGCGGCAGCCATCTTCCCCGTTTTTCTGGAAAAATTAATCTCAGCACAGTTACCAGTTTCAGATTGGAAAACGTCTGAGAAAACATTGTCATGTTTTCCCCTGTCCCGTTATTACTTTTAGCGCTGTTCCCCATACAGGTTGGTAAATCCTTCTGCTATTTCAACTTTAAGATGGCATTTGGGCTTTTTCCCCTCCTCAAGTAACAACCTTTATTGGAAACAGAGCTTTACTTTTTTCCTTCCGCAGCCTCAAAGAAACAGGCGTTGAAACTATAAAAAACGGGCTGCCGCAAGATTCATCATTGCGGCAGCCCCTGTTTTGTTACTCAGTTCTGAAAAACTCAGAAGGAGAAGGTGTAAACACCTGCTTCTTTCAATTCCATCTTGCAGAGTCCGCCCTTGACGGCAGCCTTCACTGCTTTTCCGTTAAACTTGACAGATTTCACCTTGGCAGAGAAGAGGAACTCTGCTTCCGGATATGCATAAGCACAATCAACAGAAAGTGTCTTGCCATCCTTGCTGACGGTATTCACCTTGACGTTGGCATCCTGGAGAACGAGATCTTTTTCGCAGACTGCCAGCATCATGCTGCCGTGTGCTTCAAGTGTGTAGCTGAGAGATTTTCCTGCTGCCAGTTCAAATTCTTCATGGGTCCAGACATCAATAACAGTATATGCCTTTTTGCTGTCCAAACCAAGTTTTGCGGCATTGAAGGTAACCTTGAGTTTCTTTTCAAAGGTGTTGAAGAGACCGACGTTACGCAGCGGCATGTTCGGATTTTCTTCTTCGCAGGTGAAGAAACCGGATTTGAAGTAAACGCCTTTGGGAATATTGATACCGGGTTTGCGGTAATCATAATCAAGCAGCCAGAGTTCCTGACCGTTGTTGACGTTTGCAGCAGCCTTCTTGAGGAACGGCAGACGGGGATGATTCTGGTTTTCGCTGAGCTTACCGGCAATTTCCACCATGGAACGGGTTGCAATACAATAGTTCAAAGCGAACATTGCATCCACATCATTGAGTCCGGGGAAGAGTCCGATGGAGTCGGAGTTCGGCACGAACAAATCAGAGGTATGCAGTGCAAAGCAAGCAGCACCCCACAGGAAGTTGGTCTTCACGAAATCCCAGTTTCCGCCGCCGATATCAATACCATAGCGGTAGTTGGTGAAATACTGACCGAGGAACGGGTTACCCATCACAATATCGCATCCGGTCTGGAAATAACCGTCATCGGCAAGGCGTTTCCGCATTTCTTTCAGCCACCAGTCACGATAGAAGTATCCGGATTCTTTCTTGTTCTTGTAAAGGGAATGGGATTCTTCAAACGCATAGCTCCAGAAGTCATGTTTGACACCGTCAAAGCCATATTCCGTCACGAGGACATCCAACGCATGTTCCATATATTCACGGACCTCCGGAATACTGACATCCAGGGGCTGTGTATGTTTGACACGGAAACTGTAATCACAGAACCATTCCGGATGATCCTTGAAAATCTTGGTTTCAGTGGGGCAGAATCCGCCGATCCAGATTGCAGGACGCAGTCCGATTTTACGGAGTTCGTCGGTATAATGGCGGAGTCCTTTCGGGAATTTCTTATAGTCGATCCCTGCTTCGCCTTCGTAAGGAACACCGAGACCGAATGCATGTTTGATATAGACAGCATAACCGTCATCCAGCTGGATCCAGCGGACCATCGGGAAAGTCTTTTTCAAATATGCAGCTTCTTTCAAAAGCATTTTTTCAGAAACATCACGGAAAATACCGTCGTTCCAGGATCCCCAGACGAGGTTATCGCGGTTGATATCGGTTGCACCGTAGTTTACAGGGAGCTTGGTGCGGAGAACAGCGGAATATTCATTGAACAGCTGATCGAGATCATCTGCATGATCAGTTGCTCCGATATACCAGATATCTCTCAAAGTCTTTCCGGCAGGAATTTCCAGATAGTCAACATCCTTGAAAGAGGAGAAAATATCGAGAGTGACTTTTCCTTTTTCATGCTTGACAAGATAGTTGTGATAGAAGGGATTCTGTGCAAGAGAACCATGAACGATACCATGTTTTGAGGCATAGTTTCCAAGATGGATTGCCGGGAACGGCTGATAGGGAGAACGTCCGATGCGTTCGCAAACAACTCCGGGGTCAGCCCAGCGGTTGCCTGCCTGAACGTCAAATTCTGAATCCGGTGCTGCTCCGGAAGTCCGGTCGAAATCGACCTTGAATGTCATCCGTTCATAAATACGGGGGTTTTCATTGTGGTAGAAATAATCATCATCTGCTTTTCCGCCGAACGTGATACCGGAAAGGGTCAAACCGAGTTCATTGAGTTTGATCATCTTTCCGCCGTTCTTGAACTTGCGGGTGCAGGTGTTGCCTGCAAAATAGAAATCATCGACCATCCCGCCCTTATACTCAAAATGAAGCTGCAGAGTATCTGCTCCGGCGATCTTTTTACAGGTTTCAGGAAGAACCTGTTTTCCGTTGATTACCGCATAGGGAAGATACGCAATTTTCCCGGCTCCGAGAAAATCCAGAAAATCAGCACGCATAGGTTTCATAAAAAGACTCCTTGGTTATTTTTATGATTAAATACGGGTTGCTTTTTTGATAACAACAGGTTCCACAGGAACATCATCATGAAACCCATGAGAAGTTGTCCGGACGGCCTTGATCTGATCAACGACATCCATTCCTTCAATCACATGACCGAACACGCAATATCCGAATGTCCGCGGATTGCGGCCCTGAAAATCCAGAAACGGATTATCAACAACATTGATAAAGAACTGGCTGGTTGCGCTGTCAACGACCTGGGTACGCGCCATTGCAATAGTACCCCGGGCATTAGTGCCGGCTTTATCTGCTTCATTGATGATCGGTGCACGGGTTGCTTTTTCTTTCATATCAGCAGTCATTCCGCCGCCCTGAATCATGAAGTTTCCGATCACACGGTGGAAAATCGTTCCGTCATAGTGACCGGAATCCACATATTCCAGAAAGTTTTTAACAGTTTCTGGGGTATCTTTCTCGAACAATTCAAGAACAATATCCCCAAAAGAGGTTTCCAATTTTACTTTAGGTGCATTGCCAGACATTTTTGTCCCTTTCTATTTGACTTTTGTTAAAATTTATTTTCAGGAAATATTCAAGTCTGAAACATCAGGAGCTATCATTTTCAGGAAGGTTTCTGCCAATTCCCGGACTTCCTCCTGTGAAGAACAAAGGAGGGAACGCTCCGCAAGAATTTCAGCATCAATATATTTCATATTTCTCACAACATGTTTAGCCGGAGCCAGAGAGACAGGACTCATACTGAGTTCCCGGATCCCAAGCCCCAGCAGCAGCGGAATATATAACGGACTGGCGGCCATTTCGCCGCAGACACTCACCCAGATCCCCGCATGTTCCGCAGCTTTCACAACATTGCGGATCAAACGTAAAATCACAGGATGCAGCGGACGGTAAAGTGATGCAACCCGTTCATTTCCACGGTCTACCGCCATGGTGTACTGAACAAGGTCATTCGTTCCGATCGACATGAAATCACAGCGTTCCGCAAACTGTTCCGCCATCAATGCCGCCGCCGGGGTCTCTATCATTACCCCGATTTTGATATCTTCAGAAAAACGGACTTTTTCCTGCCGCAGTTCCTGTTTCACCTGATCCAGCATTCCGTACAGTGCATCCAATTCATCAACACAGGTCAGCATAGGGAACATCATACAGATATTCCCATGAACTCCGGCACGTAAAACAGCCCGCAGCTGCGGTTTCAGCAAATGAGGATATGCCAGACAGAGACGGACAGAACGTAATCCCAGGAACGGGTTCGGTTCAGCCATGAAATTTACCAGCGAGGAGATTTTATCCCCTCCCAAATCCAAAGTACGGATCACCACAGGAGCAGCACCGCATTTGCGTGCCAACACAGAATAGACCTGATACTGTTCCTCTTCTGACGGAATATGATCTTTCAGAAAGAGATACTCTGTCCGGAACAAGCCGACTCCGAACGCACCGTATTTTTCCAGTTCATCGGCCTTGGCAGGATCATCCACATTGGCAGCCAGTGCGATCCGGTACCCGTCAAGAGTTTCCGCCCGCTGCTGTGTCTCTGTCAGAAGATCATTGAAAATTTTCTCATTTTCTGCTTCTTTCAAAGCATACTCTTCCAATGTCTGCGGAGTCGGATTCAGAATTACAACGCCTTGATAACCATCAACAATTATCATATCTCCATTACGAACCATGGAGAGGATTCCATTGATTCCGACAACAGCGGGAATTCTCATTGAGTGCGCCAGAATGGCAGAATGGGAAGTCTTTGCTCCGGTCTCCGTGGCAAACGCCTGAACATTTTCCCTGTCCAGCATAACTGTATCTGACGGAGTCAATTCTTTTGCAACAACGATACGCTGTCCGGGCAGATGATCCAGCAAAGTTCGTTTCCAGCCAAGCAGATGTCCAAGAATTCTTCCTGCAACATCAACGACATCAGCCGCGCGCTCTTTCAGATACGGATCCTCTACAGAAGAGATCGCTGTAATATATTTCTGCATCACACGGGAAAAAACAGATTCAGCTGTAAGCAGATTTTCTTTGATTCCGGAAATCACTTCATTCCGCAATTTTCTATCTTCCACAATCAGAAGATGCGCTTCAAAAATTGCGGCCTCTTTGGAATTCAGAGACGTACGGACTTTGTTTTGAATTTCCAGAATTTCTTTACGGGTTTCCGCCATAGCGGACTCAAAACGGGAAAGCTCAAAAGGAACATCCTGCTCCGAAATGGAAACAGATGCCGTTTCGTAAAAAGAAAGCGGCTGATCGGGTGTACTCCCGATTACCAGCGCAATTCCGATCTCAATTCCGGATGCGGCTGCAATTCCCTTGAGAACAGTTTCCTGCCCAACGGAATCTCCGATTGTTCCGGAATCTTGCTCAGTCTTCATCAAACCCCCGGTCAACCAGTTCAGACAATGCTGAAACTGCTTCTTCCGAATCAGGACCTGCTCCCTTGATCGTTAACGCAGTCCCGCATGAGGCTGTCAGGATCAGCATACTCATCAGACTTTTCCCATCCGCAGGTTCACCGCAATTTTTCCGCGTAACGGTAATATCACTGTCAAAACGGGAAGCCATCTGAACAAAAAGCGACGCCGGTCTCGCATGAAGACCAAGCTTGTTTTTGATCGTTACTTCTCTGATGCTTTCCTTAACTGCCATTTCCTACTCCGGGATCGTTCCTCTGAAGAGCTTCTTTTCCGCAAACCATTCCGCATGAAAGACTCTTCAGAAATTCCTTGTAATATAGCATTTAAACACAGAAATTGCAACCCCGGGAGAGATTTATTTTTGATATTTTAACTTTTTTCAGAAAAATGTGATGCAACTCTATGATAGATAAAGCAAATCTATCCGTTTATTCGGGCCTGACACGGGGATCTGCCCAGGCATAAAGAACATCTGCCGCAAGGTTGATAAAAACAAACAGAAATGACCCCAATATTACCAGAGCCTTCAAAAGCTGTAAATCCGAACTGTTCAGCGCATCAACGCCTTTATATCCCAACCCGGGAATCCCGAAAAAACTCTCCAGAAGCAAACTGCCCGTAAACAGGAACGGCAATATCGCGGATGCACGGGTCATAATCGGAATTGCCGCATTCCTCAGCAAATGACGGAAATAGACAACTCGCGAACTGCATCCTTTGGAAAAGGCGGTTCGCAGATATTCCTTATTCATTTCATTCAGAAAAACTGTCCGGTAAAAACGGACACCGCCGCCCGTTCCGCTGATGATCCCCACAAGAACAGGCAATAAAAGATGACGCGGCTCGCCCCAGCCCCAAACAGGAAACCAGTTCAGCCAATAGCCGAAAAACCATTGACAGGCAATGATTAGCGCAAGATAACTGATACTCATTCCTGCAACAGAAAGAAACATCAAAGAACGGTCAATCCATGTCCCGCGGAATACCGCAGAAAGCATCGCCAGAAGAATCCCAACCAACAACTCTCCCAGAAAAACCGGAATCATCAGACAGAGCGATGCCCCCATCCCACGCACAAGCACCTCATTGATCGGCTCCCGGGTCAGGAGTGTTTCTCCGAAGTTGAATATGCGGACATACGGAAACTCTTTCTGAAAAGAAATCAATTCCCGGAATGAATCAAAAAACTGCGTATCAAAAAATCCTTTCGTTGGAACAGTGAATTTGATTTCCTGAACAATCACTGGAGTCGGAGACCCGTTCTTTACAGATACATTTCCTTGACTGTCAATAGAATACAAAAATAAATCAGGAGTTTTTCCACTTGTTTCGACATGAATCTTTACAGGTTCCGGTGCTGAAAATGATGGCGGAACCATTAAGGATGATCCGGGTTCAAATTTCAGTCCTTCACCTGTACAACTCACTGTACCGTAAACAGTTGCATTTTTCGGAAGAGGTTTTTCCCCTCTAAAATCACCGCCTGCATAACGCAAGGTTTCCCGGCTGGTTCCAAACAAAAGAGGCTTATTTGTCCCGAGACGGTTCCGCATCAGTTCCAGTTCTTCCGCAGAGGGATTTTTCCCCAGCACAGCAGCGGCAGGATCACCTGCTGCCACCCGGAACAGCAAAAATGTAAGAAGCAACACTCCAAGCATAATCAGAATGGAGTACGCGCTCCGTCTCAGGATATACCGCAGCATCTGGGGGGATCTTCCTTATTCAGCGAGCCAGCGTTCCGCATCAATGGCGGCACGGCAGCCCATTCCGGCAGCTGTAATCGCCTGACGGTAAGTTTTGTCTGCGCAGTCACCTGCGGCAAAAACGCCATCCATGGATGTATAAGAGGAACCTCCCTTGAGCTGAATAAAACCGGCTTCGTCCATCTCAAGCTGTCCGGCAAACGGTTTGGTGCTGGGAACGTGTCCGAGAGCAACAAAACAGCCTTTGCACGGAATCAGAGATTCTTCTCCAGTCTGTACATTTTTAATCTTTACACCGTCAACATCCGTATTCCCGACGACCTCCGTTACGACGGAGTTCCAGGCAAAAGAGATTTTCGGGTTATTCAAAGCGCGATCTGCCATGATCTTGGAAGCCCGGAGGGAATCTCTGCGGTGGATCACGGTCACATGAGAAGCAAAACGGGTCAGGAAGTTCGCTTCTTCCATGGCACTGTCGCCGCCGCCGATCACAACAACTTCTTCGCCGCGATAGAATGCGCCATCGCAGGTTGCACAAGCGGAAACACCGAGATTTTTGAATTTTTCTTCGGATTCAAGACCAAGCCAGCGGGGTTCTGCTCCGGTTGCAATGATCAATGCTTTACATTGAATCTCTTCGCCGGAAGTCAATTTGAGTTTATGAGGTCCGCCGGATACAAGTTCTGCACTTTCGATTGTTTCGCTGATCATTTCGATATTGAATTTCTGAGCCTGACTCTGCAAACGCATCATCAGTTCAAAACCGTTGATGGCATCGGGAAATCCCGGAAAGTTTTCCACATCACTTGTGCGGGTAAGCAATCCGCCGGGGAGCGGACCGGAAAGAACCAGCGGGTTCAGATTTGCACGTCCTGCATAAATCGCAGCAGTCAAACCGGCAGGACCGGCACCGACAATTACCAGATTTCTGATATTTTCCATTTTCATGATCTCCTGTTCATTTTTACGTTATCCATACACCTGTAATATGCCACAATTTACAGTTTCCGCAAATGGTTTAGACAGTTTTTTTTCATTTTTTTCATTTTCTTTTTGAAAATATCGTTAAATTATGGTATATTTCCCAAGATTCAGGGAGATTTTATGGAACAGAATACAGAAAAAATAAAAATATCATTTTTCCGGGAGACAAGAGGGAAAATACTTTTTGCCGCAGCTCTTCTGGTTCTGCTTCTGGTTCTTATGTTTTTCAGCTGGACTGTCCAACTGGAACTTCCCCCGATTTCTCAACTTCTGTTTCCGAAAGCCGGAGAAGGCGATGGGATGCTCCGGAAAATCCTCATGCAAATCCGTTTACCGCGGATCATACTGGGAGCATTGACCGGAGCGTGTCTGGCTGTTTCCGGTGCGATTTTGCAGGGTGTCATGCGGAATCCGCTGGCATCGCCCGGAATCATCGGGGTATCTTCCGGAGGCGGATTGTGCGGATTGATCGTTCTGCTTTTTTTTCCGCAATATCTCAACTTACAGCTTCCGGCATCGTTTGCCGGGGCAATGGCGGCGGCATTGATCATTTACGGATTGGCATGGAAACGGGGGACTGATCCGGTCAGACTTGTGCTTGCCGGTGTGGCAGTTTCCTCCATGCTGGGGGCGGTTTCGGGTATTCTGATGATGCTTTCTGCGGAGGAAACCGGACGGATCCTTGATTTTACCTTCGGCTCACTTGCCGCAGCCGGAGAAGAGGATGTATTCAGAGTTCTGCCTTATATGATCGTCGGTTTGCTTTCCGCTTTTTACAGTGCCGGAAAGATCAATGTTCTTGCCTTGGGCGATGATACTGCCACCTCGTTGGGGCTGTGTGTGGAACGGACACGTTTTCTTCTGATCATCACAGCGGCTCTGCTGGCGGCTGCGGCTGTCAGTGCAGCGGGCTTGATCGGTTTTGTGGGATTGATTGCGCCCCACATGATCCGTATGATTTCCGGACCGGATAACCGTTATCTGCTTCCGGTTTCAGGGGCATTCGGTGCGATTCTGGTTGTCGGCTGTGATTTTGCCGGACGCATGATCGCATCTCCCGGGGAATTCCCTGTGGGATTACTGCTTGCATTGCTCGGTCCGCCATTCTTCCTGTGGCTGCTGCGGAGGTCCCGTTATGAAGTTTGAACTGAAAAATATTTGCGGCGGTTATGGAAAAAAAGAGATTCTGCAAGATATTTCCCTGCGGCTCAATCCCGGAGAAATCGTTACGGTTTTGGGTTCAAACGGATGCGGAAAATCAACGCTTCTGAAAATTGCCGGAAGATTACAGAAACCTTTTTCCGGAACTGTACTGTTGAATGATCAGGATATCAGCCGCTTTGCACCCGGAGAATTGGCACGGAAAATGGCGATTCTCCCTCAATCCTCAGAAATACCGGAAGGGATGATGGTGGAAGAATTGATTGCGCTGGGGCGTTTTCCCTACCGGGAATCACGTGCAAAAACAAAAGAGATGATCAATTCCGCATTGGAAGCTATGGAAATCACCCATTTACAGAAACGGATCGTTGCCGCACTTTCCGGAGGTGAACGGCAGAGAGTGCGTCTTGCCATGACCTTTGCTCAGAATCCGGAAATCCTTCTTCTGGATGAACCGACGACATTTCTTGATATCAAATGTCAGTTTGAAATCCTTGAATTGATCCGGAAACTGAACCGGGAAAAGCAAATTTCTGTTCTGATGGTCCTGCATGACCTGTCTCTTGCTTCGGTTTATTCCGACCGTATGATTTTCCTGAAAGAAAAAAAGATCTATTGCTCCGGCACTCCGGCGGAGGTTATGAAACCGGAAATCATCCGGGATGTTTTCGGAATAGAAACACAGATCATCGAATCCAATGGTAAACTGCTGTGCCTGGCAACAGGGAAATGATGATCAGCTTGAGGTAATTTCAAAAGTCCGGCAAAATTTGGCTGAAAAGAGATTGCTGATGAGATGGAAATGGTAGTTTGAGCGTGGCTACTCAACGAGTAACCACCGAAAATGCTCCATTTTCTGATCACAGCAAGAATTTTCAGACATTTTTGAAGACTTTTGAAATTGCCTCAGCTTATTCAAGAATATATCCAACGCCCCGGAGAGTATGGATCAACGGCTCTTCAAATGATTCATCAATTTTCTTGCGCAACTGATGAATCCGCGTTTCAACTACAGATGTTTGGGGATCAAAATTATATTCCCAGACATGTTCAATAATCATTGTCTTTGTTACAACTCTTCCGGCATTTCTCATTAGATATTCCAATAGAGCATATTCTCTAGGCGGCAAGATAATTTCATTCCCATTACGCTGTACTTTTCTTGAGAGCAAATCTATAGTAAGATCTTTCACAGTCAGAGATGATGGTTCCGTAAGCATGTATGTGCGACGTATTTGAGCGTGAATATTAGCAAGTAATTCCGAAATGGAAAAAGGTTTTGAAAGATAGATATCACAACCAGACATGAGTGCGTTGACCTTATCCTGTGTAGAATCTTTCGCACTCAAGACGATAATGGGAAAGCTCAAATTATGTTTTCTGATATTTTCGATAACAGTCAAACCGTTAATTCCGGGGAGCATCAGATCAATAATTGCCAGATCTATAGAATGTAATGTTGCAAATCTGTATCCTTCGTTTCCATCTTTTGCGTGAATGGTAGAGTATCCAGATTCCTTCAATGCTTTTAACACAAATCCGGCAGTTTTATCATCATCTTCAATTACAAGGATCTTCATTTGTTATGTCCTGTATTTTTTTGCACCCCAAACACAATTTTTTGAATTTTACCCCGATTGATATTTTTATTTTGTAAATCTCTTGTGAGCCAGCCGCTGTTTTTAACTGTAATGAATGAATATGGTACAATCCATGATAACAGCAGCGTATTATAAATTGCAAAAAATATACCCCAAACAGAAAACACCCCGGAGACGCGTTTTGCGTAAATAAACGCGGGGATCAGCGCGGCAACACAGGAACAAAAGATACCGCAATACAGCAAGGCAAAAAAAGTCAAGGGCATAAAAAAAAGAATAACAATCATTGCCAATGGAAAAATTCCTGGAATCAAAGTATTGATCCATTGAACCAATGCATGATATTGAAGCCCAATCCTGATATGATTACATTGCAATTTTTTGAAAGCGTGAATAAAAATAATTGCATTTTCCCGGATATCGCTGCGAGTCCAGCGGAGAAGCATCTTGCAAAAACGGGTATAATTTGACGGAATACAGGTGTGAGCAACAGCTTCCCGTTGAAAAACAACTTTTTTTCCGCTGCAGATCATCATTGTTGCAAGTGCCCGGTCTTCTCCTGTTGTTGCGGGGATGCCCAGAAATTTCTGTTTCATCCATTTATCCAGAAAAGGGAAAAGCAAACTTCTCCGGTAGGCACTGAATGCTCCCGGTGTACACATCACACAACCAATGAGACTTTGAGCACAGCGAATCACTTCAAAACCGAACATAAAACCTACATCCATCATCCGGGGTAATATTCCTTCATTCAAATTTCTTATCCGGATATTTCCGGCAACACTGCCAACTTCTGGATCGGAAAAACCGGAAACAATTTGTTGTAATGCTCCGGATTCCAGTATTGTGTCACTGTCCACTGTTACTGCAATATCGTATTTTGCTTTAAGAAATCCAGTATATAATCCATGCTTTTTTCCCTGATTCCGGGGGAAGTGTATTACTGTTATTCTACCGGGATTCCGGCTGGATACTTCTTCTATCCAATATAATGTATCATCAGCAGAACCATCGTCTATTGCAATAATTTCCAACTTTTCCTGCGGATAATCTGCCGACAGAATACTATTCAATGTTTCAGCAACATGTGGACCTTCATTATAAGCAGGAACAATGACCGTACAGCCGGGTAAATCGTTCAATGAAAGAAGTTGCGCCGGATGATAACAGTAAGCTGAAACTGCAATATACAAATAATAGCTCAATGCTAATCCACTGAGGATACATGTCAGCACTAAAAAATAATATGGAAACACCAATCCAAGCGTTTCCCCTGTAAAGTCAAATAAAAGGCCGCTGAAAAATAATAATATTGTACACAGCCATAATATCAACGCAATGTTTTTTTGCTTAACACTGTTATTCATGTTAAAACTCCCAGATAACTACACAATTATAACGTGTAATATAACAACAATACTTTACTGGAAGTTATTCAATTATTATACCTTTTGGTAAACTTTACAAAAAATAAGATAATAGAGGCAATTTCAAAAATTTCCAAAAATGTCAGAAAAATTTGCTGGACTTTTGAAAACACCTCAATAATCAGAATATTTCCTCGGCAAGCGGAATGGAAACAGCCGCACCGGGACGGCTCACTGTGACAGATGAGGCTTTCGCTGCAAATTTCATTGCATCTGCAGGTGAAAAACCTTTCATCAGAGAACTCAGAAAATATCCGCAGAACGTATCTCCGGCACTGGTTGTATCAACAACTTCAGATGACAACGCAGGTTCAAAATGAAATTCTTTTCCGCAACGGTAAATCGCTCCGGCACCGCCCAGTGTCATGACGATTTTCAGAGAAGGATATTGTTTCACCAGCCGGTCTGCAATCTCTTCAAAAGAACCGCTGCTGCCGGAAAGCTGGGCAGCCTCGATCTCATTCACAAACAATAGTTCTGCCAATTCCAGCGGATAGTCTTTTACGGCATCCGTACAAGGTGCAGGATTGATGGCAATTCTCAATCCGCGCTTATGTGCCTCACGCATCAGAAAGGGAATAGAATTGATTTCGTTCTGAAGCATCAGCCATGTACCGGGAATCTGTTGTTCCAAAACAGAAAGGATTTCCGTTTCAGAGATATCGCAGTTTGAGCCGGGATAAAGCAGGATGGAATTCTGTCCGGCAGAATCGACCTGAATAGAGGCGTGTCCTGTGGGAGTTTCCCCTTCCAGAACGAATTGAGTATCAACGCCGGCCTCTTTCAGCGTTTCAATAAGAAAACCGCCATCATGACCGATTTTTCCGGCATGGGCGGTTTTTACTCCTGCGCGGGCAAGAGCTATGGATTGATTCAATCCTTTCCCCCCCGCAAATACAGAATAGTTCAAACAACTCAGAGTCTCTCCGGGTGCAACAAAATGCGGCACCCGGTAGACATGATCAATGTTCAAAGACCCGAAGTTGAGAACCTCTGCGGAAAACATCTCAGTTTCCCATAAGCATTGTCATGATAGCTTTCTGGACATGCAGACGGTTTTCAGCTTCATCAAAGACGATGGACTGGTCACAATCCATGACTTCGTCTGTGATTTCGTCGCCGCGATGTGCGGGCAGACAGTGCATGACTTTTGCATCAGGCTTTGCAGCCTTCAGTTTTGCCATGTCGAGCTGATAGGGTTTGAGAACTTTGATGCGTTCCTTTGCTTCTTCTTCAAAGCCCATGCTGACCCAGACATCTGTGTAGATGAAGTCAGCGTCTTTGACAGCTTCATAGGGATCGGTTGTCCAGGAGCATTTTCCGGGACCGAGATTGCGCTCCATGATTTTCTGGCTGGGACGGTATTCTTCGGGGGCACCGATAGCGAGATCCACACCTGCGAGCTGACAGACCAGCATCAGGGAGTTCGCCATATTGCTTGCACCGTCGCCGAGATATGCCATTTTCAGACCTTCCAGCTTGCCTTTGTATTCCAGCATGGTGAACATATCTGTCAGCACCTGACAGGGATGATAATCATCGGTGAGAGCGTTGATGACAGGATATTTGGAGTTTGCCGCAAGCCCTTCCACATCAGCCTGAGCAAAGGTGCGGATCACGATTCCGTGGAGATAACGTTCCAGAACTTTTGCGGTATCGGGAATGGTTTCGCCTCTTCCCATCTGGGTTTTTCCGCTTTCAAGATAAATGGGATATCCGCCCAATTCCTGAACCCCGATTTCAAAGGAAACACGGGTACGGGTTGAGGCTTTGGCGAAGATCAGACCAATGCTTTTTCCGGCAAGGGGTTTTGCCGCCTGAGGAGTTCCTCTTTCGCGCTTGATCTTGGCGGAAAGCTCCATCAGTTTGACAAAATCATCATGGGTAAGATCCGCACATGAAAGTAAATCTTTGTTCATGGTGTTATCTCCTTGTACTTATTTATGCTTTGATCTCTGCAAAAACAGAATCAATGATTTGGAATGCTTTTTCACATTCTTCTTCCGTCACAGTCAATGCCGGAACAAGACGCAATACGGTTTCTCCTGCGGGAAGAGCAATCAGCCCTTTTTCACGCAATGCAGGCAGAACTTCTGCAGAAGGTGCAAAGGTCAGATCGATCCCGATCATCAAACCTTTTCCGCGGATTTCTTTTACAAAGGGATATTTTCCGACAAAAGTGGAAAGGCGTTTCATCAGATATTCGCCCTGTTTACGGCAGTTTTCCAAAACGCCGCCTTCGCAGAGCATATCCACAACACAGCATCCGACAGCTGCGGCGAGAGCCGTTCCGCCGAAAGTACTTGCATGGGTTCCAGGAGTCAGAACATTGGAATATTTCCGCTGAGCGATCATACATGCCAACGGGAAACCGTTTCCGATCGCCTTTGCCATGGAAAGGGCATCCGGTTCGATTCCGTAGTTCTGCCATGCGAAAAGAGTTCCGGTACGGCCAGTTCCGCACTGGACTTCATCAAACAGAAGCAGGATATTCTTTTCATTACAGAGTTCGCGGACAGCTTTCAGATATTCAGGATCTGCGGGAATGATACCGCCTTCGCCCTGAACAGGTTCCATCAGAACTGCTGCAGTTTTATCTGTGATGGCATTTTTCAAAGCTTCAAGATCATTGAAGGGGACCTGGCTGAATCCCTGAACATCGGGACCGAAACCTTTGCGGTACTTTGCACGTCCGGTGGCGGCAAGCGTTGCAAGGGTTCTTCCGTGGAAAGAATCCACCATTGTGATGATCTCATTTTTGCCCTGTTCATTTCCCCATTTACGGGCGAGCTTGATCAGTGCTTCATTGGCTTCAGCTCCACTGTTGCAGAAGAAGCAGGTTCCATCGAAACCGTGTGTGATAAGTTTTTCTGCAAGAGCACACTGTTTTTCATTCATGAAAAGGTTGGAAACATGAACAAGTGTCTTTGCCTGTTCTGCAACGACCTCTGCGATCTTTGCATTGGCGTGACCGAGACTGCAGACAGCGATCCCGGAACTGAAGTCCAGATATTCTCTGCCTTCACCGTCCCACAGTTTGCAGCCATCCCCTTTGACAAACAGGATATCTGCCTTCGGATATGTTTTCATTACATACTTATCGTATGTTTCAACAGCTTTTTCTGTACGTGTCATTTTTCACAATCCCTTTCTTTGGAATAAATTAGTCGCAAATGGATACAATATCACCTTTTTCTGAAAATTCAAGGTCTGCTTGAAATATTTTTTTTGCCGGAATAACGATTTATCAGAAAAATTATACAGATATCCCATAATTTTTCAAAAAACGGTATTTTTACACTTTTTGAGCGGAAGAAAATTGATTTTGAAGCTCTGTTCCCAATAAAGATTGTTACTTATCGAAATTCAGCCGTTCTTCCTCTACAACAAGAGGACGGTTTTTCACATGAGTCCAGATCGCACCGATATATTCACCGACAATGCCGATAAAAATCAACTGAACAGCTCCGAAAAAAAACATTCCGATCATAAGGGGAGCCAGACCGAAATCAAAGGAATTCCAGAATACCAGTTTCATCACAAGATAAGACATTGCGATAAGAAAACTGAAGAAGGCAAGAACAAACCCCGTAAATGTGGCAAGACGAAGCGGCAGTTTCGTATAATTCACCACCCCGGTCATAGCCATATCATACAGTGTAAAGAAATTATTTTTGCTTTTTCCGTTCACACGGGCTTCCTGATGGAATTCCACCTCTGTATGGGAAAACCCTATTTCAGAAACCATTCCCCGGAAATACGGATACGGCTCATGAAAACTCCGCAAAGCATCAACAGCCGTTCTGTCATACAATCCGAACCCGGTAAACTTCCGGATTAATTTCTGTCCGGGAGCAAGTTTATCCAGCATCCAGTAATAAAGATTACGGAAAACTTCCGTAATCCCGTTGTTATCTGTTCCGCTGCGGACTGCTGCAACAACTTTAAAACCTTCTTCCCATTTCTTCAGGAATTCACGAATTACTTCAGGCGGTTCCTGCAAATCGGAACACATGATCACAACGGCATCCCCGGTCGCATTTATAAAGGCATTATAAGGCGAACGGATATGACCGAAATTATTTGCATTGAAAATCACCTTTACGCGGGAATCTTTTGCGGCAATCTCCCGTAATACTTCCCGTGTTCCATCAGTGGAAAGATTATCAGAAATCACAAATTCCACATCATATTGCGGAAATTCTGCCATGACTTTCAGACAACGTTCGTAAAACAAAGGGATATTTTCCCGTTCATTCCAGCAGCTTGTGGTAATACTGATCTTCTTTTTCATAAAACATCATCTCTGATAATAATTCTGTTTCATTTCATCTTCCGGCAGGAACGGGAACATATCTTCCAGAGAAGCGGAAACCATTGTACCGTCAGCCAACTTTCTGGAGGAAAGTTTCGGTTCAAAACGATATCCGGGAATGAGTTTCACATCCACAAACACCGGACCTTCCGCAGCCAGCAGTTCCGGAAGTTTCGTCCGGGCTTCTTCCACCGTATTGATCTGTTCATATCTCCAGCCGAATGCGGAAGCAAGAATATTCCAATCCGGGAATGTCACCCCGGAGTTGTTATCGCAGCCGGAGTGCCGCCCTTCAAAGAAGTTATCCTGCGTCTGACGGATCGAGCAATATTCATTATTGTTGTAAAGGAACAGCTTCACATTGAAATTGTGATGCCGGATGGTTTGAAGTTCCTGCAGGTTCATCATCAGAGAGCCGTCCCCTTCCAGACAAACTGTCAGTTCTCCGTTTTTCGCAGCGGCGGTTCCCCCCAGTGCAGCAGGAAGTCCGAACCCCATAGCTGCACAGCCGGAGTTGCAATACATGGTCTGGCCTTTTTTTACGATTCCGGACTGAAAAAGTGCGATACTCGGAGTTGCGTTGGTGCAGGAAACGATTGCATTTTCCGGAAGAGATCCCGTCAATATCCGGGTAAAGAGATATGGATTTACTCCAACTGTTCCAGGTGCGGGTTCAGGCAGGACACTGTATTTCCGTTCCCGTGCAATGCTCCAATCGAGCCAGCGGGAGAAATCCGGCAAATCCGCATTTTCACTCAAATTCAGGAATTTTTTCAGGAAGACTTTTGCATCGCAGCAGACCGGGTCCGTGATACGGATCGTATTTTTCTGCAATTCAGCGGGGTCAATATCGACTACAGCAACAGTATCCGCCCATTTTGCAAAATTTTCATAATTATAACTCACCTGTCGGATATTGTTTCTGGTTCCGATACAGAGAACGAAGTCAGCGTTCTGCAATACAATATTTCCCGCACGGGAACCGATTGTACCAATCCGTCCTGCAAAATACGGGGAATCGGAAGGAACCATATCAAAACCTTCAAAGGTGGAAAGAACAGGAATTTTCAACCGTTCGATCAGTTGATTGAGTTCCGGGACAGCATCTGCCAGCCGGATTCCGTGTCCTGCAATCAGAACGGGAGCTTTCGCTGTCTGCAATTTGCGGAAGACCTCTTTGATTTCCAGCTCCGGACAAGTGATACTTTCCGGTTCCGGGGTAAATCCCGGCAAATCCTCTTCATTGATCTCAGCAGACTGAATATTGATGGGAATATCCAGCCAGACAGGTCCCTTTCTTCCGGACATGGCTGTATGCATAGCCTTTTCCAACTCAAAACGGATCTGCTTCGGGTCCGTAACCATTGCAGCATACTTTGTCACCGGACGGACAATATCAACGATATTGATTTCCTGATCTCCCAGCTGACGCAAAGGGAGTCCGGGTCTGGATGCCAGACAGGTGGAGAATTTCACCTGACCGGAAATAAAAAGGATGGGAATGGAATCCAGCCATCCGCCAATCACACCTGTGATTGCATTGGTTCCGCCGGGTCCGGTGGTCACACTTGCCACAGCCAGTTTTCCGGTGGTTCGTGCATATCCTTCTGCAGCGATCGCCGCGCCCTGTTCATGATGGGTACAAATTGTCCGGATTCTTTTTTCCTGACCGAGGGCATCGTTCAGAAACATTGCTCCGCCGCCGGATATCATAAAGACATCCTGCACACCGGAGTCCGCCAACGTCTTAAATACAAAATCAGCAACTCTCATTACAGCACCGCCGCACAATGTTCATTATATTTGATCAACTGCTGGATCAAAGAGGTTTTCAACCGGGTCAATTCATAACCGGGATTATACTCAAACCGTTTCATCAGGACTTCTGTCGGAATGTTCCCGTCATACCATTTTCCGCCGATTCCCATGAGGGTGGAATCTGTGTAAATGCAGCCGTGATCCAATGCCACATCCAGCAATTCCTCTGCTGTTCCGTTTTTGTTGTGCAGGTGAATTCCTGCTTCCACGCCTTCCGCACGGCAGATCTCCAATGCATTGACCACATATTTCGGAGTAAAAATACTTTCTGTATCAGCAAAATAAATTACGGGTACGCCCATTTTTCTGGCGAACTTCGCAAACGCTGTATTTTCTTTGACCGTGTTACGTCCGGCACTGGTGAAATTGATAAAAATCTCATAGTCCAGATTCTGAAGTTCCTCAACATGTCTTGCAAGATCATCCAGGACAGTCTGCTTGGAACGGGTAAGGATACGGATTGCATCAATTTCAGACTCTTTTCGCGGCGGGATGGGATAGAGCGGACGCTGGATATCGCGCATTGCACTGAGCTTGAGAATGTTTTTTGTCCTGCCGAAGACCTCTCTGATCTTTGCAGCATTCAATCCGCAATATCTGGTCAACCCCCGATCCGGATCAGCCTCCGGATTATGAAAAAAACCCAGTTCCATATAGTCAAAACCAGCAGCTTCCGCAAAGCGGTAATAATCACACAGAAAGGTTTCATCAAAGAACCATCCTGTCTGATATCCGGCTTCTCGAACCGTACAATCAAATAATGTAATGCCATCCATCATAAAAATTTATGCTCCCGGGTTGAACAGGGAACTATACTCTCTGTTCGGGATTTTTTCAAGAAAAATCAGAAAAATTTTTCCACTGACTCAGCCGAAGACTTCCACGGCCTCTTTTTCACTGGAGATCTGCGGAGATTTCAGAGCAAGTGCATGCCATTCTTCCGCGTAGGTAATGGATTCGCCCGGAGCCAATTCATAGAACGGGGAAAGGGTTTCCATTTCCTGCATCTGATCATTGGTATAACATTCTGCACTGCAGCCGTTATCCGGATATTCGCCATCGACCATATGTTCAAATTTCTTGATGAAGGTAACACCTTTATTCTGGTAGGCAATCCATCCGTCTTCGCAATTATAACCGACTTTGAGCGGGTTTTTCAAAGAGGAATCCTGTCTGACGAGGGTATATTTTGATCCGATGGAACATCTTCCGTCAGCCATATCACTGTAAGGCCAGATTGCGAAAGAGATATTGGGCAGCAGGGCTTTTTTATTTCCTTGCGGCATGGGGAAAATTCCGACTCCGCCGGGAGCCATCATAGTAATTGCCCAGGCTCCGCATTCAACGGACCAGGCGTTCCGGTTTGTCAAAGTGTGAACGATGCGGAACATTTCGTTTTTTCCGGGGATGATTTCAATGGATTTTTCAATTCCGCTGCGGGAATCAGCTTTCTGAAAAAAGATCACGCTGTTTTTCGTGGATTTATATTCAATTTTGGAATTGTCAACGGTATAAGTTCTGGGGAATTCTTCCGGGGAATGCCACAAACGGTGACCGCCCATGCCGTTCCATTCTTTTCCGCCTTTTTTCCCTGCGGTTGCAGGATCAACATAAAAAAGATTTTCGCTTTCACCCAGAAAAGCTCCGATAATTCTGGGACCGACTTCTGTTGTTGCAATCAGCTTGAAATCACCGCTGGAAAGTTGAATACAGTTCTTCCATCCGCAAAAATTGACGGTTTCGATCTTCATAAGAAAACTCCTTGTCAGTATCAATAAAAAAACATTGCTCCGTTAAAATAGCACCCGGCAGCGGTTCTGTCAAACAGATTTCCGGAAAATCAACTGGAAATTCTCAAAAAATGTGCTATGTTATGCAAAATGCAGTTCTGCCCTGAAGGGCAACCCGTAAAAAATGATGAATAAACAGGGAGGGATGAACAGCATGATGAAGGGAAAAATCTGGATTGTTGCAAGCGGTCTTCTGATGATCGCCCTGCTGAATATTTCCTGTGCGACAGGTTCGTATCAGGACAACGGCTTGTATCATAAAAAAATTAATGACCGGATGTCAAGGATGGCCGCTCAGTATGAAGGTCCTCTGCGGAATCCGGTGATCGTGATTCACGGTCTTCTGGGAGCGAAAATCTCAGATTCAAAGGGAAACAAAGTCTGGGGGCATTTTGCACCGGCCCAGATGGCGGCAGGTACTTTTTTTCAAAAACTTGCGCATCCGATGAAAAAGGGAATTCCTCTGCCGCAGCTGAAAAACGATACATTCCCGTCCGGTTTGCTGGAACAGTCTGAAGTCAGAATTCTCGGATTGCAATTCTTTCTTGACAATTATGATATTCTGGTAACTTCGCTGAAAGATGCCGGTTATGTTCCGGAACCGAAACAACTCTATCCGGATAAACATTTCCCGTCATTGTTTGTTTTCTACTATGACTGGCGCAGAGATATCTCGGAAAATGCGGCAGCACTGGACCGGTTCATCAAAGAAAAAAAAGAGATGCTCCGCCGTCAATACAGAGCGATGTATGGAACAGACCGGAATTACAACATTCAGTTTGATCTGGTTGGACACAGCATGGGCGGTCTGGTTGCCCGTTATTATCTCCGGTACGGAGGAAAAATTCTTCCGGATCAGCTGCAGAAACTCCCGGAACCGGATTGGTCGGGTGCGGAACACGTTGATAAACTGATCATTGTCGGCACACCGAACGCCGGATATGCAGATACTCTTCTGGAATTGCAAAACGGCTTGCGTCTCATCTCCGGCAGTCCGGCATATCCCCCTGCCCTGATCGGAACGTTCCTCTCCTACTACGAAATGCTCCCTGCGCCGGAAACCGGACTTGTCCGGGAAAAGGGGACCGGAAAAGCAATAGATCTGTTTGATATCAATACCTGGATCAAATACAAATGGGGCTTGCTGGATCCCTCTCAGGATGTCTGGCTTGCACGTTTGATGCCGGATATCAAAACAAAAGAGGAACGCAGAGAAATTGCATTAGACCATCTGAAAAAAGCTCTGATGAAGGCTAAAATGTTCCGTGAAGCACTTACTTATCCGTCGGACCAATTGCCGGGTGATGTCTCTTTGTGGCTCATTGCAGGTAATTCTGTCGAAACAAATGCCTCTCTGGAAGTGGATAAAAAAGGCAGGATTACTGTTTCGGAAAAAGCGGCGGGTGACGGAAAAATCACCTTTGCCAGCAGTTGTCAGGATGCCCGTGCCGGCGGCATCTGGTATCCGCACATGGTTACGCCGATCAAATGGAAAGCAATTTATCCTGTTCCCGGAGGTCACATGGGAATTATGAACAGCCGTTTCTTCGATTTTATCCTGCGGCATATTCTCCTGGATATCCGGAATCCTGAACCTGAAAAAATTCAGAAGAAAGGATTGCCTCCCGCATCATGATTCCAAAGAAATCTGCCGGACTCAGCAAGCTTTTTGATTTCTGGTCTGTTCAAAATATTATTGTTATTTTCATTCTGAAGATTCTGCAGTTTTTCCGGAACATCGGAGCAAAAGCTGAATCTGCCGGATGGAGAAAAGTGACGGAAATTTTTGTCCGGAATGAATATTCCAAGTTCATTCTGACTGCTTTCCGCCTGAAATATACCGGTTTTCGGCCCAAGTCTGAGGAACAGGCAAAAGCTGTTCTCTTCCAGCGGCTGAAAGAATTCATCCGGGAAAAACCTCAGCTGAACTGGGCTGTCCGTATCGGAAATTATTCATTCAAACGGCGCAGAATCCATGTTTGCGATATCATGGAGGCTGAAATGGATTCTTCCGGAAATATCCGGAAAATCATCCCGCATTTCGATGAAAGGATTCCCGTTACACATTTTCTGCAGCCGCAGATCAATTTTATTCTCCGGCATATCACTGTTGTCTACAACACTATGCGTTATCAGCCGTCGGAAGTCCGTATCAAACGGATTGAGAAAGCCTTGAAAATCTGGATATCCGCCCATTCCGGATATAATATCTTAATCCGGAGACACTTGCACCGGCTGGTCGACCGTATCATGAGTTCCGTCTTTGTCTTTTGTGATGTCAAACCGGGAAGAGCAGATGGAAAAACTCCTTCGCGTTTTCATATTCCGGACCTGAGACGTGTCCGTCATCCCGGATGGGGAATGTTGTGCATTGCAGCAAGATTTTCAGAAGATTTGGATGAAGTGGACCTCTGGTGGCAGTTCAGTCATGTCACCGCAGACGGAGCTCCGATGCAGGAGATCATGAACCAGCTGAAAGCCGAGTGGGGAACTGTCGGGGAATTGACATATCCGCCGCAAAACCATACGATCTCCATTCCCAATATTGTCTATTGCGGAGATAATGTTTTCCGGGCAAGAGCTTTTATTGATTTTTCCATGCTGCAGAATCTGCGGAATGAGCTGAATCAAAAATGGGAAAAGGAAATGCAGGGAAAAGCAACGCTTGCCGGAATTTTTCTCTGGGGCATCTCTGCACACCCGTTCCTCAGAGACAAAAAAATCCTGGTTCCTGTCGATATGGGTGTCCGTGACGGAGAACGGGAACTGGGGCTTCTGGTAATCCGTCCGGGTAAATTCCGGAAAAACAGCCCGGATGAACTCAGCGGATTTTTGGAATTTCATAAAGAGTTCAGCCGGAAAATGAATGACATCCGGGAAGGTCATGGAGTCAGTGAAGAATTCCTTCAGCTGTGTACCATGCTTCATCCGTTTTTCTACCATGCGGCAAAACTTCTTGCGCCGTCATCTCTCAGCGAAATTCTGGGAACGGTTGGTTTTTCCATGATCCGGGATGCAGAAATGTTTGTCAGTCCATTTACAGATTTTCAGGTCAATGGTTTTCTGACATTGGGAAATGTTTCGATTCCGACCCTTGATGGAAAAAAAGCAGGTTCTCTTTGTATCTGCGGAGATAAAAAGCGCATCCGGCGGCATCTTGAGGCACTGCGGTTCTTCCTTGCTGAACCGCAAAGATTCTTCTCTAAATCCAGTTCTACAAATCCGTGGACGGCTCAACTCACGGAATTATCACAGGGGGAAACAAAACAAAAATGAACTTTTCCGGAAATCATCGGTCTATCCCCTGTAATCAAAGCGGAGGTTTAATATTATGAAATTTCTTGCACCGGACATGTTCTGGCATCTTGTATGGATTCTCCCCTGTATGGCAGCTGTTTTCATTTCGGCATGGTACAGAAGGATAAAAGTTCTGAAGTCGCTCACCGGACTGGATAAACCGGATGGAATCTCCGTGATTGCCTCTCCGGGAATGAGGTTATTCCGGTTTCTCCTTCTTGTCCTGATCGTGATATGTCTCGTTACGGCTCTCGCAAGACCGGCATGGGATTATGAAACCGTCGATATCTCCGGTTCCGGAAGAGATTTAATGATCGTTTTTGACACCTCAAAAAGTATGCTGAGCCGGGATGTTCAGCCGTCCCGAATGGAACATGCAAAATGGTTCGTAAAAGAATTGGTAAAGCTCAATCCTTCCGACCGCTTCGGACTTGTATCTTTCGCAGGTTCCGCATTTCAGGAATGTCCTTTAACAGTTGATAAAACCAGTTTTCTCCAATATATTTCTGATCTGGACACCTCAACGATCCCCATTGGCGGAACAAATATCGAACTGGCTCTGAAAACAGCTTTGGAGGCATTTTCCGCTGCCGAAGCAATCAACAGAGCTGTCATTCTGATCACTGACGGTGATGAACTTTCCGGCAACAGCCAGAAGGTGCTGGACGAACTCGCCGCAAAAAAAATCCCGTTGTTTGTGGTTGGAATCGGCGACCCGTCCCAGCCGTCAATCATTCAGTACAAAGATGAAAAAGGCGTGGAACGAATCCTGAAAGATTCCGCAGGAAATGTTGTCAACAGTCCTTTGAATGAAAAACAACTGATTGAACTGGCCAGAAAAACCGGGGGAATCTATGTCAGATCCACTGCAGCAGATACAGGTCTGAGAGCAATCGAAAACAGAATCCGGAAACTTGATGCAGAAGAATATGCTTCTGCCGCAGCGCAAAAGCCAATCGAACGGTTCTCTTATCCGCTCTGGGCCGCATTCCTGCTCCTTCTCCTCTGGATGTGTCTCTCTGAGCGGGGAAAGAAAAAGAAACTGATTGCAATTCTGCTGGCTTCTGTCTTCGCTGTTTCCGCGCAGGAAAAAACAGCTCAACCGGAATCTCAACAAGTCCCCGCAGAAGAAACGCTCTCTCCCGAACAAATCTATAACAAAGCCGTTGAAATACAAAAAGCTGAAGTTCCGCAAAACAAAGATCAGAAAACAGATCCTCTGAAAACAGCGGAAGAGTTCTATCTCCGTGCATTGGCAGCCGGGACTGATAAAGATCTTTCCGGAAAAATCTATCAGAATCTCGGTGTCATTTATCAGGAACGGGCTCTGGCCGATCAGATCAATGCAATGGGACAGCTGCAGGCTCAGCAGCCGCAAGAAGCTCTCAAAAAATATGATTCCGCATTGAAACAGCTGCAAACCGCTGAAAAATTTTATCAGGAAAGCATGGTTTCTTCTGAAAATACCATTGGAACGGCAAAAAATCAGACACTCCTTCTCAAAATGAGAAAAAAAATTGAAGAAGAAAAAAAGAAAATTGAAGAGCTGCTGAAAAAACAACAGCAGACTCAGCAGCAGACAAAACAAGCTCAACAGCAGCAGAAAAAAGAAAATCAGAAACAAGATCAGAAACAAGATCAGAAACAAGATCAGAAACAGGATCAGAAACAGGATCAGAAACAAGATCAGAAACAGGATCAGAAACAGGATCAGAAACAGGATCAGAAGCAGCAATCCGCTAAAGATATGACATCTCAGGCAAAGCAATCTGCGGAAGAACTTGAAAAAATGGCAAAAGAAGCCGGACAAAAGCAGATGGAACAACAGGCAAAATCCGCAAAGGAAGAATTGGAAAAAGCGGAACAGGCTCAGAACAGCAATAAAAACAAAAAAGCGGAAGAACATCTGAAAAAAGCATCCGATATTCTGGGAGCCGATAAAAAGAATGAACAGGATAAAAAAGATCAGAAACAGGGTCAAAACCAAGATCAGAAAGATCAGAAAGATCAGAACGGAAAACAGAATCAGGAATTACCTCAGCAGCCGCCGCAATCTGCCCCTCAGCAGAAAAAAGGCGAACAGCAGGAAGGTGAAATTGATAAAGATCAGGCTGAAAGTATTCTTGGACAGATGGCAGATGAAGAAAAAGAACTCCGGAATGCTGTCAAAATGTACCGGAACAAAAATACAAAACTCCCTCCAGTAACAAAGGATTGGTGATTTTATGAAACAGATTTCTACAGTAATTCTGATTCTGACAGCCGTTATTTGCGCGGCTGCCGATACCGTACAAATGTTTATAACCCCCCGGAATCCCGTTACCGGAGAACCGGCTGAACTTGTCCTCAGTTCCCAATCGGCAACGCCTCCGGCATTTGTCAAACAACCAGCTGTCAAAGGAATAGCATGGCTGGGCTCCGGAACCTCCATGCGTCAGCAGATTATCAACGGCCGCCGTTCTGTTTCCGCTGAAAGACGGTATTCTTTCGTTGTTGAAAAGGAGGGGACTTACACCATTCCCGAAACAGCCGTTCAATCAAACGGAAAAGAAATAAAGATAAAACCATTGACGTTTACGGTCAAAAAAGCAAGTCTTCAAACAGGAAACCATGAGGAACTGGATATCGACAAGGCCGTTTTCACTGAAATTTCTCTGGATGGCAAAAACAGAACATACTTCGTCGGAGAATATATTCCCGTTGAAATCAAAGTCTATTGTCTGAGCGGAACAAAGATCAATCTTGATTATCCCGGAATCTCTTCGGATAAAGATGATGTCCTGTACAGAAACTACCAGGCTGTCAATCCCGAAAATCCAAGATTCGACCGTCCGAGAAGAGGTATCCGGCAGATTGACGGCAAGGAATACATCTGCTATCTGTTCCGGACAGAACTGAAGATGATCGCCCCCGGAAAACAGCAGTTGAATGTTCAAGTTCCCACTCAGATTTCCGTTCCGTCACAACGCAGCAGCAGAATGAGCAGAGACCCGTTTTTCGATGATTTTTTCAATATGGGTTTCTCCTCCTACCGGACTGTCAGACACACCGCACGGGCGGTTTCTCCTGTACTCGAAATCAAGCCGCTTCCGACTCTCCCGACTGATGTAAACTGGCTCGGATTGGTCGGAAACTGGACTGTCACTCCCGAAATTTCTGCAAAAACTTCTAAAGTCGGAAACGCCATTACTCTGACGCTGAAAATTTCCGGAACCGGAGGGTTGGAAAATCTGAAAACTCCCGATCTGAAAATTCCGGACTTCAGAATGTACGCCCCTGAAGCAGTGAAAAATCAGAACAACCAATCTGCTGAGCTCCGTTATACGATGATCCCGACCAAAACAGGCACTCTTCCCATTTCTCTGAAGTTCTGTACCTTGAACAGTAAAACCGGGACTTATACCATCACCCCGTTTTCACAAACAGTCACTGTCGAAGCCGCAGCGGGAATCATCCCTGTCTCCGGCCGGAATAATGTTGTTGACAGCGCAATTCCGGAACGGATACCGGAAGAAAAACAGGAACATTCTCTTGCAGGAATCATGTATCTGAAAAAACTTTCCAGCGGGGATTCCGCACAAAACAATTATTTCCTTGCCTGGCTTATCGGGATCCCGGCAGCAGGAGTCCTTGCCGTCATCATCTGCGAAATTCTGGCATTTCTCCTGAGAGGAACAAGTACTGCTGTCCGGAGAAAAAATCTGGCAAAAAAACAGAAAAAATCTCTGCTCAAGAAGATGAATGAAGCCCAATCAGAACAGATTTACAACCTTGCTCCGGAAATCTCAGAATATATTAACAATGCGTTGGACCTCTCTCCCGGCACTTCTCTGGATGAATCTGCAGAATGGCTCGGACAGAAAAATCCGGAACTGGCTGATGAACTGAAAAATATTTCCGCAGGAGCATGGGCTCCCGGTGCTACGTACTATTCAGAAGAAAGGAAACAAAATCTGATGAAAATGCTCGCAAAACTCCTCTGTCTGATTCTTTGTTTCTCCGGTGCGGCTCTTTCCGCAGCAGAATTTTCTGACCAGGAAACAGCAATCAAGGCATACGACAGCGGAAATTTCCGTACTGCAAGAGAATGGTACACCGCCATCTTGCAGAAACAGGGCGCCACCCCTGCCCTGCTCTACAATATCGGCAACTGCTGCTATCAGGAAAAAGAATATGCAAAGGCTCTCTTCTGTTATGAAAGAGCTCATCTTCTTGCACCACGCGATATGGAAATTCTCCGGAATCTGGAACTGACTCGCAGAGAACTGGGATTACCGCCTGCCGGGGACTTGCAGAAACCGTCAGATATCCCCGCATATCTCAGAAATCAAATGACTCCCGGAGAATGGATGATCCTTGCCGTATCCGGAATTGCAATCCTGCTGCTGTCATTCGGACTGCGCCGTTTTTTCAATCTCAGAGTCACTCTTCCCATTGCGATAATCGGAGCGGTTCTGTTCATTCTTGGTACGGCTATGACGGTCAGCCAGTACCATACAACCTATGCTGCGGACAGAGCAATGGTGCTCGTTAATAAGGTCCGTCTCAGAACGCTTCCCTCCGATTCTTCAGCCTATCTGAATGATGATGAACTGAAAGCTGCAGAAACCGTTGAGATCCGTGAACGCAGAGATAAATGGGTCCGAATCAAGGCGGGAAATGCAGTCGGCTGGGTTCCGGCAGAAACAATCGGACAATTAAACGGAATAAAATTCAGCGTTTTTTGACTGTTCCCGGTGGAATAAACTGAATTGTCTCACAGGCGATCCCCAACTGATTCAAACGGTTGGAGATCGCTGTTTTCATTTTCGGATTATCGAGAGCCAGTTTGAACGCAGGATGATTGATCTCCACCTTCAAAACCCCATCGCGGTAAAATACAGGACGGCACAGTTTTGCATTGGCGGCCCCCACTATTCCGTTCCATTCAGAGACAATCTGATCCAGTAAAACAGCGCCTTCTGAAACGACACCTTTCATGAACTTATCAAGTGCATCAGAAAACGGATGGAACTGGGGATTCCGGGAAACACGCTCATCCAGGGCCCGTTCCGGACCATACCAGCTCTGCAGAATGGAATCCTCATCTTTTTTTGATAAAGGCACAATACACCCCTGAACGCAAAATACGCTACCTTGTTATCTTAAACAGGGCGAATGGAACACATAATAAATGCCAGGCAAGCTGGAACGGCGCAATACAACCATGTCCAATATAAACACATCCACGTTTGAATGTTCCGAAGGGAGCTCCAATCGTGGCCAATAAAAGACCTAACGGCAGTTTAAGCAAATTAACAAAATCCGGTAAAGTTTTGGATGCGGCAATGGCCATATTCTTCAACCCGCGCAAAACATAAGGCGCCGCAATCTGAGCCGCTTTGATCGCAATCGGGGTAAGAATTGCAATCGTAACAGGGTCAATCGCTTTCGCTTCAGGCGCTGGTGTAAGATATGCACCGAAAATCACACTGAAAATCAAACCGAATATGATAAAATGCCGTTTCATTTCTCATTCTTTCTATGCATCAGCAATGCGTATTCCACAGAATCAACAATTGCCTCATAGGATGCATCAATAATATTTTCGCTGACTCCGACTGTTACCCAGGATTGCTTTCCGGGAGTTCCGGATTCAATCAAAACACGGGTCTTCGCAGCCGTACCGTTATCGCCGCTCAAAATACGGACCTTGTAGTCCAGCAGGCTCATTCCTTTCAATTCCGGATAGAACGGAACCAGAGCTTTCCGCAGAGCCGTATCAAGTGCGTTCACAGGTCCGGATGAACTTTCCGCTGCAACCAGACTTTCTTCATCGCCAACTTTCAACTTCACTGTCGCTTCAGAAATACGATCCATTCCGCCGCGTTTTTCCACTGAAACACGGAATCCGAGGTGTTCAAAGAACGGATGGTATTCTCCGGTTTCCTTTTCCAGAAGCAATGCAAAAGAG
Source organism: Lentisphaeria bacterium (assembly GCA_017503375.1). Taxonomy (GTDB): domain Bacteria; phylum Verrucomicrobiota; class Lentisphaeria; order Victivallales; family UBA1829; genus SIG79. The sequence continues at coordinate 18,932 of JAFVTF010000011.1, read as the reverse complement.
GCCTCCGCCAATTCATATTCATAGCCCAGATTTTCACGGCGTTTGATTTCGGTCAATGCGGACATCAGTTTTTCCGGTGCTGCTTCCAGACCAAGCTCTTTTGCTTTCATTCCGAGATTGCTCTTTCCGGAAAGGTCAGAAACCAGAATCCGCCGTCTGTTGCCAACCGCTTCCGGTGCAATATGTTCAAACGTCGTCGGATTCTTTTCCACAGCGTTCACATGCATCCCGCCTTTATGGGCAAAAGCACTGTCGCCGACATACGGCAGCCGGGGATCATGATGAATATTTGCAATTTCATCCACGCAGCGGCTGCAGTCGCGCAATGTCGCCAGATTTCCTTCCGGCAAACACTGCATTTTCATTTTCAATTCAAGGTTGGCAATAATGGAACAGAGATTGGCGTTTCCGCTCCGTTCTCCGAATCCGTTGATCGTTCCCTGAATATGACGGGCTCCGGCACGAACTGCAGCCAGAGAGTTAGCAGTCGCAAGCTCTGAGTCATTATGACAATGGATTCCGATCACGATATTTTCCGGCAATGTTTCCCGGACTTTTTTCGTGATCTCATAAATTTCTTCCGGAAGACATCCGCCGTTGGTATCGCAAAGGGTGACAGTTGACGCTCCGCCGGCTGCGGCATGTTTCAAGACTTCCAATGCATATTCCGGAGCATTTTTATAACCGTCAAAGAAATGTTCCGCATCAAACACGGTTTCGCGTCCGGCGGCAGAAAGATAAGCACAACTGTCCTGAATCATTTCCAGATTCTGTTCCGGAGTGACCCGCAGAACATCTGTCACATGCAGAAGCCAGGATTTTCCGAAAATCGTCACAACAGGCGCTTCAGATTCCAGAAGCAGACGGAGATTATCATCTTCTTCCGGACGGTTTTTTGCCCGTCTGGTACTGCCGAATGCAGCTATTTTGGAATGTTTCAAGTTGAGTTTCTTTACTTCCTGAAAGAACTCAACATCTTTCGGATTGGAACCGGGCCAACCGCCTTCAATATAAGTTACGCCAAGACGATCCAGACGTTCTGCGATCCGCAATTTGTCATTTCTGGACAATGTGATCCCTTCCGCCTGAGAGCCGTCTCTCAACGTTGTATCATAAATCAAAACCTGTTCGTTCATCAAAAGAAAACCTGTGTTGCGATTTTTTCCTATGGAGCGAATATGCTAACTTTGAAATTATATCATATTTTTTCCCTTTTTCAAGCTGTTTTTCTATTTTTTTGGAAAAAAGTCCTTGAATTCCGTTGTCTAATGAGTATATTTCCTGAAAATTCAACGGAAAGGATGAAAAAATGCAGCTCCCCGATAATGTCCGTTACAACGAAGATTCCGCTCTTGTGGAAAAAATCAAAAACGCTCTGGAGAAAACCGGAGGCTATTGTCCGTGCCGGCTTCTCCATACTCCGGAAAATGTCTGCATCTGCAAAGAATTTCAGGAACAGATCAAAAATCCGGACTTTGAAGGATATTGTTACTGTAAACTTTTTTATAAGGAGAAGTGATTATGGAAGTCGTACATCTCAACAAAGCCTCATTTGAAAAACTCACAACACAGACAGAAAAGGCTGTTCTCATTGATTTCTGGGCATCCTGGTGCGGTCCCTGCATGAAACTCGCTCCGGAACTGGAAAAACTGGCTGCCGCTCACCCCGATATCATTGTCGGAAAAGTGGAAGTCACAAGCGATCAGGAAAACATTTCCATTGCGGCATCTCTCGGTGTCAACAATATTCCTGCCATGTTCTTTTATAAAAACGGACAGCTTGCAGAACGTTTGATCGGTTACATGACTGCGGAAGAAATCGAAGCAAAGCTCGGTCTCTGATCCTTTCTTTTCGTGAACCGCAGAAGTTTATTTTTTGGGGAACCACGGAATTCACAGAAGGGACACGGAATATTTTACCCGGAAAAACTTGGCTGTTTTTCCGGGGGATTATAAAAAAAATAACGGAAATTTATTATGAATTTGATTTATGAAAAAGAATCATACGCTATTCAAGGGGCATTTTTTGAAGTCTATAAAAATATGGGAAATGGATTTTTAGAATCTGTTTATCAGGAAGCATTGGCAAAAGAATTTGAATTAAGAAAAATGCCTTTTCAAGAACAATGTGAATTAAAATTATATTACAAAGCAATTCCCCTGAAACAAACATATAAACCTGATTTCATCTGTTATGATAAAATCATTATTGAAATCAAAGCTGTCAGCAAATTAGCAAAAGAACATGAAGCTCAGTTATTGAATTATTTGAAAATCACAGGAATCAAAGTAGGTTTTCTGGTAAATTTTGGACATTTTCCAGGGGTTGAAATCAAACGTTTAGCTCTCTGATAAAATTCTGTCAAAATTTTCTAATCTTCTCCCGGAAAAACTGCCAAGTTTTTCCGGGTAAAACTTTCCGTGCATTTCCGTGTTTTCCGTGGTTCCCCCACAAAATCAAAAAGGTATAAACAGGAAATATCCGCCGGTTTTTCCTTTTTCTTTTTTCAGCTGGAACACGCGCCACAGGAAGGAAAATTTACTGTCTTCCCCATCTTTCACTATGGAGACAAAGGGGAAAAACAATGTTTCAGAACGTTTTCCATCCTGACGGTAACGGTACAGCAGGTGCAGCACATTTGTATTCTCTTTTGAACCGACTTTTTCTCCGCCGGCAATGAACCCTAACAGACGCCAGTTGTAATCGCCATTGTAGAATTTTTCTTTCCGGAAGAAAAATCCGTTTCCGATATCTTCTTTCCAGCGGAGTTCCGTGTAATCTTTCAGCAGACGGTTCACGGCATCAACAGAAGCTTTTGAATTTGCGACATCGGCTTCTGAGATATTAAACTTGATCTTTGCAGCAGTGGATTTCATTAGAGACCACTTTGCAGCGACCTCCTGTTCCCGTTTCCGGATTTTTTCTGCTGCAATTTTGGATTTTTCTTCTTTGATACATTTCTCGTAATATTCGATTTTATTTTTGGTCTTCCATGCTGCAATGCGTTTTTTCTCTGCGGCATGCTCTTCCCAGGAATTTTTGATACCATTCTTTTCATACTGGATATTCAGCAGATTTTTCCGCAGGTATTCCAGATCGCCGCCGTTGTATCCTTGTTTTGCAACGTGGAACGCAATCTTTCCGCGATAGAACAATCCCAGTGCGGCATACATATCCATTTCTTCCACAACATCCCATTTTTTTGCCATTTTGGTATCGGAACTATGAATCCTTTTTGTATGAACATCTCTGTCCCGGCTGAAAGAATCCATATAAACCAGAGGCGGAACGATTCTCAAATAGCTGTTATCCGGAGTTTTTCTCGCAAAAGTAAGAAGCGGAATACAGCCAAATTCTGCGGAAGAGCCAGTAGTTTTATATCTTGTCAGCAGAGCTGAATAAATATACGATCTGTTTTTTCCATTGATGTCATAAAGAAAGATCAGCGGATTTCCGCCGGAATAAGATTCTTTGACCGGGAATGTTTTTCCTTTTTTCCAATCATCAAGGAAAAGCCTCAAGGTTGCGTTATTCACAACGGTTGCAGGTAATTCCAGTTTCGGATCAAGCTCTTTGATCAATTCTTTGATCCGGGGAAGACTCTGATTGTATGACTGAGAGGTTAACAAATTGTTAATTTCCCTTAATGTTTTTACTGCTCCAACGTTTTCATATTCTTTTTTTGTCGTGAGCTTGGTGAACAAAGGAAACGAGAAAAATTCCTTCTCAGCAGATTTCCAGGTATATTTCGGATCAAGTTCATTATCTTTATAACTTGCCAATGCTGCAAGAATTGACCAGGAAAAATGATTTTTCTTTTTCTTGTAACCGTTCACCAGCAATATCTGACAATTTACATTTCCATCCGGTTGTTTGGAGTAATGAAACAATGGGAAAAATCCATAACTGTAACCGGTATTCACCGGAAGGGTCCGGAAGACATCTTTCTGAATTTTTTCCAGTTCAGACATTTCTTTCGGAACAGGTTTCCCGAGTTTTGCAAAATAATAAGCAAGTTTTGCAAGATGGTCTCCATCATTAAAATTCCAATAATTGAAAAGCCAGGAAGAATCACCAGTCATGACCCGGCGATTCTTTGACCAGTAAGCCAGCATGAATTCCGTGTAATGATCCTGACGGTAAAATCTGTTTTTCCGGTATCCGAATTCAAGGGGACGTTTATCGTATTCGTGAATAAAGAACGGAGTGTAATAAAACCATCCGTGATCTTTTTTCGTATTCTGCCAGCTGAACGGTACAAATCCGAATCCATTATCGTTCCATACGAAGTTTGCCACCCAGCCATCTTTGTTTTCCGGATTCCATGCGGCCAGGGGGAACAGCACGGAATATTCATCTCCATCCTGCACATAAAACGGACGGATTGCAAAACCGTAATCATCACAGTCAATAAAGGGCCACAGGACGGACCAGTAGGCATTGTTCCGGAAAAAGAAAGGCCAGATATTGATCAGGGTATCATTCAATCCGGAAACTTTCTGAGTGTTCGCCCGGTTGATGGAATCTGCATGAGGTGTTTTTTTCTGGAATTTTTTGGAACGCAAACGGTAAGATGGCGGTGCGGAATATTCATCGAATACGCCGCCGGACATTCTTGCCATACGCTGGGAGGAAACGCAGCCGCTTAATAAAACGGAACCGATAATCAACAGAAATAATGATGTTTTCTTCATAACAAATATACCTCCTGAAAAACATTTCACAGTGTAAGATAGCATAAGAAAGGTAATTTGTCAAGGGAAACGTTGGAAGGGGCTGTTGCAAAATGCCGTAAAACGGGTTGGGAATCCGAGTTTTTCAGTCGGCTTTTACCATTGCAATACGGAATCCGATTGTACTGTCACCTTTCAACTGGTTGGCTCTTCCGCGCGTGGAAGAACGGCAGAAGCTTTCGCCATGCCACCAGGAACCGCCGCGGACTTCCCGCATTTTTCCGGAGGTTCCCTTCTTTGCAGGAACAGCATTTGAACACCATTCCCATACATTTCCATGCATATCATACAGCCCGAATGCATTGGCAGGAAAACTTCCCACAATTACAGTTTTCCGGAACCGGGTTTTACTGAAATTAGCATCTTTCACATTCAGAGTATCACCGCAGGAGAACTGTGTTTTGGTTCCCGCCCTGCAAGCAAATTCCCATTGTTCCGATGATGGCAGAGTGAATTTCCATCCGGCAAGCGCATGACCGCCGGCAGTCAATTTATCACAGAACATCATAACCATATCCCAGGAAACATTCTCCACCGGGAGATTCTTTCCCTGAAATACGGAAGGATTCTCATTCATAACAGTCTTGTACTGACTCTGGGTCACCTCAAAAACACCGATATAATACTCATCAGCAATGGACACCTCTGAATTGGCATTGATCTTGATGAGCTTCAAATGAACGCCTTCAGCGAGGTAAACGACATGTACGTCCGGCAAAGTATTCTCTGTTCCGGCGGTCTCAGCAACAGAAGGTAACTCCGGAATGTCAGTCTGTTCCGGTTTCGATGGTGCAACCTCCGGAGCAGGCAGTTCCGTTTTTTTGCCTTTGCTTACCATCAGAATGATACAAAATATAACGATCAATGCGGCAATTCCGGCAATTGCTGTCTGAACCGGATTGTGTTTCATCCAATTCACAGCCGCCGCTTTCATGTTTTTCTCCGGGGAACCATCTCCTGTATTATTTCCCATTTTGTCACCTGCTTTCTGAGTTTATATTGACAGTAATATAAATCAGGATTTGCAGAAATCAAATGAAAAAATTATTTTTCCGGGATGACATCCCCCAAATCCCACGGTATCGTATCCCGAACGGTCTTGAAAGAGCGAATCAGAGGCTGATTGTAGGAAGATGAATCATAATCCGGAACGCCGAAGGTCATTGCCAATCCGAGTTTTGTTCCCATGAACCGATGCAGCTTGCTGAATGGGCCGTTTGTCAAATGAATAAACGGCTTTTCAAATTCAGTTCCAAGTTCAATATCCGCTTTGATCGCTTCAAGAAAAGCTTCTTTTGTTGAGCCATTCGTCACGATTTTGCAAATATCCGCACCCCGTTCCGCCTGAATTTTCAAAACCCGCTTGATCTCATTGGCAGACATCGGCGGCAAGGTGTGCATGTGAGATGAAATCAACACCTTTGCACCGCGTTGACGGATCTCATCAATCAAACGTTTCTGTTTGGCAACAGCAGCAGGATCTTCTGTTAATTCACCGGGTGTCTGACAATACAAATCACCCATGACATCAATGACTTCAGCACCTGCCTCTGCCGCCCGGAGAAGATACTCCTGCCGGGCTTCATCATCAGTTCCATACCACTTGCATCCGCGATAACAGATGAACATGAACGGGAGATAAGCCTCCCCCATGATTCTTCTGAAACAATCCACTGTACGGAGTTCCGGCGGTAGTTCATGGAGTTCAATTGCGATTCCATCCGCCCCTTCCGCTGCGGCTTTCCGGATCTTGGAAACAAGTTCTGCTATGCTCGATCCTGAAAACAGAGCAGTAACAGCGGTATTCTGACGGTTGAAAAAGGATTTTCTCATGAAATCACCTGTTTGTTATACAAAGGTCAAAACGACTTTTCCGATATTTTCCGCACGGCGAAGAACCCCATGAGCCGCCTCAACTTCCTGAATCGGAAAAACGGCATGAATATTTGTAATGAGTTTTCTTGCGGAAAATGCGGGCCAGAGTTCTTTCTGCAGCGCACGGAGAATCGCTGTTTTTTCGTCAGATGTTCTGCTGCGGAGCGTACTTCCGATCAGACGGATCCGTTTCCGCCAGACGGTTTCCAGATCGATTTCAGTCATTCCGCCAGCCATAGTTGCAATCATGATCCAGCGTCCGCCGAACACCATATTTTTGAAATTTTCGCCCATGATTTTTCCACCGATGCAGTCAAGCGCAACCGTAGGTGGATTTGCTGCGATCACAGGACGGACATCTTCACTTCTGTAATCCAGAACAAAATCGGCACCGAGTTTTTTGACAAATTCCGCTTTTTCCGGGGAATCAATGGTTGTAATAACTTTTGCGCCCTTCATCTTGGCAAACTGGATTGCGGCAAGCCCAACTCCGCTGGCTCCAGCCTGCATATAAAACACATCGCCCGGATTCAAACCGCCCGCCTCAAGCTGAAGATTCAGATAAACCGTTGACCAGACTTCCGGCAGGGTCGCAGCTTCAATCATGGAAAGTCCATCCGGAATCGGAATCACCATTCCGGCAGGTGCAGTTACGAGCTCGGAATAACCGCCGCCGCCAAGCAAGGCACAAACTTTATCCCCGGCTTTCACATGACAGTTTTCCGGAGCCTCAAGGACTTCTCCGGAAACTTCCAGACCACACCACTGGGGCCAATCCGGAGGAGAGGCATAGCAGCCGTCTTTCTGCATCAAATCTGCACGGTTGACCGCTGCGGCATGGACTTTTATCAGGACTTCCCCTTCCTTACGGACAGGATCAGGAACCTGTTTCCAGTCAAAATTCAAATGTTCGTCAAGTGTCATTGCGTACATGATATTTTCTCCTCAGTTATATTGTTTCTGTAATTCTTTCCATGAATCCGGATCATGCCCGGTTATGATTTGTGCGCCATCGTTCCGGAACTTGCGGAACATTCCGATGGTACGCCAATAGGGAAGATCTTTTTCCTTTTCCGGAGGAAATTGCTCCAAAGCGGCGTCTGTATAAGCCGCATCCGCCGTCAACAGGACAATGCGGCAATCATCTGTTACCAGCCGCAGCGATTGGTGTCCGAGCGTATGTCCGGGTGTGGGAATGCAGTCGGCAACATCATCCCCGAACAGATCGAACAGTTCTTCCGGATGAATCCATTCCCGGTCGGATTCCTGTTCTTTCAACGCTCTCATATACGGATATTTCAATTCTTCTTTCCGGACGATACAGGGAACTCCGGGAAAATCCGGCAATCCCTGCGAATGATCGGAATGATGATGGGAAAGAACAATATATTTGATCATTCCCGGTTCAATTCCGTATTTTTTCAGCTGAACAACAGCCCTGTCTTCCGGAGAAACCTGCGGAATGAATGGGGCATCTGCCGGGAATTCTTTATCCGGAACCTGCTGTCCGGTATCAAACAGAACAAATTCGCCATTATGTTCAATGAGATAGAACGGAACAGGCACAGTGATTCTGATACCTTCCGGTGCACCGCGTACCAGAAGGTGTTTCCAGGCTAGAATCGAACCGCTGCTGAACAGATGAAGTTTCATTTTTTCCAATCAATATATCCAGCTGCCGCCAGGGTTGTTTCATGAACCAGATAATCATGTTCAAGGGAATAAGAAGATTCCCGTTCTCCGCGAATGATCTGAGCCAACTCAATCAGCTGTTCCGTATAACGGTCATGCTGAAGAGGAAATTTCAGTGTATGAATTCCCGCCGGAAGTCCCGGAGAATTTTTCACAACATGAATATTCATCTCAACACAGTTCGGAGCGAATGCTTCAATCGGACTGAAAATGATGGAACCATGCGTTCCGACGATGTGGATCGTCCTCACTCCGGATGTATTGTACTGGCGGCTGCAGGAACTGACAACTGCGTACGCATTGGGGTATTCCAGAACTGCCATACAGTTGTTTTTGATATGAGACGGATCTCCGGGAGCAGATTTCAGGAACCCTGTCACGTTCTCCGGACGCCCCATTGCCGCAACAATAAAGTCGATCAGATGACATCCGAGATTGTACATGAGTCCGCCGGAAAACTGGCTGATATATTCCTGATACGCTTCTCCGCCGTAACCATGATTCATATCCGCTTCAATGGTAATTACATCTCCGATCAGTTTTTCCCGGATCGCTTTGATACAGAACTGAAACGCCGGATTTCCACGGAACATAAACCCCATCTGAAACGGAACTTTTTTTGCTTTGCAGATATCCAGAAGTTCCCGGTAACGTCCGAGCTCCAATCCGGCAGGTTTATCCATGTGCATGGCAATTCCGCGTTCTGCAAATTTTATTGCCATGGAAACAAGTTCATTATTTGGCACTTCCACCGTAACAGCCTGAATTTCAGGATCATTCAGCACTTCATCCAGTGTCAATTCTTTGAGACCTTCATAACATTGCGGTGAAAAATCTCTGTAATGCTGCGGCAATTCGTTGAATGACAAATCATTGACATATCCGGCAATTTCATAAATATCCGGCAGTTTTTTCAATGATACAATCTTTCCGGGAGCATGTTCATGAGTCACGCCGACCTGAGCAATTTTAATCTTCTTCATTAAGCCATCCCCTTTTCTTTCAGATACTGATCCATTCTGAGATTCATCGGATAATCTTTCACGGTTTGCACAAAATCATCCGGACAGCGGCTGACTTCATATTTCAAACCATCATAAAGCTTCATCAGATTTTCCTGTCTCATACCAGTTACAGAAAGTACTTTGGAATTATCCATGACCCGATTGAAAAGGCGGTCATAGATCAGCTGCCAACGATTGGCATACGGGAACCGTTTATAATCTTCTGCAACGATATTGAGAAAATCTTCCTGATCCACCCATAATGCTTTCAGACCGCAGATATCCTGATAATATTCTGCAATTTCCCCCCAGGTGTGATGCTCAGCAGTTGCAACGGTAAAGGTCTCTCCAAACGCTTTTTCATTGAAAAGCAGTCTGGCAATCATCTCTGCCACATCCCCTGCCCAGCTCATAGTTCCCTGAATATTTCTGGCACTTTCAGGCAATACAACCGTTTTTCCCAGCTTTGCACGGCATACCGTTGCAAAGGCTTCCAAAGTCACAAGCTGATACCGTTTCAAAGAATAGGTGATTGCCGGACGGATAATGGTCCAGTTTTTCTTTGCGTAACTGCGGACGATATCTTCACCGCGTGCTTTGTAAATGCAGTAGTCATCAGAATTCCGCAGCAGAACATCACCGGAATTGTCCAAAAGGCGCGGAGATGTTTCTTTCACCGGGACTTCGCAGCCGTCATAAATCCGGTATGTGGAAAGATAAATATAATGTCCGGTTGCATTTATGATCTCCGGAAGATACAATACCAATTCTTTGGTCGTATAGATCATGAAATCCACAATGGCATCATAATTGTTCTTCAGCAATTCCGTCCGGAATGAATAATCCTTTGAATTTCCGGTAATTACATTAACATTTGCATGCCGGAACGGACATTCATCCAGAGAGACGGCATCAACAAGATATCCCCGTTCCGCAAGTTTCGGAACGAGGTACTGTCCCATTGCCCCGGTTGCACCGAAAACCAATACTTTTTTCTGTTCCATTTTTCTGCTCCTTACATTTTGAGGTAATTTCAAAAGTCCCAGACTTTTAAAATTGCCTCATTTTATCTATATCAGTCCAGTCGAGCAGGATTCCCAGCGGTGGATTTGCCTGCATACCAAGTTTCTGATAAATCGCTTCAGCATCGCGCGGAGAGGCAACTTCTGAAATCAGAGGTGCTACCTGCAATCTTCCAGAGTTCAGATATTTGAAAAATGTTTTATAATCGTCTGCTTCTGAACACCCCCAATGAGTTGCATCATGTGCTGGACGTGTGCATGTGTGAGCCCCAATCAGATAAACACCTTTGCAGTGAATATACCTGTAAACATTGATAGGCTGATCAGAAATTCTTGTACACCCCAGCAATGCAACTCTTCCGTTTTGGGCGACACACTCCAGAACCTGCTGAAGAGCCTGAATATTTCCGGTGACTTCCACAACTGTTTCCGGACCTTTTCCGCCGGTCAGTTCCCGGACTTTTTCGACATAATCCGGAGCCTTGGGATCAAGTGCATAATCGGCCCCGAGTTTCAGAGCAAGTTCCCGGCGTTCCGGAGAACAATCGCTGACAATTACCGGATAAGCCCCGGCGATCCGGGCAAGCTGTCCGGCAATCAAACCGAGCAATCCCTGTCCGGCAATCAGACATGCTTCGCCAAGCTGAATTTGAAGTTTCCGGACAGCCAACATCGGAAATGATGCAAGATGCGCCACGGCGGCATCTTTCTGATTGATATTTTCCGGAACCGGATAAATTCTCTCATTTTCATCCCGAATCACCCAGGAACGATGACCGCCCCAGGCACAGACAACACGGTCTCCGACTTTATATTTTGTGACGGCATCTCCGGTTTTTACAATATGGCCGGAAGTGGTATAACCCGGATAATGGGGAAATTTTCTGATAGATACTTCAGTATTGGGCAAGTCATGATAATTTGCAAGTTCGGTTCCTGCACTGATCAGATCATAATCAATTTTGATAAGAACCTGACGGGGCTGCAGAATGGCTTCAGCTTCAGTTATTTCAAAAACAGCTTTCTCTTTTTCTGGAAAATAAACAATTGACTGTTCCATAAAAGGCTCCTTTCTTTGATATTTCAGCTTACCTTACCGCAGAAAACAGCGATATTCAAATAAAAATTTACATTTTTTCAGAAAAACATTCTGCAACACTTGATTTGATTTCGCAAAAACATGTGATATATTGAAACAATTTCACAGAAGGAGAAACAATTTCATGAATATCCGGAAAATAGCAGAACTGGCAGGAGTTTCCCCCGCAACCGTTTCCCGTGTCTTCGGCAGAAATCCGGGGGTGAGCAGAGAAATCTCTCAGAAAGTCCTGAAAATCGCAGCGGAAAACAATTATCATCCGCGTATCTCTGAAAAACAGAAAAATGTTGTGCTGATCACGCCATACAACTCAGTATATCCTGTTCAAAGCTGTATCGACATGCTGCTTATGGCATTGACTCAGGAACTTCCGAAACAGGGATACCGGGTGGAAATTCTACCGGTCAACAGTCTGGAACGGCTGCCGGATGTCCGGTTCTGTGCCGCCGCAGCAATCGGGCTGGAACCGTCGGACTTGTCAGAATGGGATGAACATTTCAGTGAACCGCTGATCTTTCTTGACCGCCACCCACAGGAAAAAAATCCCGGGCAAAACATTTATTATGTCAATTCCGATGAATCTGCCGGAATGGAACTGGCTTTGAAACATTTGAAAGAACGGAACTGCCGGAAAGTTGGTTGTATTATTCACGGGAATCCCGGAGAAGGCAATGCATCTCAACGGGAAAAAGCAATCCGGAAAGCCTTGAAAAAATTTGATTTGCCTGATGACGATTCCCTGATCCGTTTTTCCGGAAACGGCAGTGAACAATATGTGGAACTGGTGGGGAAACTCCTGAAACAGAAAGTGGATGCGCTGTTCTGTCCGGGAGGAAATGCCGGCATCACTGTTCTGTATGCAATATCGCTTTATGACAAACAGATTCCGGAAGATATTTCGCTGATTGCTTCGGAACAGACCTTTTTCTCAAATTTTGCCGTACCGCCGCAGACAACAATCACTCAGGAATATCAGCAATTGGCATCAGAAGTTGTTTCCCTGATCAATCGGAGATTGAATGGAGAGGAAGTACCCCGGATCACCACCCTGCCCTATCGGCTGATCAAAAGGGAAAGTGTCCGCTGATTTTTTTTGAAAAATCTATCTTTTTCGGAGAGATCAGGGATTGAAAAAAACGCTCTCCGGAGTTATCTTACCGCTGAATGCAGTTATACTTGAAAAGGAGTTCAAAATGGTAAAACAGGAAATCCCGTTGAAAAAGAGCAATGTTTCATATTCCAACAATAAAATCACAAAGTCTCTTACAGTCCCGCTGCTGAATGTAAAATATAAATTCGGCACAAAAATGGCAGATCCGGTTTGGAAAAAAGCCGCCTGGGCAAAAGATTTTGCTCCGTACCGGAAAGACCGCGTGGATAAAAAATCTGAAATGGCGCTGTTCCGGACAGAAAAACACCTTATTCTCGGATTCTTTTTCTACGAAAATCCGGAAAATCTTGTCCGTCCTGCTGATCAGAGCTGCAGCATCTGGTCCGGGGATATGGCGGAAATTCATTTTGGAGATATGGAACCTGATCCGTGGCTGTTCCAGACAGGTGTCGGCATTTCCGGAATCCGGTTTGACAGCACCGGGAATTATGACAAGTGGCAGGCAAAAACCTTTGAAACGGAAAAAGGCTGGGGTGCAGAAGTCCGCTTCGATCTTTCCCTGCTCCGTCTGAGCGAAGGCGGTTTCCGGTTCAATCTCTGCCGTCAGGCATCCAAACGCGGGGAACTCTCCAGCTGGAGCCCCCTGCAGCTCCGGTTCCATGAAGTGGAAAATTACGGGGAACTCCTTTTCACCGATTACAAGACAGCTCTTCAGCTGAAAAGCGGAAAAGTCATTTCCGGAAAAGTCAGCCGGAAAGATTATGAACTTGCCCGCAGCAAAGATATGATCCCGGCTCAGAAAGTTCTGCATGGGCCCTATCTTTCCGCTCCGGATGCAAACGCTGTTCAGATCTCATGGGAAACCGCAGGTCTTGTGCCATCTTACCTGGAATACAAGGTCAAAGGGTCCAAAGCCGCACCGAAACAGGCGTTCAGCAGCAAAAATCATGGAATCCTGAATCATAATACAAGTCACTCAGTCTATCTGACAGATCTGGAACCGGGCAAGGAATATGAATATGAAATCTTCACTCTCCGTCCGGTCACCATGGAACCTGACAGTTCCGGAATCAGGCACACCTTTGCAGTCCCCGAAAAAAACGCAAAAAAGTTCAACTTCTACTGCATTACCGATATTCATTCAGACGTTGGATACATCCGCCGTGCTCTGGCACTTCCGGAAGCCGGAAAATCTGATTTCATTGCCCTGCTCGGAGACAACCTGAGCCATGCCGCCGGAAGTGAAGCTCTGTACAAAGGAATCATCGACCCGATCCTGGAAGCAACAACTGTTGAAAGAAAAGACAAACCGATGGTATTTGTCCGCGGAAACCATGAGCAGCTCGGCGTTTATGCAAAAGAGTATTTCAATGTCATGCGCCATCCCTCCGGAAAAACTTATTATGCGTTCACTTACGACTCAGTCTTTTTCCTGGTGCTTGACAGCGGAAGCGACAGCAACCGCGATGATGAAGGCATCATGTTCAGCAACCGTGCCGCACGGGAACAGCAGAAGGAATTCATTGCAGAAGTTGTGAAAAGCGAAGCCTATCAGAAAGCGGATTTCCGTGTTGTCCTCATGCATATTCCACCCCTGCAGACAGAAAAAGATTTGATTTACGGGCTGGTTTACGGTTTGACAGAGCCGCTCCGGAATGCAAAAATCAAACCGGATGTCATGCTTTGCGGTCATATTCATGCTTATGAAAAAGTCAATGCAGGGGAAAATCATTATGCTCCGGAAACCCGTTCCGGACATGCAGAAAAATTCCCGGAAACATTCGTCAATCCCTATCCGGTTATTGCTCACGTTAATACAGCCGGATTGTTCTGCGAAGTCACTGCAAAAGAGATGACTCTTTCTGTTCTGCAGACTCTGGATGGAAAACCGGTGGAACTGCTCGACCGGATCAAACTGAAAAAACAGAAACGTTAAATTGATTTGAAAGATCGGATAGAGGCAATATGAGCTATGCAGAAACGCTTACACCGCAGCAACGGAAAAAATATGAAAAGCACGCAATTTTTTCCACCTGGTTCGGATGTATTTCAGAACAGATGATCGACAGCAATGCGCTGATCGTGCTTTACATCGTCATGCTGGGCGGGAATGATTCCATTTCCATGTTTTCCACCTCACTTTCCAGTGTGGCAAGTGTGGTTCTGATGATCTTCTGTGCAGGACTGGCAGTAAAATTCGGACTGCGGATGACGTATTCCGCAGCCTGTATTGTGGGAAGTCTTGCATTCCTTGCCATTGCGGCAGCACCATACGCGGGTTCCTATGCACAGAATATTGTCATTGGAAGTGCCTTCATATATTCCCTGACCCGTCCGGTCTATTCCTCCACCTGGTATCCGCTGCTGGATAACTTTCTCCTGCCGGAAGGAAGAAGCAAATTCTTCGGAAAAATGCGCTTTTCATATATGATTCTGAATACGATTCTGATTTATGCAATGGGGAAAATTATGGGTGCAAAACCGCCGGTTCTGGTGGTTCAGTCTCTTTTCGTCTTCGGCGGACTTATGCTCATGGGCAGAAAGTTTGAAATGGACAGAATGCCCCTGAATCCAAATGCAAAAAGAGAACCGGTCAATATTCCGCTCGCTCTTGGAATCTGTATCAAAAACGGACCGCTCATTGGTTTTTCCATCTATTCCTGTCTGGTAAATATGGCATTTTATGCAGCAGTTCCGCTGGCAGTTGTCTATATGAAAACATGCCTGAATTTCAATGCTGAAAGCCTGATGACATTCTCATCCGTCGGCTTGCTCGGTTCCATTGTCGGTTATGCAGCTGTCGGACGGCTCCTGCCAAAGTTCAAAACAAAAAAATGTCTGATCGGAACGCACTTGACAGGGTTGCTCGTCTGTATTCTCCTGCTGACCGCAGTTCCGCAAAATCCGCTCCTGAAGCCGATTCTTTATGTCACCTTCTTCCTGAACGGATTCGTTTCAGCATTCATGCTGTGTATCAACTCCATTGAAATGCTTGCACTGGCGCGTCCGGGAAATAAAGTCATGGCAATGGCTTTTGTTGCCACCATTACAAATCTCGGAACAGCTGTCGGACGGTTGGGTACAACTTTGATTCTCTGGACAGGAGCGTTGGCGGCATCCTGGAATTTTGCCGGAATGACAATGACAAAATTCCAATTCCTTTTCGGTTTTTACACTTTCGCCATGATTTTCTTCCTGATTCTGCTGCCTCTTGCCCCGGCGGTAATCCCGAGACATCATGACTATTACCATCCGTAATAAACAGTTGAAAAGCTGAAGAATAAATACCGGAAATCTCTTAAACATCAGGATTATTACACCAGGAGTCTGAAGGTGAAGAAACGATTGTTGATCATTTTGTCAGCTTTGTTTGCAATAACCGCCTTTGCCGGGGATTTTGACGGCAAAGGTGTGATTTCCGGTTGGGAATTCGCTCCCGCACAAGTCGGAGTCGGAATTATGGAATCGGAAAATTTGTTTGATGCCGATTCGGTTGCGTTATTCTCTTTCGGGCTTCTAAGAATAGAACAGCAATCTTCCATTATTTCGCTTGGCGGCTTGACAAGATTGGAAAACAATTACGGTATTCTAGTTTCTGCGGCATCGCCGGTTCTCCGCAATTACGGCTTGATGTGCAGTTTATATTTAAATGCCACCGGGGAAAATGAAAATTACGGTATAAAAATCGGCTTATTCAATGTGTCTGGAAAATATGACAAACTTCAACTGCTGGGAACCGACTTCTTTGATTACCTGCAAGTCGGGGTCTTAAATGCCAACAATAGAGATAATATTCTGCAAGTCGGGGTCTTAAATGAGAACAATAGAGATAATATTCTGCAAATCGGAATTTTCAATACGACCTCAAACGGTGGAGTCCAGCTTGGATTATTGAATTACAATGAAAATGCCCTGATCAAATGGATGCCGTTTTTCAACTTCGGTTTTGAGAAGGAGGAAAAATGAAAAAGTTTTTGGTGATATTATTTGCGGCAATGATAACTGCAACAGTTACGGGAATAAGTCCGCGTTTTCCGGAATCTGATATCAAAGGAGTGATTCCGGATATTCCGTTTACTCCATTGCAAATCACCGTTCTGCCGATGCACAAAGCGCAGCTTTTCGATGCAAAAACACACTGTCTTCTGGCTTTTGGATTATTTGTGAACCATCAAAAATCAACGATTATTTCTTTTGCTCCATTTCAGGAAATCAATAACAATTATTTTTTGAAAGCCGGATTACTGAATATCAGTAAAAATAACTGGGCGTTAGCAGCCGCCCCGGTCAATTTCGGCGGGAAAAATTATGGTTTGCAAGTCGGCTTGTATAACAGCTCCGCTTTTCAGAAGTGGGGAATGCAAGCCGGAATTTACAATCAACATGGTATGATCCAGCTTGGCTTGTTTAATATTCACGGCAGATTTCAACTCGGATTGCGGAATAAAGGATACCGCAGTTACGAAAGTGAACAGGACGAAGATGTTACTGAGGTTCAGTTCGGATTGCTCAACAGTTGCAAAAAATCCGGTGTTCAATTCGGGCTCGTGAATGGAGGTGGGACAATTCAGAGTGGTCTGTGCAATCTCAATGGAACGGATGGATTCCAATTCGGGTTGTTTAATGCTTCCATAAATATATACAATAAAGAAACTTCATTCCAACTCGGTTTGCTCAATTACAACCACAAATCTTACATTCCGTGGCTGCCGTTGGTAAACTGGGATATGGGACGGGAGGAACAATGAAAAAACTTTTATTGATAATTTTGTCGGCGGTGGTCGTTTCCTCTGCATTTGCCGGGAATTTTGATGGCAAAGGGGTGATTCCCGGTTGGAAATTCGCCCCTGTGCAAGTTGGAGTCGGTATTTTTGAATCGGCAAATTTATTTGATGCTGATTCGGTTGCGTTACTCTCTATCGGACTTTTGGGAATACAACAGTATTCTTCCATCATTTCAGTTGGCGGCATAACTGAATTGGAAAACAATTACGGTATTCAAGTTTCCGCGGCATCGCTTACTGACCGCAATTACGGTTTGATGATCGGTTTGCTTGAAAATTATACTGATGTCAATGAAAATTACGGCATAAAAATCGGCATTACCAATAGTTCCGGAAAATTTGCCAAATTTCAACTGCTGGGAATCGATTTTTTTGATTATCTGCAAGTCGGCTTTTTGAATGGTCACACTTATATAGATAACGTTCTGCAAATCGGAATTTTTAATACGACCTCAAACGGTGGAGTCCAGCTTGGATTATTGAATTACAATGAAAATGCCCTGATCAAATGGATGCCATTTTTCAACTTCGGTTTTGAGAAGGAGGAAAAATGACTGAAAATAATACAATTTTAAAATCCGGAAAGCTGGCGTTGTTCTATGCTTTGACCACCGGATTTCTGGCGTGGGTCGCCGGGTGTGTGCTGGTATTTGCCTGGGTGGGCTTGACCGGAGTTCCGCCGATATCAGCAATGTTCCGGATGTTTATATATCATTACCTTTATTTTTATTTGTACTTTGCCATTATTGCAGTTTTTTACTCCGGCTGGCTTTACTGTTATCTGCTGAATATCCGGCAAGCACGCAAAAGAGCATTTTGGGGCTTGATTATGATATGCACTCTATCCATGATTCCCTGTGGAGTATTGTATGAAGTGCAAGATATGCTTCATGGTTTTTATCCGGAATACAGTATATTTACAAAACTTTTCGGGTTCTGGGAAGGTTGGTTTATTGTCGGATATTTTATCATTCTGACCTCGCTGCCGATAACAATTCCGGCTGTTTTCTGCTTTTTCTTTGTCAGCAAAAAAGTTGCTCTGTTATTCGACAAAGGATATAAGCCGGCAATTTATCGCAATTTGGCGAAATGGCATCAGGAACACCCGAAAAGTTTTTTTATTACTGCCGGTACTGTTTTGTGGGTACTGTTTTTTGCCGCGGCTATGTGGAGTTTTGAATTTGACAGCGAAACATCTGTCTGGCGAAATATGATATACATTCCGCGCGGCAGTTTCAATCCGTGGCTGTTTCTCGGACTTCCTTTTCTTATTGGAATCGGCGCGGGATTGAGCGGATTGATTTATCTCTTGAAATTCATCAATCGGAAATTGGCGTGGGCAGTTCTTTTACTTACTGTTTCAATACTCTCCGGGTGGGCAATTTGGGAAAGCTTGCCGCAGAACCGCTTTATCTATGCGCTGGGGAATGCATATCACAAAGGAATGAGATTAGAATCATTGAAAACTTTTCACAGTTTCAACAACAGTGATGAACTCATTGCCGGGAAATTTTACAGTTCCAAAGAGATGATTTGTGATAGCCAGCTGAAAGTTTCGCCCAACCGCCAGGTGATACTGAAGAAAATGGACGAAAACCATTACAAATTTGA